>BTUC01000285.1:0-9343 GCA_045863575.1 Phycisphaerae bacterium
ATATCGCTGACCGCGCAGACGACGTTTACCATCTGCGTGTTGGATGCGCCCTTGGCCCGCTTCACGACATCGACAAAGTACTTGATCGCAAAGACGCCGATGGCCAGCCCGAAAACCAGTGGAATAACGGCTCGACTCTTCATTGTGAATCCCCTTGCCAACAGATGGTTAATTAACCGCACCGCGGTTACATCATGCCCTCTTTGCGCATCGAACAGGACGAGCCAATGGCCGTCTTGGTCAGCCCCAGGTACGAACCCAACAGCGAGACCTGTGAGTACGGGACGCTGACGCGCACCGTCTCCACCGGATTGGTTGCTGTTGCGTGGGTGATGACCAGCATACCGGGCGAGATGGTCAGTCCCGTCGGCGCGATCGCCTCGGCAAAGCGGGCCTGGATGTCCGCGTCCGTGCTGCCCTGGAGCACCGCGACCCGGCACGCCTCGCGCACCGCGTTGGTCAGGTTCTCGTGGACCATGAACACCCAGCCGAACTCAATGATGCCGAAGAGCATCATGAGCAGCAGCGGTGTGACCACGGCCATTTCGACGACGGCCGCGCCCCGGCGAAGCTTTCCCCGCCCCGTTGATCGGCGGCCCAGCGGCCCGAATCCTCTGCTTACCATGAGACCCCTCCTAGTACGCAACCAGCCGCTGGCCGAAGAAGACCAGCAGCGTTCCGATGGTCAGTGGCACGCCATAAGGCAGCAGTTGGGACGTGCTGCCGAAACTCTTGGCCGATCCGAATTCGCTGAAGATAGTGGAGGTACTGGTGACTTTTGCCGTGATGGTGGCCAGGTTGGCATAGGCGTTCCAGAGCCGTCCCGTGGCCAGAATCATGATCACGGCGATCAGGCCGCCGATCACTGCCCCCGCGCAGAAGGACACGAATGTCAACCACGGCCCCAGCCAGACGCCGATGGCCATCATCAACTTGACGTCACCCGCACCCATGCCGTGCATGAGCCATGGAATGATGAGCGTGGCGAAACCCACCAGCAGCCCCAGGCCGCCGGCGGCCAGCCCACCCCATCCGAAGAAGTATCCCTGGGCCATGAAGCCGACGAACGCAATGGCGGCATTGAGCCAGTTGGGCACCCGCCGCTGCTGGTAGTCGATCCACGAGGCCCACAGAATCCCCGGAACCATGATCGCGCACGTCGTCAACCAGTAAGCTGCCTGCATCCCGTGTACTCCCCTTCATACGTCTTGCACCGCGAATCTCTCCGTCAACTCGCCTGTCTTCCCCGCAGGAGGAATCAGACGGAGCGACGGAGAGAATGAGAGAAGGAAAGCGTGTGCGTCGGGTCGCCTCGCTGCATCCTCTCTCCGTCTCTCCATCTCTCCGTCTCTCCGTCTTCCTAAGGGAAGGGGCGCCGCCCGGTGAGGGCGGGCGCCCCTGAGTCCCGCGTATCGCGTCATGCCGACGCGACTCCTGCGCTGATGGCTACGATCACGTGCCGTCCGGCAGGCCGCCCTCGACGTTCGTGAAGATGTCATTGACCTTGGTGCCCAGCAGGGTAATGCCGGCCATGGCCACGATGATGATCAGAGCGAGCATCACCGCGTACTCGGTCGCCGTCGGGCCATCTTCGCTCACCAGGAAGCTCTTGACGCGATTCAACATGGGTTCTCCTTTCCTTCCCGCGTCTCGCGCGGGCTTTCTCACCCCGCCAGCGTCTTTCCCTACGCCGCTGACGGCGTACTTTCCCTGTTCAGCCGGATCACGCTCCGGCCGTTGCTCGGCAAATCCATCAGCCGAGGTTCATTTCCGTTATCGCTCTTGCAGAAGAGGCCGCCTGCTTACCCTGACCCCTGCGGCCCCCGGTTATTCGGCCGTGACTGGCTCAAACTCCGCCCTCACGGCCACTTGTGGTTTCTTCTGACGCATCGCGTACATGAGATCGTCTGAAGACACCTCGAACATAAAAAACAATCCACGGCCGGGCAAACGAAACGCAAAGGTTTTTTGCCGATTTTCGCGCAGCCAGAAGGGAGTGAACGGCGCAACCCTGAAAACTGATGTATTATGGGAAGGGGTTCGTGGAGGGTTTATCCAGTTTACCAGACCGGCCGGCGCCTGCCGACAGCAAAGCCCATGCTATTCGGCCCAAGGCGCAGGTTTCCAACCTGTACCCCGGTTGAAAACCAATTCCATACCGCGCCCGGACAGGCTCCAGGCTAAAAAGGGTCGTCAATCGAAAGGAGGCCTATGGACTGCCCGTCGTCCCGGCCGTCTGGAGATGGCGCAAAGACGGTGGGATCATCATGGACGTGAATTCTTCCAGATCGGGGGACGTATGCGTCACCCGGGCCGGCACGCCCACCACCGTGGTCAGCGGCTCAACGTCCTGAATAACGACCGCGCCCCCGCCGACGACGGCCTCGCAGCCGATTCGAAGCCCTTGCAGGATCGTTGCCCCGATGCCAATGAAAGCGCCGGACTCGATGGTGACGCGTCCGGCGATCCGTGCACCGGGGCAGACGTGGGCAGCGGTGCCAATCATGGTCTCGTGGTCGACGATGCAGCCGGTATTGAGGATGACCGAGTCGCCCACCTGGCAGTGGGCGCAGACCAAGGCTCCGGCCGCCACCACCACATTACGGCCGAGCGTGACGTTCCGGGCCAGGTTGGCCGAGGGGTGGACCGCATTGATGAGCTCGATGCCGGCCTGCTCCAATTGATCGGCCATGGCCCGGCGGACCCCATTATCGCCAATGGCCACCACGGCGCTGGTGATCCCCTGCCGGAGCAGATCGGGCGCCGCGTGCACGTCTCCGAGCACCGGCAGGCCATCAATGCGCCGGCCGTGGATGGCCGGATTGGAGTCCAGGAATCCAGTCACCTCATACTGTCGGGCACAAAGCAGGATGTCCAACACGACGCGCCCATGGCCACCTGCCCCCATAATGACGCACCGCTTGCGTTGTTCCGACGAAATGCGTGGCGAGCTGGGCGGTATACGGACCATAAGAGGCTTTATCGGCCGATGCGGCGGCTGAACTTTTTCTCCCAGGCCCACGTAGCACTTCACATGAGACGGCCGGTGGCCGTTCGCGCGCAGCACGTCAAAGCTGGAGGGCAGCACTTAAGGCACACGGGTAGCTGGGCTTGCGGCCGCACAAGACCGATGATCATGCACAGGCTATCGCGTCGCGATTTGCACGTAAGCTGTGCATCCGAAAGGATTTAGTTGCAACATGGGTATTTTCATCCGTCGCCCGGCCGCGTGTCGATCCTCTACCGCGAGGGCTCAACGCGCTCCTTTCATGCGGGTTTGACCCTTCGGATGGATGCGGCGTATAGTGCCCGGCCAGGTGTGTGCAGCTCGCCTTGCCACCACCGGGGAATTGCGTAAGTCCTGAAAGTGAAAGAGGAAAGGCAGGTTTCATGGCGGACGCGAGTTCATCGCCACCGATTCAGCCCGACCGCAGGGCCAATGCTCTTCGAGAGACGCTGGCCAACCGCTGGTTCATCGTCTGCGCAGTGGTTCTGCTGGTTTTCGCCGTCGGTTTTGAGGTGCTCACCCGGGATCTCACCCTGGTCAAAACGGCCGCCCCGCTGAGAGCGCCGCTGGACCAATTGAACCAGCAGAAGCTCCAGCCGTACGAGATGTTCGGTCCCCCCAAGATTATTCAGGCGGACGTTCTGGACGCGCTGGGCACGAAGGACTACATCCAATGGACGCTGGTCGACAAGACGGCCGGGGAAGAAGTTCGCCTGTCGGACATCGTCTACCTCTTCGTGACCTATTACACGGGCAAGCCGGACCAGGTTCCCCACGTGCCTGAGGTGTGCTTCTATGGCAGCGGCTTTCAGGAAGCGGGCAACCGGCTGATCACCCTTGAAGTACCGGAACTGGCCGAAAAGGACAGGGAGGTCCCCTTCCAGGTTCTGCAATTCGCCAAGAGTTCTTCGCTGGGTGGCGAGGAGAGCCGGATCGTGATCTACACCTTCCGGACGAACGACGAATGGCGCGCGGATCGAGACGGGGTGCGCAGAGTGGTCGGAAATCCCCTGGCCAGCCACGCCTACTTCAGCAAGCTGGAAGTGGGTCTGACGTTGCCGCCCGGCGAAAATGACCCCGCGGCCGTGGAACGAGCCATCGAAACGGCCAAGCGTTTCCTGAAGATTGTCATTCCCGTCCTCGTGCGGGATCACTGGCCGGACTGGCAGGCGACCATCGCCGATGCGCAGAACAAGTGAGCAGAAGGAAGAAAAACAGACATGGCACAGCGACTCAATAAGAAACTCGTCGTGGGCCTGACGATCGCAGGCATGGCCCTGACCACCGCTGCGGGTGTCATCATGATCGTCAAACTGGCGCCCAAGGACCCGCGTCCGCTGGTTGAGCAGGCGGAGCAGCTTGCCGCCGCCGACCCACCCCAATACGTACAGGCGATGCAGTATTACCAGAAGGCGTGGGGGCGGGCGAAAGCCGCCGCCGGCGAGGAGCGGGACACCCGTCAGCGTGAAACGCGCCTGGAGGAAGCGCGGCGATATCTGGTGCTGGCCGGTGACATGGCCCTGAAGGCCGGCAAAGCCAGGGAGGCCCGGGAAGCCTGGCATACGGTGGTACGCGACAATCCTACGGGTAAGCAGATCAACCCGAATGAGACACCAGCTTCCAGGGAAGCCCAGGAACGGATCGTCAAGCTGTTCCTGGAATTCGTGCAGATGAGCGGCAACGACAGCGGCGTCTGGTCCAGCCTGGCAGAAGAAGCCGAGAAACTCTGCGCCATGGATCCGGAGAGCGGCGTGGGTTTGAGCGCCTGGGGCATGGCCTTGATCAACCAGCGGGACGTCAACCAGACGAATCTCAAGGCCGGTGAAGAGAAACTGGTGAAAGCGTTCGAGCTGAACAAGGGCAATCCCGAACTGGCCGAGAACCTGGCCCGGCATTACCTCACCGAGGCGCAGCGCAAGCTGGGCGAGCCGCGCACAGAAGCCAGCGTCCGGGAGGCGGACGAATGGTTGGCCAAAGCCACGGCCGTCTACGAGGAACTGGCCCGGCATGTGCCGACGGATCCGGCCCAGAAGAAGCAAGCGGCTCAATGCTGGGAGACGGAGGGGCGCTTTCACCTCAACCGCATGGAACTCGCCCGCGAGCGAATCACCAGCGAGCGGCATGCCGGGCTGACGCCGAACGCAGCGCTCCAAAACGAGTGGAGTGCCGCCGGCCAGGCAGCGCTGGCCGCACTGGACAAGGCGCAGGCGGCCTTCTCAGGCCTCGACGCCGCATCCTTGCGGGAACGCTTGGCCAGGATCATGGCCAGCACCGCCTCCAACGAGGCCCAGAACGACCAGATCAACGCGCTGGCCAGTGAACTTTCCTCCAAACTGGGAGAGGAAGACCGGCAGCGTCTCTCTGCAATCCTGAGCGTGCTGGGTGATTACTGGCTGGTCACAGCGCGGGCCGCAGAGGACGACCCCGAGCACAAGCAAGAGACGGCGAGCCTCAGAGAGGATGCCAAAGGCTGCTACAAGCTGGCCGTCTCTCTGGCGCCCTTCGACTTCAACCCCTACCAGCGGCTGGCTCGGCTCTATCAGCTCCAGAACCAGTTCGACGAAGCCATGCAGGTGCTCCAGAAGCGCATTGACTGGGGCATCCAGCGGGGGACATACCTGGAAGGCCGCAACCTGTACTCCATGGCCATCATCCGCAGCCAGGCGTTCCAGGTGGGCATGGCCCAGGCGGTCACGCTCGACACCACCGCCGCCGATTACGATGCCCGGCTCGCGGACCTGCTCAAAAAACTGAAGGCCCTGCACAAGGGGCATGCCAACGAGGCGAGGCAGGGCGAACGCGATCCCGGCGCGCTGTTCATGGCCGCCCGCATCCACATGCTCGAAGGCCATAGATCCGCCGCCATCAGGGCCCTGGAGGATGCACAAAGGCAGTTGAATCCTCCGAATGCGGAGATCGGGCTGTACCTGGCAAACCTCTACGCACAGGATGGACAATCGGGGCTGGCGGAAAAAACGCTGATGGAGGTGGTGCAGGCACTGCCGCGCAACGACAACGCGCTGGGGATGCTGGCGGCGCTGCAGGTTCAGCTCGGGCAGAACGAGGACGCCCTGCTCTCGGCCCAGAAGGCCCTCCAGCTCAATCCCAACAACCGTCAGGCACTAGTCGCCATGGCCCGGGTTTACGAGAAACAGGGCAACATCGAAGAGCTCCGAAAAATCCAGGCCGCATCGGCGCAGTCTCCGGCTGGACAGAAGATTCTCGAAGCCACCATCCTCCTTCGGCCAGAGGACGGCGCCACGGAGCCGACGACGGCCAACCTGGCGCGTGCCGAGACCCTGCTGCGCGAGGCCCTGGCCACCGAGCCGTTAAACACGCTGGCCTTGCGGCACCTCGTCGGGGTCCTGTCCAGGAAAGAAAAGGGGGCGGACCAGGTCAGCAAGCTGCTGGACGACGTCGAAGCCGCGGTGAAAGCGCCTCCTGCGGGAACCAGCCAGCCGTCAGACCAGGACACCCGAACCATTCTGACCACCATCCGCAGGCTGCGTATCGCCTACGGCGATGCCAACCTGACCCAGGAGCAGAAGATCGGGAAGATTGAGGAGCTCATCCAGGAAGGTACGGATCCGTTCATTGTGGCGACGGAGCTTGCGCAGTTATACAGCGGCGCTGGCCGCAATCAAGACGCCATCAAACAACTGCAGACGGCGCTGGCCATGCCCGCCAAAGACCAGCGAGTTAAAGCAGCCCAGACGGAGCTGATCCGATCGCTCTTTGGCCTGGCGCTGCTGGAACGCGATTGGGGGCTGGCCGAGCAATGCATCGGCAAGGCGGTGGAAGCAGGCGCCGTCCGTGCCGGAGGCCGGTTCCTTCGGGGTCGGCTGGCCATGGCCCGAAGCCAAGCCGATGCGTCCGGCAAGACCCCGCCGGACCAGAAGGACCATCTGCTCAGAGCGGTTCAGGAGTTCGAAGCAGGACTCAAGGAGTTCCCCAGCTACTCGGACGGACAAATGTGGCTCGGCCAGTCGCTGCTGGCACTCAACGAGCTGGATCGCTCGCGTACCGCCCTGGAGGAAGCACTGCGCATCAATCCGCGCAACGGGATGGCCGCCTTAGGACTGGCTCAACTGGCTGAACGACGCGGGGATGACGCTCAGAAGCAGCGCTACCTGCTGATGCTTCGCGATCTGATGCCCAACCACCCGGCAGTTCAGGCGGCCATTCAGGAGCAGGAGGATGAAAGCAACCCCGAGCAGGCCATTGCCCGCCGGGAAAAACACCGCGAATCCAATCCCGACGACATGGCCAACCTCATCCGGCTGGCCGGCCTGTACGGGCGCGTCAACCGGTTCGCCGACGCCGAGGCCGTTTTCCAGGCCTGCCGAAAGCTGAAGCCCGACAACCTGGAGGTGGTCGGGCGATATGCGCAATTCCTTCGGGAGAAAAACCCGCCCGAGCCGCAACGGGCGGAAACGATGCTCAGGGAGACCATCCAGCGTGTTCCGGACGACCAGGCCGTGAACAAGGCCACGGCCCAGCTTATGCTGGCGGGGCACCTGGAATCCGTTCTCCGTCAGGGGGGCGGCGATGCCCAGGCGCTGGCGGCCGTGGATACCGCTTATCGCGCGGCGGCCAACATCGCGGCCACTCCCGAGGTCCATATGGACATCGGGATCTTCTTTCTGCGGACCCGTCGCCCCGCGGAAGCCGAGGAATGGCTGACCAAGGCCGTCGAGGCCAGCGGCGGCGCAGAGCAGAAGGAGACGAATCGGCGAGCGCGTCAACTGCTCATCAATGCGATGATCGAACTCCGTGACGTGAACAGGTTTAATGATGTCGAGAAGGCCATTGCCGGTTACCGGGATCAATTCCCCTCGGATTCATTCCCATTACTGGCTCACTGCGATCTGGCCGTCGCCACCGGCCGGCTGAGCGAAGCCGTCGAGGACATGACCCGCTACATCAGCCGCTCGCCCCAGGAAGCGTACGGCTATTTCCGCCGCGGGCAGATCCAGATTCAGCAAGGCGCCTGGGAGGCCGCCGTTCAGGACCTGCGTCAGGCCGCCGCCCTGGATCCTCAAGGCTTCAACTACGAGCACCGCCGGCTGATGGCCCTGGCCCTGTTGAACCTGGGGCAAAGCAGCCTGGCCACGGCTGAACTGAGCGGGATCCTGAACCAACGGCCGGATCTCAAGCCGATTGCCCAGCAGCTCTATGGGCTTTATTTCAAAGCGGGACAATATGAGGACGCCGAGCGTCTGCTGCTGGCGCGCATGCGCGAGGACCCGAACGATCCCGACTGGTCTGAGTACCTGGCAGCCGTTTATCTCAACCGCAAGGATAACTCGCGCGCCCTTCAGGCGGCCGCGGACGCGGCCCGCAAGAGTGGCTTTGACAGGAGGAGGGTCGATGTCCTGCTGAATCTGTACCTGCAAATGGGGCAGGTCGAGGAGATGGCCCGGTACGTCAATAACACGCTGCCGGCATCGCAGCGGGAGGACCTGAACGTACTTGTAAAGCTGGCCGCCGGATACGCCCGGAAGGACCCAGCCAGGGCCCAACAATACTACCAACGCTGCCTGGAGCTGGCACAGGGCAGACTGATTACCGTGCGCGACTTGGCCACCAACATGGCCCAGGCGCTTGGCCGCTCCAAAGCCGAGGAAATCCTCAAGCAACGACTCAACGGTGGAGCATATGACCGCGCCATCCGTTTCGCCCTCGCTTCGCTGGCCCGGCACGAGAGTGGCCCTGAAGCTTTCGAAAAGGCCATGCGCGAGCTGCTGGCCGGCATCTCGGGAACAGATCCCGCCAGTCAGGCCGATCGGCTGATCCTGCTCCAGGACCTCGCCGGATCGCTGCATGCGCGCCGACAGCTCGAGGAGGCCAAGGACGTCTACGAGCAAATCCTGCAGATTGACCCGGACGTTCCGCTCGTGCTCAACAACCTGGCTTATCTCCTGATGCAGGACCTCAACAATCCGAAGGCGGCACTGCCTTACTCGGAGCACGCGGTCCAGAACCTCCAGCCGGATGCCCCTGTGGAGTACCGGGCCAGCGTGATCGACACCTACGGGTGGAATCTGGTGTTGTTCAACAAGTACGACGAAGCGGTCAACCGGCTGCGGGTGGCGGTGAGTCTGGCCCCCGGGATGTCGGGACTGCACTACCACCTGGCGGAAGCCTACTTCCGGCGCAGCGGCATGGAAGACAGCCGCAGTCAGCGCGCCGATCGCGAGGAGGCCCGGAAATCGTGCGAGCGGGCCCGTGACCTCATTCTCCAGTCGGGCGATCGAGAGGGCATTTGGAAGGACCTCGTGGTGCTCGCGGGCAAGCTGGGTGTAACAGTTCCCACGGAACTGCCCACCAGCCAGG
>BTUC01000286.1:0-9288 GCA_045863575.1 Phycisphaerae bacterium
CAACTGTAGTTGGTTGGTGGTGGGTTGGAGGTTGTGAGTGCGTGGCCGGTTCGATCACCGCACCCGCGACCTCATGCCACGAGATCGAGGAAGCGGCCGGGCTCAGGGGAATCCGGCTCAGACGCGGGGGTCTGCCGCTGATCCATCAGTTCGCTGCGCGCCTGACGTTCAAGCTGGGCCGCCTGGGCTGCCACGCGGCGATCCTGGCCGGACGGAGTGGCGGGGGCCAGCGCCGCCCGCTGCACCTGCTGCATCTTGGCGATCGTGGCTGCCGGATCGCCGTCCACCGGTGAGATGTCGATGGAGACCTCGCCGCCGATGGCGTACTGCTTGCCGTCTGGTCCGCGCTGGTAGGTGTAGCTGGCGCCGCCGGCGTGAGCTCCGCCGGCCGACTGGTGGGCGCGCTCGTGCGTGCGCACCTCGGCATCACGTTTCTCGAGTTCTTTGACCTGCTCCTGTTCTTCAGGCTCGAGTTGCTCAACCTGAAGATTCCTGGAGGCTTCCGTAGCCTCATGCGATTCACCGGATGCTGCGGCGCCGCTCATTTCGGGGGAAGCGGTGCTGCCCGAAGACTCGGCTTCCAGTTTCGCCCGGCAGAACTCGCAAGCGCCGTCACCTTCATGGGTGTGATGATCGCCGTATTCGAATCGATCGGCATCCTCGGCTCGGGTCCGGTCACTTCCTTCTGCCAGCGCAGGCGACTGCGCCGGCCGGATGGCAGTTGGAGCCAGCAACCCTGCGGCAAGACCCGATAACCCGGCAATCGCATCCAGCATGCGCGGTATCTCCGTCGGCGCACTTATCGGTTTTCTGGAAAACGAAATGAAGAAACGGCTGGTTTGGAGTGGGTGCAGCGTCACGATGCGCGAGTGAATAAGCGTGGTTCACTGCAGATGCGATCGCGTCCGTGTCAGTCCCCGGAGGGATGCAATCGTCTCCTCGCCAGTCCCCGGGAATTGCAGTCGCATCCGCGTCAAGCTCCGGAGGGCCGATAGACGGTAGCCCAGGGCGAAGGCGGGGCGCCAGCCCGCCACAGCCCTGGGAAACCAATGACCCCTCTCACACGGAGCCCCGTAGGGGCGAAAGAAGCTACCCCACCATCATGAGCTGCGCCTGAGCCAGATCGGTGGTTTATGGAGAAACTGACTGATCAAGAGAGCCTCTGGCTGTGGGCCGTGCTGGGTTTGAGCTGTGTGGCCATCCCGTGTGTCGGCTGTGCGCGGGGTCGGTGGAACTTTGCGGCTTGGACCGTCATCGCTGGACTCGCAGTCGCCATTCTGAACGTGTGGTGGCACGTTGTCTCCTGAGCTTCATTGCAGTATCGTGCAGCGGTTGCGACCAGGAGGCTCCCGATGTCAACGCCGATACCACCGGCCCTGACGCTACGTGGAGGCCAAATGAGAGCGTCTCGCGGTGTTTGTGGGTAGCAGGTTGTGGGTTGTCGGTCCATCGCGCCGGCAAGGTGTTCAGCATCGGGAGGCCGGCGAATGGACAGCGCCGGCCTTCTGCGTAGCGGGCGCGAGACTCCAGCTTTCCTGTCGATCGTAGCCGTCCAGGCCCATGGCCCCATTCGGATGGAGGGTCAACAGGCCGTAGGCGTTGGTGTCTGCATCCACCATGGCCGCGAGCGTGCAGTAATGGATTCTGTTGATGTCCTTCAGATCGTTGACGTGATTGTGCCCCTGAAAGACGGCCAGCACCTTGCCGGAGGCCTCCAGCTCTCGACGAACCTCGACCCGCTGCCTGATCCCGTAGTGGTTGTCCACATCGAGTCGCTGGTGAACGAAGACAATGGTCGGGTGGCGTGCTGCACGCAGATCCGTCCGCAGCCACGCGAGCTGGTCGGGCGGCACGTTGGCGTCGGTCCAGTTGCTGTTTTTTTCGCCGTAGGGCTGCCCATCCTGCCGAAAGCATGCATCGAGCACGATAAAGTGGAAGCTCCCGACATCGAAAGAGTAGTAGGAACTGCCAATCCCGCAACGCGAGAGGAACTGCTCTTTGGTCAGCGTGAAGACGCAGTGATTGCCGAGAACGTAATGCCGGGGGCAACGAACTCTGGCGTAGACCGCTTCGATCTGTTCCAGCCAGCTCAGCTCCTGCTCGACTGAAGATGCCGCATCGATGAAGTCACCCAGCTCGACCACCACGTCGGCTTCCAGCTCGTTGAAGTGATCGATGGCCGAGGACAGCCTCCCAAGGCTGTCGCGGTAATGACGATTTCCAGCGGTTTCCTTGTCCGCGTAATGAACGTCGGTGACCAGGCCCACCCGCACCGGCCTTCGTGGCCCATACTCGCGGCGCCCCTGGGAGCATCCTGAACTCGCGATGCCGGCAGCCCCTGCCGCCAGAAGCGAGGCGCGTCGCAGTACGTGCCGCCGCGTGATCGACTGTTGAATTCCTGCCATGTATTCCTCCGTATGAGCAGTCGATCAATATGCCTTGTCTGCGCATGGATGTCCAATGCCGTGCTAACGGCCTCTCATGCCTTTCGTCATGATACGGAAAACGCGCCGGCCGCAGAATCGTGCAGCCTGGTCGGTGTCTGCCTGGCCTTACGCCAGACTCGCAGGTGTCAGTGGCGCCGCCCTTTCGCTCGGGAACCTGATGTTCCTCTGCCGCGAATGTCTCACTCGTAGCGGAAAACCGCCTGGGGATCATGCCGTAATGGCTGGCTTCAACCTGCCGTTTCCTCCCTCACCGGCTCCAGCACCACCGCCGCCAGGGGCGGCAGCGTGAGCGTCAGCGATCTCGGCCATTGAAAGTGGGGCAGGGGGGATGCTTCCAGGCCGCCGAGGTTGCCTTGGCCGCTGCCCCCGTAGAGCTTGGCGTCGGTGTTGAGGATTTCGCGCCAGGCGCCGCCCTGGGGCAGGCCGATGCGGTAGTTGTGACGCGGGACGGGGGTGCAGTTCTGGGCGATGAGGAGGGTGTCTTCCGTGCGACGGCCGCGGCGCAGGTAGACGATGACGCTCTGGACGGAGTCGTTGGCGTCGATCCATTCGAAGCCGGAGGGGTCGCAGTCGCCCTCGAACAGCGCGGGCTTGGCGCGGTAGAGGCGGTTGAGGTCATCGATGAGGCGTTGCAGGCCGCGGTTGAGAGGGTGGCCGAGCAGGTGCCAGTCGAGGCTGGCATCGTGGTTCCACTCGGCGAGCTGGCCGAACTCGCCGCCCATGAACAGCAGCTTCTTGCCCGGCTGGGTCCACTGGTTGACGAACAGCAGGCGCAGGTTGGCGAACTTCTGCCAGTCGTCGCCGGGCATGCGGCCGAGCAACGAACCTTTCAGGTGCACCACCTCGTCATGCGACAGGGGCAGCACGTAGTTCTCGGTGTACTGGTACATGCCGCGGAAGGTGAGGCGCGTGTGGTGATATTTGCGGTGGACGGGCTCGTGCTTGAAGTAGTCGAGCGCGTCGTGCATCCAGCCCATGTCCCACTTGAGGCCGAAGCCCAGGCCGCCGAGGTAGACCGGCCGGCTGACCATGGGCCAGGCGGTGGATTCCTCGGCGATGGTCTGCACGTCAGGGAAGCTGGCGTAGACCTCACGATTAAGCTGGCGGAGGAACTCGACCGCATCGAGGTTCTCGCGGCCGCCGTGGACGTTGGGGACCCATTCGCCGTGGCGCCGGCCGTAGTCGAGGTAAAGCATGGAGGCGACGGCATCCACGCGCAGGCCGTCGGCGTGGTAGCGGTCCAGCCAGAAGATGGCGCTGGACAGCAGAAACGAGCGCACCTCGTGCCGGCCGTAGTTGAAGATGGCGCTCTTCCAATCGGGGTGGAAGCCCTGGCGGGCGTCGATGTGCTCGAAGAGGTACGTGCCGTCGAAGAAGGCCAGGCCGTGCTCGTCGTTGGGGAAGTGCGACGGTACCCAGTCGAGGATGACCCCGATCCCGTGCTGGTGCAGGTAGTCGATGAGGTACATGAAATCCTGGGGCTCGCCGAAGCGGCTGGTGGGGGCGAAGTAGCCGGTGGTCTGGTAGCCCCAGGAGCCGTAGAACGGGTGCTCCATGACCGGGAGGAACTCGATGTGGGTGAACCCGCGCTGGGCCACATAGTCAGCGAGACGCTCGGCGAGCTCGCGGTAGGTCAGGAACCGATCGCCGTCTTCGGGGACGCGCATCCACGAACCCAGGTGCACCTCATAGATGCTCATGGGTTTATCGAGCCCCTGGCGGTGCTTACGGCCATCCATCCATTCTGCGTCGTTCCACTCGTAGGCCAGGCGGTGCACGATGGATGCGGTCTGGGGTGCGGCCTGGTGCCAGAAGCCGAAGGGGTCGGCCTTGTCCACTTGGTAGTCGCCGTGGGCCGAGGCGATGTGGAACTTGTAGGCTGCGTGCTCGCTGGCCTCGGGCACGACGGCTTCCCAGATGCCGGAGGCGCCGCGCGGCCGCAGGGGGTGGGCACCTTTATCCCAGCCGTTGAAGTCGCCGAGAACGGAGACGTAGCGGGCATTGGGGGCCCAGACGGCGAAGTACACGCCCCCGCGGTCCAGGACATGGGCGCCGAGCTTGAGGTACAGTCGTGAGTGCGTGCCTTCGTTGAAGAGGTGCAGATCATCGCCGGTGATCAGCGACTGCTCACCGCCTTCGGTCCTGGTGATGGGCGGGGCAACGGTCTGCTCGCGGTAGGCGGTTGAGCTCATTTCGACTACTCCCTCGTACTGATCACAACGGGGCATGTGGATACACCGGCTGGAAACCGGTGCCACCCGGTGGCACACTCTCGCAGTGCCACACTCTGGTGGTGACATACTCAATTGGTGCCACACTCGACTTCCGTGTTTGGTGGCGTCCCAGTAACCCCCCCCGGCCCCCCCTTTAAAAGGGGGGGAGGGCCTAGCCCCCAACCCCCCTTAAAAGGGGGGCGGACCTAGCCCCCAACCCCCCCTTCAAAAGGGGGGAGAGCTGTGGAGCAGTGGCACACGTTATGCTGGCCCTGTCAACTTCGGTCCTCGTTGCGGGCGTTTTCCAGGAGCATGAGGGCGGCCCGCAGGGGGATCTCCACCCAGTCCGGCCGCGAGTTCAGCTCGTAGAGGATTTCGTAGAGGGCCTTCTCCAGCAGCCAGGTTCTCAGCACCGGAGCCGACTCCGTCGCCAGCAGGTCGGGTCGCAGCTCATTGGAGCGCTCCGTGTAGGCACGGACGTACTCACGACCGAGCCACTCGCCCCAGATCACCGCGCCGGTGGTGTCGCGATCGCGGGCAGCGGCCGTATCGTGAGCCAGCAACTCACGATGACGGCGCAGCGCGCTCCACGCGGCGTAATCGAAGGAGCGGACCATGCCGGCCACGTCGCGCATCGGCGACCGCTTGATGCGCCGTTCGCCGAACGATCGCAGCGGCTCGCCCTCGAAATCGATGATCACGAAGTCCCGCCCGGTCCAGAGCACTTGCCCGAGATGATAATCGCCATGGCAGCGGATGCGCTGGGCGCGCAGTGGACGGCCAGTAACCTTTCGGAAATAGATCAGGATATCGCCCTCACGGCTCAGCAGCGTGCGAGCCATCTCCTGAACGTCCGGGTTGAGCTTCTCGAGTCGCTGCGACAGGAAGCGCATGGTGCTTCGGGTCGTGTTGCGCAAGGACTGGAGCATGGAACGCTGATAAGCGAGCGTGAAGGGCTCCGGGGCGAATTCAGAGTGGCCCTGATCATCGGCCAGGGCCGCGTGCATTTCGGCGGTTCGCCGACCGAGCAGCCGGCACAGCTCCAGCGGCTCGCCGATGAGCAGGGCGATCGCTGAGGGCGATTCCTGGTCGCCGTTCAGGTCGGCCTCCTGAGGCAAGAACAATTCCGCCATCTGCTCGGCCATGAGCGAATCGAGCCGCTCGAAGTAGCGCTGTGCGTGGTCCAGGAAGGAAGACCAGGCATCCCCCTGGTTGGGTACGTACTCGAAGAACACCGCCAGCGTGCGGGCATGACGCCGGCCACGGGCGACCTCGACCGTTCCCGTCAGTGGGGCGGTATGAGGGAAGCGGGCCCGGGCGGTCAGGTGCTCGCCGAGTTCCAGTTCGGGGTTAGGGCCGTCGCCCAGGCGGCGGTAGAGCTTCATGATGAGCCGCTTCCCGAAAACGACGTTGGTATTGCTCTGTTCCCGCTCCGGCAGGTGGACCGGCAGCGAAAACAGCTCCCGGTAGGAGATTCGCCGGTCGCCAACGCGGCGGCCGACGAGCCGCGAGCTTTGGCCGGGGATCTCCCGCCCGCGGAGTGCGGACTGAAGCAACTGACGCGGGAACTCGGCATCGTTCATGGCATCATGGATAACCCATCCGGCGCCTTCGGCATCCACGAGTCGCATCAGCACGCCGGTTTCCTGCCCTGATGCGGCCGATGCGGCCTGCCAGTCGTCCAGGGGCGTGGCGGCGAGCGGCAGGGCATAAACCTCGGGCTCACCCTCCGTGAACTCGACCTCGATCAGGAACAGCGTCCGCTGGACCGGAGATCGCGGGTCGGCGCGCAGTGGGATTCGCTCCTGGATCTCCACGTCGCGGATGGCTCTGGCCTTGGAGACAAACCAGCGCCGTTGCTGGAGCAGAGCCGGCAACTGGCCCTTGAGCTCGCGTTCGAAGGCCGGTTCCCCCAGCAGCGTCCGGCCCGGCGCGTCGATGCGCACCTCCGGCACGCCGGTGGCCTCGATGGAGACCGGCGGCGCGGCCGGTTCCAGCAGGAACCAGTAAAAACCGTTAGGTCCCAGGGTCAGGAAATACCGGCCGTCCTCGCCCACGGGCGGAAAGCGCACTTTTCCAAACATCTCCTCGGGTGTGGCCCCACAGTGGTCGGAAAGGTCCAGTTCCACCGGTTGCGCGAAGCGGGACAGGTTGGCCACCACCAGCACCTGGTGGTGCTCATCCCGGCGCAGGAAGGCCAGCACTTTCGAGTTGGACGGGGTCAGGAAGTGGATGTCGCCGCGCCCGAACACGGGGTAGCGTTTGCGCAGGGCGATCAGGCGGCGCGTCCACCACAAAAGCGACGAGGGGTTGGCGATCTGTGACTCGACGTTGACCGTTTCGTAGTGGTATTCGGGGTCGATGATGATGGGCAGGTACAGCCGCTGCGGGTTGGCCCGCGAGAAGCCCGCGTTGCGGTCGCCGCTCCATTGCATCGGTGTGCGCACGCCGTCGCGGTCGCCGAGGAAGATGTTGTCGCCCATGCCGATCTCGTCGCCGTAGTAGAGGACCGGCGTGCCGGGCAGCGAGAAGAGCAGCCCGTTCATCAGTTCGATCTTGCGGCGGTTGTTGTTGAGCAGGGGGGCCAGCCGGCGGCGGATGCCCAGGTTGATGCGGGCCTCCTGGTCGGTCGCGTAGACGCGGTACATGTAGTCGCGTTCTTCGTCGGTGACCATCTCCAGAGTGAGCTCATCGTGGTTGCGCAGGAACAGGGCCCACTGGCAGGTGGAGGGTATGTCGGGCGTCTGGTCGAGGATGTCGATGACGGGAAAGCGGTCTTCCATGCGCAAGGCCATGAACAGGCGCGGCATGAGCGGGAAGTGGAAGGCCATGTGGCACTCGTCGCCCTCGCCGAAGTAGGCGATGGCGTCTTCCGGCCACTGGTTGGCCTCGGCCAGCAGCATGCGGTCGCGGAAGCGCTCGTCCACATGGGCACGCAGCTTGCGGAGGAAGTCGTGCGTCTCCGGGAGGTTCTCGCAACTGGTGCCCTCGCGCTCGAAGAGATAGGGTATGGCGTCGAGGCGCATCCCGTCGACGCCCGCGCGCATCCAGAAGTCGCAGGCCTGAAAAACGGCCTCGTGGACGCGGGGATTCTCGAAGTTCAGGTCCGGCTGGTGCGAGTAGAAGCGATGCCAGTAATACTGCTTGGCCACCGGGTCCCAGGACCAGTTGCTGCTCTCGAAGTCCTTGAAGATGATCCGGACCCCGGCGTAGCGCTCGGGCGTGTCGCTCCAGACATAAAAATCGCGCTCCGGGCTGCCGCGGGGTGCGCGGCGGGCACGCTGGAACCAGGGGTGCTGGTCGGAGGTATGGTTAATGACCAGCTCGGTGATGACCCGGATCTGGCGGCGGTGGGCCTCGTCGATGAAGCGGCGGGCGTCTTCGATGTCGCCGTAGGTGGGGTGGACCGCGGTGTAGTCGGCGGTGTCGTAGCCGTCGTCCTTGAGCGGCGACGGATAGAACGGCAGCAGCCACACGGCCGTGACCCCGAGCTCCTCGAGATAGTCCAGGCGCGAAATCAACCCGTTGAAGTCGCCGACGCCGTCCGCGTTGCTGTCGCTGAACGAGCGGACGTGCAACTGGTAGATGACCGCGTTGCGGTACCATAGCGGGTCGGATCGCGGAGCGGCCTTGACCACACTTCTGCTTCTGGGCTGTGTCAGCGTCCTCTTCACAACAAACCTCAGCGGGTTGAAAACCTGTGCCTCATGGGGGCTCCATGAGCCAGGTTCTCAGGCGAAGTACTCAAAATCGGCCTCCGTGCGGCTGCGGCGGCGCACCACGAATATGTGCCCGGGGCCCGAGCGCGGATCCAGACCGACGATGGCCCAGCGGCCCTGCCAGCGATAGCGTGCGTCGGTCAGTTGATCATGCACCTGGAACGGAGCGTTTTCGGGCAGACCGAGCGCCTCGAGATCCAGCTCAACCTGCGACCACTGCGTCTGATGCGGATCGGTATTGACCGCCACCAGGACCGCATTGTCGCCGTGCGTCTTGCTGTAGCAGATGACGGCCGGGTTGTCGCAGTTATGGAAGCGCAGCGTGCGGTCGCGTTGCAGCGCCGGGTTCTGCCGCCGGATGCGGTTCAGCCGCGTCAGCAGGTCGCCCAGCGAATCCGGGCGATCCAGGTCCCACTCCCGGATCTGGTACTTCTCCGAGTCAAGGTACTCCTCGCTTCCCGACTTGGCCGGCGTGTGTTCCATCAGTTCGAAGGCCGGCCCGTAGATGCCGTAGTTGGCACCCAGCGTGGCGGCCAGGATGGCCCGCACGATGAAAGCTGACGTCCCGCCCGTTTGCAGGTACTCGTTGAGGATGTCCGGCGTGTTCGGCCACAGGTTCGGCCGGAAGAAGTCCGCCACCGGCGGGGTGGTCAGCTCGGCGAAGTACTGGCGGATGCTCCAGGGATCGTTGCGCCAGGTGAAGTACGTGTACGACTGGGAGAAGCCCAGCTTGGCCAGTCGGTACATGACCTTGGGGCGGGTAAACGCTTCCGCCAGAAAAAGGGCGCCGGAATCCTGCTCCTTCACCCGCGCAATACGCCATTCCCAGAAGCGGATTGGCTTGGTATGCGGGTTGCCCCCGGGGACAACACGGACGCCGTGCCCATGCCAGACGAGAACGACTCTTAG
>BTUC01000287.1:0-7590 GCA_045863575.1 Phycisphaerae bacterium
CAGCGGAGTGCTGTTCGCCACCGAGAACGGCACGTTCAACCACGACGAAGTCAATCGCATCGTTGCCGGCGGCAACTACGGCTGGCCGGAGGTCCAGGGCATCAGCGCGGGCACCGGTTTCGAGCCGGACGTAGGGACGCTGGTGGACCCGTTGGTGGATTACAGTGAGGGGTCGGTGGTACCTACCGGTCTGGACTTCGCTCCCGACAACACGTACGGCGACTCGGCTGAGGGTAGCCTGTTCGTGGCGTTGTATCGGACGGGTGAGATCCTCCAGTACACGCTGAATGCGGCCCGCGACGCGGTAGCCGGCCAGACCACGTTTGCGTCCGGCTTCGGCGGAGGGATAACGGATATCCGCTTCGGACCGGACGGCCTGCTGTATGTCGTAACTTCACAGCAAATCTATCGGGTGTCGCCGGAGTGAGGGGACGAGGCGGTCGGCGAGGCGGCCGAACGACGTTCCAGCCCGACCCGTTTGGTAGCCGCCGGCGTCCCTGCCGGCCGTTGGCGTCGGACGAACGGCCGGCAGCGACGCCGGTCGTTGCCCCCGCCCTGCCCCCCCTTCGCAAGGGGGAGAGTTCTGGGTTTCCCCCCTTCTGAACGGCGAGGCAAACGTCAGGCCCTGGGCTTTGAAACTTTCTCCGGCCCGCGCTGTAGTATGGTCGGAGGTACACGCGGGAGCAGGACGTGCCGAGGAGCCACGACCAGTACGAGGACGCCGAACTGATCCGGGCCGCCATGACCGGCGACCGGGGGGCATACGGCGCCCTGGTGGATCGGCACCTGCCGGGGGTTTACGCCGTGGTCCTGCGCATCGTGTGTAACCGCACGGACGCCGAAGACCTGGCCCAGGACACGTTTATTCGGGCCTTGGAGCGGCTGGGGCAGTATGGCATGGACCATCCCTTCCGAAACTGGCTGTTCAAGATCGCGACCAATCTGGCGATTAACCACCTTCAAGCCCGGCGACGCGAACGGCTCCGCTACCCCAGAATCGCCGAAACCCGCCCCGAGACCACCGGAACGCCGGACGACGGGCCAGACCTGCCCAGCCCCCGCGAGTGGCAGCATTGGTTGGCTCAGCTCGATGAGGCTCCGCGGGCCGCCATCGTGCTGTTTCACTTTCACGAGATGTCGTACCTCGAAGTGGCGGAAGTCCTCAACGTGCCGCTCAACACCGTCCGCACGTATCTGCATCGCGGACGCAGGCGGCTGCGCGAACTGATGACTGCTGGCCGACTGCCGGAGACCGGATCATGCACTGTAGCCATGTAAAGCGGGTGATCGAGGATTACTGGGATCGAGCCCTTCCTGCGGAAGCCTCACACCGCGTCGAGCTGCACCTGGCAGGCTGCCCGGCTTGCCGTAGCGAGTTCGGCGGCGTGGACGATCTGCTTCGACGCCCGTCGCTGGTGGACGTGCCTGCCGGGTTGAGCGCACGGATCGCGGCCGCTATCGAGGCCAACACGCCGGATGGCCGGCGGGCAGCAACCTCCAGGCGAGACTCCTCCGCGGGGTCTCGCCTGCTGAGCAACCCGGCCTCCGGCGCGGTGGCGGCCTGCCTCACGTTCCTGCTGCTGGGATGGCTGAGCAGCATGCTGCCGGTCGAGCAGCAGTCGGGCCCGGTTCCGACGCCCGGCACGCCGCCGCTCAGCCCGGCCCTGCTGGCCAGCGTCGGCCAGTCCATGACCCTGCCGGTACCGGTCAGTCCTCTGGCGGCCGTGGCCCAGGCGGCCGCGCTGGAGCAGTTCATGCAATCGGTCGCCGAGCCGGCTCCGGTGTCTGTGCGTAATCTGTCCTTTATCGAGGAAGCGCCGGTGACCGATCCGCCGTCGGCCGTCCAGCGGATTCCAATCATCATCAGCAGGCTATCAGCCTTGGGAGCCTGAGTCATGAGCGCGCAACGTATCCGCTTCACCAATGTCACCAGGTCGGCCGGAACGACCACCACGTGGACTGTTCTCGCCCTGGCGGTCTGTCTCGCCGTTGCGGTTCAGACGCACGCGCAGCGCAGCGAACCGCCCGATCCGGTTGACATCGCGCTCCAGTTCATCGACCAAACGGCGGAGGCGACCGACCTGTTCAACGTCGATCGCCCGCAGGAGGCCCTGGCCATTTTCCAGGAGCTGAAGGCCACCGCTGATGCACATCCGGAGTTGAACCTGGACGAGGACGGTTACGTGGCGTTCAGCATCGGCGATTGTTTGGCAGTCATGGATCAGAACGACGCTGCCCGGGCCGCGTACCTGACCGCCGCCGCCACGCACGCGAGTATGCAATCCCGCGTAGCCGAACGTCTGGCAGAATTGGATCTCGACGGACCGGTGAGCGAGGAGACGATCGTGCGTTTCAGAACTGCGGCTCAGAGCCCTGATCAGGGAGGCCTCAGTGCCCGTTGGCGCTTGGCGCGGGCGCTGCAAGCGCGCGCACGTGACCTGCTCACCGAAGCCGTCCAGGTGCTCAGGCTGGCGAAAGAGGCCCAGCCCGCGGGGCTACAACCGTGTCCATCGCCCTCATGGCTGGAGAGTCACGCGGCGGTTCTGGAGGAACTCGGCCGAGATCTGGCTCTGCTGATTGAGCAGAGCGAGGCCCGCTGGGGATCGCTGCGCAGCGCGGCCCGCGAAACTGCCGAGGCCACCGACACGCCGACGACCGGCCCGTTCTCCGAACGCATGAGTGCGGAACACCGGCTCAGAACGAAGGACGGCAAGCATCTGAACATTCAAATCCACCGCGAGTCGGAAGGCGGCAGCACCCAGCTCATCGTGAACGGGAAACCTCTGGAACTGACTCCGACACAGCGCCGGCTGGTACAGCGCCATCAGGACCGCATCAACGCCATCCTGATGGATGCCGCAAACCGCACCGCCGTGCCTTGATGCAAAAGGAGACTCCCATGACACGCATACTGACGGCCACCGTGCTGTTTGGCGCGCTGACCACCCTCGGCCTGGCCGCTGAACCGGCCTCCCGGCCGGCGCAGATTGATTTCAAATTCAAGTTCGAACCCGGACGGGTAGTACGCCACAGGGTGGAAACGCGCAGCGTCGGCAGCATCAAACTGCCCGCCCCCTTGCCAGAGCAGAAGTTTACGCAGACCTTCCAGCAGGTGATGACCACTACCTGCCAGCAGGTCAATCCGGACGGATCGGCCGAGATGAAGGTGACCCTCGACGAAGTGGTCATGAAGATGAGCATGGGGGCGATGGCGATCAACTTTGACTCGCGGACGTATGATCCGTCCAAGCGGGGGGACAAGACGGGGGAAGGAGTGTTCGCACCCCCGGCAGAAATGGTCAGACGGCTGTTCTCGGCCATGGTGGGCGCCAGCTTCACAATGACGCTTTCGGAATCGGGCCAGCCGCTCAAGATCGAGGGGCTGTCTGCGAGCATCAGGAAAGCGCTGCAGGCCATGGCCAGCGAAGGCCACAGCGCCGCGGCGGCCAAGGCGTTGATGGACCAGCTCGGCGGCATATTCGACGACAGCACGCTCAACGACCAGATGCAGTCGTTCTACCGGATGTCGCCCCCCCAGGGCGCCGCCCGCATTGGAGAGAAGTGGGAGCAGTCCTGGGGCATGAAGGTGCCGATGGTGGACAGCCGCATCGAAGGCAAGGGCGAGTATGAACTGATCAGCATCCAGGAATTCCGCGGCCGGCCCTGTGCCAAGATCCGGGTCAAGGAGAATTACCGCATCCTGCCGCCAGACCCCGCGGATCGGGCGGCCAGCACATCGGGTTCGCTGCTCCAGAACCTGCTGGGGTCTATGAACATGGAGCTGAGCACCAGCGGCGGCGATGGAACCGCGTACATCGACTACCAGCGCGGCGAGCTCGTGCAGCTTCGGCAGAGCCAGAACATGACCATCCGGATCAGCTTCGACACCAACAACAGCGACGCAGCAGACACGGACGCCAGGGGCACGCCCGCGCCTCCCCTGGTACAGCAGATCCGCACGGCCGTCAGAATGGATCTTCTCGACGACGAGTCCTCGGATCAAAAAGCGGAAGCGCCGGACGACAGCGCGCGTTGAGGCGGACAGGAATTGAGGGCGTGGGAGCCTGCCAGCACGGGGCGGCTTCGGTGCAACCGGAGTTGCCCCGATGCATTTTCAGTCCAGCGGTGGGCAGTGAGGAAGTGCAAAGTGGGAAGATCGCTGGCAGCCCGGATTCTGTCTTCAAAGAAACCGTTCACCCTGTTCCATACCTGGACGGTGACGAAGGGACTGTTGCAGCAAGCCATCGCCGAGCACAAGAGTATGGATCTGGATGTCTGCGTTGACGAGAGAGGTCATCCCTATCTTGGCCATTCGCAGGAGTACCATGAAAAGAGCGGCGAGCCGTACTTCAAAACCATGGCGATCTGGGAAGCCGTGGAGATGATCGCTGAGTCGGATATCGTGGCCATGGTCGATGTGAAGCATTATGACGCCTGGCCGATTGTAGAAGAAGTAGTGGCGCGAATCGGGGCAGAGCGCTGTCTGGTGTGTGCGCTGGTGGACGAGATGAAATACGCATATGGCCGTCAACCGGACGAGCCGGATTTCCTCACCGAATGGTCACCGATCCAGCATCTGCTCTCACTCAAAGAACGGCATCATGGCGTCACCACGACTCCGTGCGCCAAGTGGTCACCGGTTGACCTTCAATCTGATCTTGATCCGGGAATGTTCTACGACCTGCGGCAGATGCTGAAGGCGTATCGAGCAGACACGGTCTGCCTGGGAGTACCCGATGATCTCGTTGATGACCGCCTGCTCCGGTTCTTCCTGAATGAAGGCATCATTCCGCATATCATGATCGACCGAGCGGACACGAGCCGGTTGACGGAAATCTATGTCGGGGAGACCGATTATCTGGAGCGCGTTTCGGTGAGCTGTATCCCAGAAGTGCAGACTCTTACACGCGAGCGAGGGGATGTAGCATGGCAGAAACCCGGTTCTTAGCTGGCCTCAACCGCGGGGACAACTTCACCGAGTTCAGCGGCCCCACGGTTGCTTCAGGCCTCGGGTTTTACGGCACGACGTTCGGTTCGTCGGCCCACTCCAGCCCCGGCACTTCGGGTCTTCGGCCCAACGGCCCTGATACCTCGGATGAACGCCATGATTGGTACTTTGCCCTGAGTGCGAGCCCAACAAGCGTCGGCGCGAAGAGCCAGCTAGGGCTTTATTTCGGGTTGCAGTTTCTGTAAAACCAGATCCGACCAACATTTGTGGGAATCGGCGGGCGGCGTTGGCTAATCCCGAAAGCCATAACCGCCCGTTTTGTGCGCGGACACGTCCGCCGCGAAGCTCTCGTGAAAGCGGAGGTTACAAGCGGCGATTACCCGCATCAGAGGGAGACGGATTCTCGCCACTTCACAGAGGTTTTCGGACTTACTGGCGATCGAGGCTGACCGGCCTGATTTGCGGAAACAACTCGGTGGTGGGTAGGAGCAGGCTCAAGGATGCCGAATAAGACTTCCTTGTAGCGTTAACGGGAATCCGAGTTGACACGACACTGAAGCTCTGATAAGAGAACAACTGAGAAGCGGGGTTAGTCATGGGTGGGTGTGATCGCGGGGCTGCTCTCTATCCTCACGCACAAGTGAGTATCTGCCAGGGTTGCGAGACAAAGGGATTCCGCCGTGGCAGCGTGCCGGCAGCCGGTGATTGGTGCGCACGTGGAATGCCTTGTGGCCGTTCCTGGCCAACGATGGAACGGCGGATTGGCTGGGTCCAGATAGGTTAAGTCGACGGCGCACGTGTCTGGCCCGTTACCTGCAGGAGCCCTGAGGAATGACTCCCCCGATACTCGACACCCATGGAAGAGCAGCACCGGCACGCCTATGCGGCGGCGCGTTGTCATCATATCTCTTTCCTCTGGTCACCGCTGCTCAGTCTCTCGCTATTCGAATCCTCAGGCACGCCAAGGCTTGTTGCACAGGAGCTTTGCATGAAGATGTTGATTCCATCCGGCATGATAGGGCTCTTGCTCACCCTGGCGGGCAGCACTCGGGCCGCACCGCTCGCATATGAGTTCACCGGAACAGTACACACGGTGGACGACATAGAAGGGATACTCGACAGCTCGGTCCGGGAAGGAAGTGAGTTTTCAGGGCGATTTAGTTTCGACACCAGTGCGGCCGACTTGAATTCTTCCCCCGAGCGCGGCGAGTACCGAGGACCGCAGTTCTCCTTTGCGCTTACTGTGGGGACGTACTCGGGATCGTCAAGTGGAGACGGAGTCATTTTTGTGGGCAATGACGTCTTCGGACAGGATATGCTGACTATCAATGGCGGCTCTTTCTCGATTGCGGACGGCTTGGTTATCTCCACGATCGGTGCGGCCCTCACGGATAATACGGCGAGCGCACTCATGAGTGACTCCATACCGATCGACTCAGTGTCGGTGGCCGAGTTTCAGAGCCAATCCTTCTTCGCAAAGGGTAACAGCACTACAGCTCCCGGTGCAGGCAGTTTCACTCTAGTGGGCACTTTGAGTACGTTCAATGTCGTGCCCGAGCCCGCCCTGTTTGCAATCATTCTCCTCAGCCTCGCAGGCATCCGGGCGCGACGTGTTACAACGGCCTAAAAAGCAGCTTGACATGTACATGTAAGAACACGTCATAAGCTACAACATTGCTTATCGCTAATCGCTAATCAGGGACGCTAATCAGGCTAATCAGGAACAGTCACCTGTTTCCCTCCTCTCTTTTGGTTTTCCGGGGTCGTCCGACCCGTCGGGCGTGCAGCTCCCGGCCTGTTTGCCGCTCGAGTCGGGCCACGATCAGGGACAGTTAGCCTCGGGCGCCCAGCCCGTGGAACGGGGACGCGCTGCGACACGTGTGCGAGCCCAGCAGGGCGCGAAAGAACGGCCGGCCGTGCTCCTGCAAACGCAATAACATGTAAGCCTGGACGGGGATGATTCTGTCGCCCCTACGGGGCTCTGGCGGCAGGCTGAATGCCGGTATCCCAGGGCTGCGGCGGGCTTGCGCGCCCGCCTTCGCCCTGGGCTACCTTCTGTCACCCCTGCCGGGGCTTTGGTTGTGGCTCCGCGGTTCGCCGGGCACATGCTCGGCTGAAGCCGCCACCTGTATACAAGGCCGTTAAAACGGCCTGACTCGCAAAGGAGGGAACAGGGAGGTAGAGGGGGAGGCGCGGCGCTCCTGGCACCAGTGCTCGAAGCACTGGCCTGAAGCCCGCCTTCGGCGAGGACGCCCCGTGAATGGGGCAGCACCTGCGACACGGATTCGCACATGCCAGCGAGGTGGAGCGAAAGCTCCGTTGCAAAGGGTTAAAAGGACTCGTAGACTCCACCCCGGTTCGGCAACGCGGCAGGATCGAGCTCATCAGCCCGGGCGGAAGCCCGCCTGGATGGGCGTTAGCGACAGGGATTTCGGATGCGGATTGCCTACTTTGACTGCTTCAGCGGCGCCAGTGGCGACATGATCCTGGGCGCCTGTCTTGACGCTGGCCTGGAACTCTCGAGCATCCAGGCCGGACTGGCCGGGTTGAATGTCCCCGGGTATCGCCTCACTGCCGATCGGATCCGCAAGCAGGGCTTCGCCGCGACGCAGTTCGATGTGCAGGTGGACGCCGGCGTGGAC
>BTUC01000287.1:7600-9270 GCA_045863575.1 Phycisphaerae bacterium
CGCCACCTCAAGCACATCCGCGAGATCCTGGGCGCGGCGCAGATCTCCGAGCGCGTGCGGGAGCGCGCGCTGGCCATCTTCACCCGCCTGGCCGAAGCAGAAGCCGCCGCCCACGGCACAACCATTGAGAAGGTACACTTCCACGAGGTTGGAGCCATCGACGCGATCGTGGACATCACCGGGGCATGCCTGGCCCTGGACCTGCTGGACATCGAGAAGGTGTACTGCTCGCCTATCCCCACGGGCACCGGGACCGTCGAGTGCGAGCACGGCACCATGCCGGTTCCGGCTCCGGGCACGGCCGCGTTGCTCAAAGGCGTGCCACTGGCCGCCTGCGACGAACCCGGAGAGCTCACCACTCCGACCGGAGCGGCCATCCTGACCACCCTGGCCGAATCCTTCGGGCCGCTGCCGGCCATGAAGCTGGAGCGCATCGGCGTGGGCGCCGGCCAACGCGACGGGAAAACGCGACCTAACATCCTGCGCCTGCTGATCGGCCAAGCCTCCCCCACCAGCGATGAGGATTCGACGGACGAGATCCTCGTACTGGAGACCAACCTGGACGATGTTTCACCGGAGCTGATCGGCCATGTCCAGGACCGGCTGTTTGAGGCCGGCGCCCTGGATGTGTTCACCGCACCCATCTACATGAAGAAGAACCGTCCGGCCACCCTGCTGACGGTGTTATCGCCACCAGGACTGCGGGATGCGCTGGAAGCCATCCTGTTTGCGGAGACAACCACCTTCGGCGTTCGCGGCCATATCGCTCGGCGAAGCAAGCTGGCCCGCGAGACGGAGACGGTGTCCACCTCCGCCGGTCCGGTTCGCATCAAGGTCGGCCGTCGAACCGGGCGCGTCGTTTCCGCGGCGCCAGAATTCGAGGACTGCCGCAAGGCGGCCACAGCTTCCGGCAGGCCGTTGAGGGACGTCATGGACGAAGCCATGCGTGCCTGGCACAGCAGAACGGGGAACGCTTCCGGCGATAATCCAGGTGCACGGTAGACCTATGATCATGTTGGGGATCGACACAGGCTTCCTTGCCCGAGTACTGTCCTCCGACGGACTGGTGCCGTTGGCGCTGGCCATGATCGCCGTCTTCTTTCTCATGTCCTCCCTGCGGCGCAAGCAGCGCAACCGCGTCGAGCGGCCTACCGGACCCTCCGCCCGTCCGGCGGTCCACGAACCCAACGCTCGGCTCCAGAATGACTTGAACGACCTGCTGGTCGAGCTTCAGGAGCTGTCGCGCAAGATCAGCGCCGAGATCGACACTCGTTTTGCCAAGCTGGAGGCGGCCATCCGCGATGCCGACCGCCGCATTGCCGTGCTGCACCGCCTGACCCGAGCTGCCGGCCAACCACCGTCCACACCGGGGCCCACCGAGGCGTCCGATTCGCGGCACGCGATCGTCCATGAACTCGCCGACACCGGGTTCACGCCGGTGGAGATTGCCCGCGAACTGGGCAAGACGCCCGGCGAGGTTGAACTGATCCTGAACCTGCGCAAGCAGGCAGACGCGAGCCCATCGTGAGTTCGGGACAGAAAGCCGCCGCGCGCCCTCCGCTGGGACCGTAAACTCGTGTCACGACCCCACACCTCTGCTGGCAGGGGCCCGAACAGAAGGCTATTATGTCTGATAACGACCGTCAGGAGACTGCGCCGGAATGTACGGG
>BTUC01000288.1:0-9243 GCA_045863575.1 Phycisphaerae bacterium
AGGCGAACTGAGTCAGAAGCATTCACAGGCAATGGAATTGCTGGCGCGGCTGGAAGAGGCCGTTCGCACGGACGGAGAGGTGCCCAGCCTGCTTCGTTCATTGAGCATGGTTCGGGAGGAGATCGAGCCGATTCGACTGGAGATTCTGGGCTACCTGGATGAGGTCGGTGGCCATTGCGTCAAAGCCGGTCTGGATCCGGTCATCCTCTCCCGGCATGAACAGGCCGTCGAGAGTTTCGGCCAGGCCATGGGGTCACTGCTGGGTGCACTGGATGGCGTCGCGCAGATTGCCGCGGCAACACGCTCGGACCTGGATCTCGACGGTGACGTGGACCAGGGCGATTTCGGCCTGCTTCAGGCCTGTATAACGGGTGCCAATATCCGCCCCTCCGCCGCCGGTTGCGAGAAGGCCGACCTCGACGGTGACGGCGACATCGATCAGAGCGACTTTGGTCTGCTGCAACGCCAATTGGGCGGCGCCGCAGGCAATCTGCTTGAGGCGGTGCAGTCGGCCCGTACCGTGGTGGGCGAACTGGTTTTTAAGGCCGAGGCCCCGATTCACAACGCCCAGCCGAGCCTCTGGAAGCCTCTACCCCCGGCGGCCGCACCCGCAGCCGAAGGGGACCCCGAGCTGCCGGGCATTAACGCGGCGGCGGCCGCCATGGCCGCGGGGCCGCCCGTACCGGGCGACCTGCTGCCGACCATCGACATCCAGATGACCCAGGAGATCATCGACAAGGCGGCGGAACTGGGCGGCACCGCGCAGGCGTTCTACGAGTTCGTCCGCAACGAATGCGAGTTTCAGCCTTACCTCGGTTCGCGGAAGGGCAGTATCGAGACGCTCCGTCAGCGGGCGGGCAACGACTATGACCTGGCCAGCCTCCTCATCGCGCTGCTGCGGGCCTCGGGCATACCGGCCCGCTACGCGGTGGGCATGGTGGAGACGACGCCGGATCGTACCCGCAGCTGGCTGGGGGTCGATGACAGTCGGGTGGCCGGCAGCATTCTGACCACCCAGGGCATGGAGGGGATGACCATCTACCAGGGGACGCCGGACAACATCGTGGCCGTGCGCTGCCGGCGCGTCTGGGTCGAGGCGTGGGTCGCCCGCGGGCGCGGCGAGCCGACCTGGGTGCCGCTCGATCCGGCCTTCAAGCTGCACGATATTTATCCGGGGATCGACATCCCCGCGGAAATGGGTTTCAACGCCCAGTCGTTCGTGGAGGAGTATTATGCTCCGGCTGCCCCCGGCGTGGTGCTGCCCCGCCCGGAAACGCTGCTGGAGCTCTTCAGGCAGCAGATCAGCGACTACCTCGCGGTCCACTACCCCGGCGAAACGGTTCAATCGGTCATGCGCTCGCAGACGATCGCACCCGAAACGCTCGGGGAGCTGCCTGCCTCGCTGCCGTACAAGCTGCGTACGCGCGATACGCAATACTCCGAAGTGCCGGCGACGAAGCGCTACCAGGTCCGCTTTCACCTGCACAACGCCGGGACCACGCTCATCAACCACACGCTGAATCTGCCCGCGGTGGCCGGGAAGCGGATCACGATCGGATACGTTGCGGCGACTCCTGCCGACCAGGCGGTGATTGATACGTACGGCGGCATTTACCAGACGCCGCCGCACCTGGTGAATCTCAAGCCGGTGCTGCGCGTGGCCGGCCAGGATGCCGCGACCGGAGCGGCAGGCGTGGGCATGGGGCGCGTGCACAGCTCGGACATACACTTCCTGGCCCCGGCGGGCACATCGAACCCGGTGCCGGCGATCTACAACGACAACGTGTGCGGGGCGGACCAGGCCATCGGCCTGGCTGTTGAGGGGATCTCGGAGAGCATGCTGGTGCCCCCGCCTGCCGACGACACGGAAGGCACCGCCCAGTTGCTTTACGACATCGCCATGGATTACATGGCACGCTGCCACGCCGCCGACATGGAAGCCGGCCGGCTGATGCACGACTTCATTACCACGGACGTGGCCGACGCCATCGTGGAGAACGTTGTCAACGTCAGCTACAACGGCTACGGCACGCCGATGACCTTCACGTGGAAAGCCCTGCGGGTGGATGCCGACCGGAGTATTCTGGGCATCTGGCCGGTGGATCGCATGGATCCGGCCGACGGTGAGCCGAAGGACGTCATGCTGCTCACCGGCGCGGAGGGGTCACTGTGGGAAAGCCGCATCTACGAGGACGGCTTCGACCAGGAATCGGTCAGCACGATCAAGATCCTGCAACTGGCAAAAGCGGCCGGTATCACGGTTTACAAGCGATGGTCCACGCTGCCGCTGCCGGCCAACACGCTGCCGAGCTCGGCCCGGACGGCCATTCAGAACGCGATCTCGGGGGGCCATGCGGTGACTTTCCCGGCCAGCCAGATCACGGCCGGCACCCCGGCGACCGGGCAGTGGACCGGCCTGGGCTGGATCGACCTGGACTCGGCCACGGGTGCCGCGGGATACATCATCTCCGGCAACAACAATGGCGGAGCTACCGTGGATTCATGGCCGCCGAACTTCGTATGGCTCTCGCAAGGGGACAGGCGGATAGTTGATGTCAAGTTTCTCATAGAAGATCCGCCAGCGGACGAACCCAATCTGGACGCCATTTTCGCTGCGAACAAGTCGACGCGCATCAAGTTCAAGTACCGTCTGGAGTACCACTTTGCCGGTGGCGGTACCGAAACCAGTGCAACAGTATACGAGCGGGAAACACACTACTCGACCAGTACATTCGGCCCCGGCCACTTCATTTTCCGGCCAGTGGCCATCGGTTATGGCTGGTTTCTCCATTTTGGCGTATGGAAGGGTGAGCGCAAGATTGCCATCGCGGGAGTTCGCTTCGAGGAGCCCAAACAGGACGACGTGCACCTTAAGCAAGAGGAGATCCGCTGGCATGCCCAGATAGAGCCCAGTGATCTGGCATCGCATTTCCCGACCAGCCGGTGGCACTTCGAGTACTCTCAAGGAGTTGGCACACCCCTCACAGGGCGAGGAGTCAGGCAGGGAGATTTTGTAGACTTCGAGAGCACGCCTGAATCAGAAGGGCCTGTAACGGTAAAGGCCCAAGTCACTGTGCCTCGTACTCCACCGACCGGCGGTTCAGAAGATCCCATATCCGAGTGTGAGGCGACCATCAATGCGGTCGTCCCGGAAGTCATCAAGGTTAACTTCCAGAACACCGCTTGTACCCTTACGTCCCATTCAACAGGCGCCATAGTATCCTCCGACACCGTTACCGAGTTTACCCGTGATTTTGGAGGAGGCGAAACTGTCAACAATAATGCCGCCTACGCAGGGGGAAGCGCTGCACAGTGCAAGATAACATGCAAAGCCAGTCGGCCCCTCACACACCAGGTCAACGTGGAAGTCAAAGCGACAGGCAATGCAGGACATGTCCTGAACCCGATACCCGATAGATTCAGTGACTGGACCGGCGTCATTGACATGAACGACGGAACGCCTCTTCACGAGACTATCACCCAGCACATCCATGATTTTGAGTACACTTGGTGGTATCGCGTTGAAGATCTGAACGGCGGACATGGAGACTGGGTCGAAATGAAGCGCAATCCGACGCGACACAATATCAGCATCACAAGAGGGTCTCCTGGCGGGTCACAGTATCAATGGCTGGTGATGAACTCGTGCCGCCTGGCACAAGGTGTGCCGTGCAGTGCAGACGCAAAACAGGTGACCGACGCGTTGTACGTAAACCTTCCACAGCTTCGCTCCTCGACAAGCACGGTCATCACAGGTGCGGACTGGTCCTCCAGCAATGCTCTGCGATACGGTATCGGCGGATGGACCACTCTGGACATTCTGACAAATCATGGGGGAATGTGCGGCGGCTGGTATGAGTTCTTCAAGGCACTCGCTCAGATTCAGGGGATCTCGCTTCACAAGCGATGCTATCTGCTGCAGAGCAATGCTGCACGATGCTCGGAGGAAACGAAGTGGTATTGGATCGTCGTGACGAGTCCCGGATTGAACAACGCATCGGTGACGTTTGGCGCAACCGACTGGAAGGACGTGAACACCGGGACTTATCCGTTACCTCGATTCTTCGGCCAATCGGACCCGGGTGACGATGTCACTTATACCACGGGAGCAGCGCGGTATTTCTTTCATTCCCCCGATGACGGCCACTGCGTCAACTTTCTCGAATGGGGCGGCTCGAACTATCTGTACGATGCCTCATTCGGGCCATACAACGCCGGGGGCATCAAAATGAACGTGTACGCTTCTGTGCCTTCGGGAGCCACGAACGGAGCGGCCAACGACGCATTCCGCGCGGCGTACTTTAATCAATCGGTGCCTTTCCTGCACGGAAAGATCTGGTATCGCTACGCACCGAACACGTCTCTGAGTGGGGCAATGCCAGAGATAGGCAATGTAGCTCGCGTGGTCTCAACCTCCGGTGCGAGCAGCAGCGGCTGGCTGCAGATTGATAATGAGATCATACGATATTCCGGGTCAACCGCAACCGAATTCACGGGCTGTTCCAGGGGCGAGTGTGGAACAGCCGTCTCGTCTCATACGGCGGGAACGGCCGTCATGCTCCTCAAGACTGAAGTCGGCAGGACTCCTCCCGCGAATTACTGCGTGCCAAGTGTGGATGTGGAGCAGGACGGCCTCAATCTCATTTGGGTCAATTAGCGTGTCCCTGCGCGCACAGGAGCGTACTACTCATGCGATACTGGATATACTGTTCTAGGGTCGGACTGGTGCCATTCGCGGGTGGTCTCCTCATGATGGCGTCCTCCGGCTGGGCCGAAGAAGCCCGGGAAGCATCCACTCTGCAAGGCCATTCGGATGTTCAGCGGGTTGCGGCCAGGATCACGATGAGCGCCTTGGCCCTGCTGGATAATCAGCCTGTTGATGTGTTGCGGTTGTGTACTCAGATTGATGCCTTGCCGGCGGAGTTTTCAGGTGTCGATCAGATGGTGCCTTTGCTTGGCAGGCTCCTGGTGGACCAGCGTAACGTTCGGATAGAGGCTGGGGCCGTGCTCACGGGGCGTCCACCGCAGGATGTACTGCGTTCATGTGTCATCCGGGCCTTTGGCAGATTTCGTCGACCGTCGGCATTGCCATTCTTGCACGAGGCGTATGCCGCAGGCGAGGGTGTTCGACAGGAGCATTTAGCACAGGTGATTGCCGAATTGGGCGGCACTCTCCCTGCAGTCAGGCCTCGGCCTGAGCACCCGGCAGGCGCCGGCGATCTCCAGTCGCTTCACGCGGAGCTGGCCGATGCAATGGTCCGCAGTGCCACGCAGAAGGAGCCTGCCGATGTGGCAGATCTTGTTGCGCGGGTTGAAGACCTGCCGGCAGACTGTGCAGGTCGCAAAGCGCTTGTGGAAGCAGGCGCCAAGCTTCGGCGCATGGAGATGCCCAAGCTTGCGGAGAGCGTGAAGACAGAGGAGCTCACTGGAGCCCGGCTGGATTTCGTAATTGATTCGATTGGAAAGCTCGGGGGACCCGAAGATGCCAGTCTGATTGTGGATCGAATCCGAATGGGTCATGTGGACTGGATCACCCGGCATAAGGCGCTCAAGGCTCTGGGTCGGTTGGGAGGCCGCGAAGCACAGACATTCCTGCTTGCCGAACTCTCGAAGCCAGCTCCGGCTGGTCGGGCCCTTAATGACAGTGGAGAGCCTGAGGCCGTTCTGCGGAGCCAGGCTGCCCTGTCGCTGGGCTCCTGCGGTGATGAGGCGGCGCGCGAGGTTCTGCTGCGCTTGGCCCTGGACACAACCCAACCCGAGCGTGTGCGCCAGGCGGCGAGGCGCTCAGCCGACGGCATCAGGAAGAGGGTTGAGCAAGACTCTCAGTCAAGGCGCCAACCCTGAGCATTCATGTTGCTGGAAGTCTGTCATGTGAACGTATCGGAGATGATTACAGTGTCTACGCGTCGTTCCATGGGCAATCCTGCATTCGGGCTGATCTGCGTGTTCTTGCTCGCTCCCGATGGAGCAGCAGTGGCTTCAGCCGAGGAAGGTCTGATTCGCCAACGTACCAACGCTGATCCAAGACAGGCGGCATACTGCAGAGAAGTCACACGCGAAGGGGTATGCGCCGAGGCGTTAGATACCTTTTGGGGCGCGTCTGGAGCGGCCGCGGATGCTGTAGTCCAGCCGGTTCAGCAGGGAATCGCCTGGCTTGAGTCGCACCAGAACGCTCGCAATGCATGGGGCAACACCTATGAATTTGTGGACACCTGCACGGTACTTGACTCCCTGGGGCTGGCAGCTCCTGGGGGAGTGAGCCTGGCTAGTGGGGCAGCCTGGCTTGCCGGTCGCGCTGCTGAAAGTTACGAAGAACTGGCCCGCCAAGTGACCGCCTTGGCGAGGTTGCAGGAATCTGCACTCACCGTTCAGGGCCTGACGTGGACGTTGTGGGCGGCCCGCACCGCTGTTGAGACCGACAACACCCTGCCCAATTATCCCGAGGGCGGCTGGGGCCTGGCCGCCGGGTACGCCACGGATTGTATGACCACGGCCGTCGCTCTTCAGGCGCTTCATGCGGCCGGGAGAGCCGGTGGTCTCGTCCGGACCAATCAGGCGGTGGGCCTGGCGGCCTACAACGTTCATGAATGGGACATCCCCGCCGATGCAACCCGGGTGAATCTTTGGATCACGGTGACGGGCACCACCGTCCACCTGCGCATGGCCGAGGGGGCGCCACCCATGGGGGGCATGGGCTTCACACTGCCACCCGGCAGCCACTGGATCGCCTACCCGGATTCCGGCCTGCCTTTCACCGCCGGGCACAACTACATCGTCGTTCAGAACACCGGCACGGCGGCGGGGGCCTACACGCTCACCGCGGGGTACGAGACGCCTGCCTTCGATACGTTCGACCTGTTTGATCCTCTGGACTACCTGGTTCTCGCGCAGAACACCGACGGAGGCTGGGGCCTGCAGCGCGGCGGCGACAGCGAGTTCTATACCACGCTCCACGTCCTCCAGGCGCTGCTGGATCTCGCGCACTACGACCTGGGACCCCAGCGGAAGGCCGGCATCAACTACCTGAAGTCGCGGCAGCTGCCCGGCGGGGCGTTCGGATACGACGGCACTCCACTGCCCTATGTCACCGCCCTGGCCGCACGCGTTCTAGTTCTGGATGACGGGTATCCCTTTGAGACGGCCACTCAGAGTGCCATTGCCGCCCTGCGGGCCATGCAGCAGCCGGACGGTTCGTGGGCCGCCGAGCCCTACGACACGGCCCTGGCCGTGCTGGCCCTGTGGGAACACAACCAGACCCCCGCTGTTGACGCCGGGCCGGATCAATGGGTGATCGATGCAGACGCCAATGGCCAGGAGGACGTCACGCTCGTGGCGACGGCCAGCGACGTCGACGGCTCCATCGACAGCTACGTCTGGACGGAGAACGGGCTTGAGATCGCGACCGGCTCCTCTCCGACGGTGAGCCTGGCAGTCGGGGTGCACGAGATCACCCTGACCGTTACCGACGACCAGGGGAAACCGGCGTCGGACAGCGTAACCGTCCGGGTGAGCCGTCCACCTCAGACGATCCTCTCTGCGAACATGGACAGCGACCCCGGCTGGACCACCGAGGGCCTCTGGCAGTGGGGCGTCCCCCTGGGCAACGATGGTCTGCACGGCGGGATGCTGAACGGTCCCGATCCCACGTCCGGGTGCACCGGCGCGCATGTCTACGGATACAACCTTGCCGGCGGCTACGAAGATTTTCTGCCGCGGACCGCCCTGACCACGCCGCCGATCGATTGCACCGGTTACACCGACGTAAGTCTGCGCTTCTGCCGCTGGCTCAACGTGGAAGAGAGCCTGTACGACCACGCGTCAGTGGAAGTTTCGAACGACGGGCTGACCTGGGTGACGCTGTTCGAGCACTCGGGAGGCACGCTGATCGAGACCTCCTGGTCCGTCCAGGAGTACGACCTCTCCGGCGTTGCAGACGACCGGGCAACCGTCTACATCCGCTGGGTCATGGGGCCCAGCGACGAGACATGGAACTACGGCGGCTGGAACATCGATGACGTGGTGATCACCGGCGTGCCCTCAACGCCTCCTTCGCCCCCGACACTCGTGTCAAGCCTTCCCGCCGACGGTCATATCGATCCTCGCGGCGACACGGGCGGTATCTCTCAAATCGAGCTGACCTTCGATTCGTTCGTGCGGAATACGGACGGATCGCCGCTCAGCGCGGCCGCCTTCAGCATGACCTCCACCTCCGGTGCAGCGCCCCCGGCCGTCCAGTCGGTCGACGCTACGCGAAATCCCTTGGTGCTGATCACGCTCTCCGGGCCCCTTGAGGCGGGCCATTGGGCAACGCTGCTCGCCAGCGTGGAGAACCAACTCGGAGCGGAGGCTGCATGGCAGCTTGATTTCGGATTTCTCCCTTGTGATGTCGATCAGAGCGGCAACACCAACATTTCCGACGCGACCTCCTTCGTGGCCGAGTTCAACGGCGCCCGGAACATTGAGCTGATCGATACCAACCGGAGTGGCAACGTCAACATCAGTGATGCGACCGTATTCTCCACGTTGTTTAGGACACAGTGGAGCGGAAGATCGCTCCCCGCAAGGCCCTGAGCCCCGGTGAACCAACCTGCGTGGCGGCAACAGAAAGGAAGGAAACCATGACGTGCAATCGAGCCTGCATCGTGGCGCTGCTTGCCGGGCTTTGCGTTGCCCCCGTACACGGCAACATAACCCTGGTGTTGACTACGGACAGCAACCTGAACGACAACGGAGGAATCGATGAGTTTGCCGGCATTCCCGCGGATGGCGTATCGCGTACGGTCTACATCTGGGGAGCGGCTACCCCGGCTCCGCATACCGTTTTTGAGTTCAACTTCGACCTGACGCCGTCCGGCAGCGGCCTATCCTTCGCCAACGCCACCATTGCTCCTTTCTTCAGCGGGATCGGTGGATCACTGTCGGATACCAACCTGAACGATAACCAGTTCGGCTGGTCGGCGTTCTTCGGCATGCCGCCCGCGCTGCCTGCGCTACCGACCTACACGTTGATGGCTATGCTCGATGTCGCCATCGCGCCCGGAACATCCTCCGGATCCGAAGCCACCATTAACCTGCAAGGGTCCGACTTCCGGGTCCTGGACGGTGACCTGAACCCTGTTGTGACGGCCGGAACGACTCGGGATTTGACCGCCATTTTGCCGGGTTCTTTGTCGATCACACCGGACACAGGCTTGACCAGCAGCGGGACGGTGGGCGGGCCGTTCATCCCGGCCAGCGTGACGT
>BTUC01000289.1:0-9225 GCA_045863575.1 Phycisphaerae bacterium
GCATCAGCGACGCCAACGCGAAGATCTACCCCTTCAAGGCGATGGTCGGAAACCAGCCGGGTGATGCGGTGTATAAGTCGCTGCTGACGCCGCATCTGTTCGGATCGGCGGCGGGACCCAATGCCTACTGGAAGGCGTTCAACTGGGAACTGGCGCTGGCCGAGGGCACCGCGGCCGCGAGCCAGAGTTACAGCGGCCAGTATGAGTGGGTGAACACCGTGATGTACTTGGGTGTGAACCACGAGATCGCGCCAAAGGAGCAGGCCCTTGGCTGCAAGGACTGCCACGCCAGCATCTCCGGCCGCATGGATTTCAAGGCGCTGGGCTATGCTGGCAATCCGTGGGTCTTCGGCGAACGGTAAAGGCATCCAGGCTGATCAGGACACTGATTGGCCGCCTCCATAGCAGGTGCCATGGCCGACGAGTGACCCGGCCATGGCATCCTCGCTTTTACGCCCGCGTGCCCACCATGCTGGCGCGATCTCGCCTTCTTCTGGACTCTCTTTCAGTCAGAACCCATTTTTGACCGTACCGCATCGAGAATGCGGTTCTTTTTTCCGTCCGTTCCTGGCTGACCGCCTCGTACCCGATGGCCGAAGATCAACGAGTAGCCGGCGGGGACCACGATCAGGTTCAGGGCCGTCGAGCTGATCAGCCCGCCCAGCACCACGACCGCCAGCGGAGCCAACAACTCGCTGCCCGGCTCTCCGGCGGCCATGGCCAGCGGGATGAGGCCCAACGCCGCGCTCAGAGCGGTCATCAGAATCGGGACCAGCCGTTCCATTGAACCCTGCGCGATCGCCTCGCCGAGCGGTTTGCCTTCCTCGGTCATCACATGCTGATAGTGATTCACCAGCAGGATGCCGTTGCGCACGGCGATGCCGAACAGTGTCACGAAGCCCACCATGCTTGCGATGGAGATGACTGGGGCCTCATAGTGTTGGGAGGACAGCCCGAATAGAGCCAGCGTATTGGTGAGGAGATTCGGTGATTCGGTCAGGTAAATCGCCGCAATCCCGCCGATGATCGCCAGCGGTAGATTAATCATGACCAAAAGCGCCGAGCGCATCGAGCCTGTCGAGAGCTGAAGCAGCATGACCATGATGATCGCCACGCCAAGGCTCGCCAGGTAGATGGTCCGGGCCGCGGATTGCTGGGCCTCGAACTGTCCGCCGTAATGCACGGTGTAGCCCGCCCGCTGGACGATCGGGTCGACCTTTTTCTGGACCTCCGCGACCAGGTCTCCGAGGTTGTAGCCCTCAGCGACGTTCAATGAGACCAGAGCTTTGCGCTGAGCGTTTTCGCGAGCGATGAGGTTCGAGGTCTGTTCAGGCCCGATATCCGCCACATCCGCCAGCCGCACGGTGGCACCGCCATGACCGCGGAGCAGGAGACCCCTGAGTTGCTCGATGCGCTCTCGTTCCTCCGGCGCCAGCCGAACCACCATGTCGTACTGGCGAATGCCCTGGTTGACCTGAGCGACCACTTCGCCGCTCATGGCGATTTGCACCTGTCGGGCGGCCGATGCGGGGGTGAGGCCCGCCGCAGCCAGGTCCTGGTGCCGGTACTGGACCGGCAGCGAAACGATCATGACCTCACGGTTCGCGGTCACATCGCGCGCCCCCGGTACGGTCTTCAACGCCGCTTCGATTTCCCTGGCCAGCTGCCTCAGCTTGTTCAGATCTTGCCCGTAAACGTTGATGGCGATCGCAGCCGGCGTGCCCGACAGGATGTGCGAAATGCGGTGCTCGATAGGCTGGCCGATGGTGGTATTCACCCCGGGCACATCGGCCAGGATGGCATCAATCTGCCGGCGCACCTTCTTCGCGTCCTGGCCGGGAAGCACAGTGACCTCGATCTCAGAGTTGCTGGGTGGTTCCGCGTGCTCGTCGCGCTCCGCGCGGCCGGTGCGGCGGGTCACGCCGCGTACGCCCTCAATGGCGGCAAGGCGGGCCTCGATCCCGCGAGCCAGCCGATCGCTCTCCACCAAAGAGGTTCCCGGAGGTGCGAAGAGGAAGATCGTATAGGTGCCTTCGTTAAAGGAGGGCAGGAAGCTGGTGCCGAATGTGCTCCCCAGCCAGACGGCGGCCACGGTGATACACACGGCGGCAATGAGCACCGGTCCACGTTGGCGGATGCAGGCCCGCAAGACGGGCTCATAGGCGCGCTTCAGCCAGCGCACCAGAAAGCCGTCGCCATGGGATGCGTGGCCAGCACTTTCCGTGCGACTGAGCCGGCCGCGCAGGAGGAACTTGCACATCGCCGGCGTGACCGTCAGAGCCACCGCCAGCGAGGCCAGGATCGAAATAATGTAGGTGACGCCCAGTGGCCGGAAGAACCGACCTTCCATGCCCTGGAGGAACAGCAGCGGCACGAAAACGATCACGATGATGATTGTGGCGAAGACCATCGCCGGCCGGATCTCGTTGCTGGCGTCGAAGATGACCTGCACGCAGGGCTTGCGCTGGGCATCGGGAAGCGCCCGCGATTCGCGCAGACGCCGGAACACGTTCTCCACATCAATGATGGCGTCATCGACCAGCACGCCAATGGCCACCGCCAGCCCGCCCAGGGTCATCACGTTCACTGACAATCCCCACCACCAGATCGCCAAGAGCGTAAATGCCAAAGAGAGCGGCAGCGCCGTCAACGTAATGATCGTCGTGCGGATGTTAAGCAGGAACAGGATCAGAATGATGACCACGATAATCGTGGCTTCCTTCAGCACGCGGACGACGTTGTCAACGGATCTCTGAATGAAATGGGCCTGGCGGAAGACGCCGGGATTCAGTTCTATTCCCGCAGGCAGGCCGGACTTCACGTCCTGGAGCACGGCATCGAGTTGTCTGGTCAGCTCCAGCGTGTTGGTGCCCGGAGCTTTCTGGATGCTCAGCACCACGGCCGGCTTGGCCCCCTCGGCCGCGGTTCCCCGCCTCAGGGCCGGCCCGAGCTGAACGTCCGCGACCTGTCCGATGAGCACCGGCGTTCCTGCGTCGTACTTGATGAGCGTGTTCTCGATGTCGGCCGTGCTCTGCACGCGCGCACTCTGCCGGATGGGCAGCTCGCGACGTTCCACGTTGGGCAGATAGCCCGCGCTGGCGATGCTGTGCGCCTCGCGGGCGGCATCCACCACGTCCTGGATAGTCAGGCCGTGGAGCGCGAGCCGGTCCTGGTGGACGTTGATCTGATACTCCGGCAGCGAGCCGCCGATGGCCACTACCTGGGAGACGCCAGGTACCGACAGCAGCCGGTTGCGGAGGTCGTACTCTGCGTAGGCCCGCAGCTCCAGGTCGCTGACCGACCCATCGGGCGAAGAAAGGGCCACCAGCATGATCTCGCCCGTAATCGAGGTGACCGGCGTGATCTGGGCGTTGGCTTCGGCTGGAAGCGACTCCCTCACCGCATTCAGCCGCTCGGCCACCAGTTGCCGTGCCCGGTAAATGTCTTCGCCCCAGTCGAACTCTACCCACACCAGCGACAGCCCGATGGCGCTGGTGCTGCGGACGCGGCGGGTCCCAGGCAGGCCGTTAACCGAGGTCTCGATCGGGAACGTCACGTACTGCTCGACCTGGTCGGCGGCCAGGCCGCCCGCTTCGGTCAGAATGACCACCGCAGGTGCGTTCAGTTCCGGGAACACGTCCACCGGCATGTGGGGGATCTGGTATACTGCAAAGGCTGTCAACAGCAGACCGATCATGAGCACCAGTGCCGCGTTCTTCAGCGCATATCCAATGACTTTCTGAAGCATTCGTAAACCCTTGGCCTGCCTGCCTCAGTGCGAACCCGTATGGAAGGTGCCGTCGGAGTCGTAGTGTCCACCCTGTGGAGCGCCGGCCGACGATGCGAGCATGAGCTGATAGACACCGTCCAGGACCACCTCGTCGCCCTCGCGGACGCCGCGCTTGACCACGACCCATCGGCCGTCATTAATGCCCAAATCCCCCTCCACGCGGATGACCTCGTTGGGCTTCTCGGGATTCCGTCGGAAAAAGACCGTGGTCAGGCCGTCTCGAATCGTCGCCGACAATGGAATGGCCAACTCTTCCGAGCCGCTGCCTTCGGTGACGACCTCCAGATGGGCGGTCACGCCAGGGCGCGCCCATGCAGTCAACCGAGCCGGGGTGACCAGCACCTCGATCGTGCGCTCATCCGGATTGGCGACAACCCCCAGGCTGACGGTTCCCTCCATCGTGTCCTGAATACTGATGCTGCCGCCTTTGGGTGGGACGATGAGAGCCGGCAGGCCATCACGCAGGCGGCCCAAATCGCTCTGCAGACCTTGAGCGCGAAACCGAATCAATTCGGGTTGCACGGTGGTCAAAACCAGGCTCGTCTCGCTGGCCCAGGACCCATTGGTCAACGCCATGGACTGAACGAGTCCGGGAGCGGCGGCACGGACATCTACCTTGGTGATGTTTCGCCAGAGTTGATGCGGATCACCGTCGGCCTGACTCGGTCGGGTGGTAAGCGCCTCCTTGGAGATTCCCAGGAGGGACGCCGCGTTCAGCAGCAGCAGTTCCATCCGCTCACGCGCGGCGGAAAGCTCAGCCTCCACCTCGACGCGGCGGGCCTCCAACTCGGCCTCCTTCTCCATCATCTGGGCCAGGTCGGAGCGGTTCTGCGACAGAGTGCCGCGCGCCTGGGCAAACGTCTCGGCCGATATCACGCCCGAGCCCTGGCCCTTCTCCAACTGGCGCACCCGCTCCGTCCATACCTCCACGCTGTTACGGAGGCTCTCCTCGTGCTGCTTGTGGGCGTCCATCAACGGCTTCATGGTCTGCACACGGGCCGTCGCCTGCTGGATCGTGGAGTCGGCCTCGTTGAGTCTCTCCTGCAGCTCTCGCCACGCCGGCGAATCCAGCGTGTAGAGCAGCGTGCCCGGCTCGACCGGGTCAAACTGGCTCACGTGGAGCTCCACCTGGCCACTCAGCATCGTCCGGTATTCCCGCCGGGCCTTGGGCAGCAACTCGAAGCGGCCCGGAAAGCGGATGGTCCGGGCTACCGCCCGAGTCTCTACTTTCGCGAAGGTGATGCCCAGATTCCGGCGCACGGATTCCGGCACCGCAATGTGGTGGTCCCACATGGCCTCGTCCGCATGGGAGTGGCCGTGAGCCTCGTCCTCATGATCTGCATGCGCGGCGGAATCACCCGCGTGGCCGTCCACTGCGGCCGGGGGCTCCTTGAGAGAACCTTCACGATCGCAGCCCGGAAGGGCCAACAACACCAGGGGATAAAAGGCCGCCAAAGCCGAGTAGCGCACAACGGATTTCATCGGAGTCACTCCGCAACGGAGATTGGCCCAAGCTCAGCGAACACAGATGCAGATAAGGATTCAGGGCGGAAGATGAACGTAGAGCGACCGGCGGGTGAATGCTGGCCCACGCGCCCATCGTCTGACGGGGATCAGATCAGAAGTGGAAGCGCCGTGTCATAGTGCCGGCAAAGGTGCACCGGCGGGGGAGATTCCGTGCAACCAGGGCAGTCCGACGGAAGCGTCTCCAGAAGAACCAGATCCAGGATAGCAACGGCCACGCTGGTACCATCCGGCACATCGTCCGCCCGGGAACGGCTCTGGCTGGTGAGTATCTTGGAACAAGGGTCGCTGGAGCAGTCCTGCTCATGCTCGCAGTGGCAATCCTCCTGGGGCTCTGAGCAGGCGCAGGGATGCTCCAGCAGGCCCGCAAGGCAGAGCACCGGCAGCCCCTGCAACGAGAAGGTCAAAGCAGCGAAAGTGAAAAGCCTCACCAGCATAACCGGCTATCGGTCAAAGCTGTCAACGCGATGCAACAATACCCGTAGACACATCGTAGCTGGTCGCCCACGGGCCGACCAGCTCTACCCGTCCAGCGCACGGCCTGCGATCGGGGGTCTTTATTGAGCTGAAGGCCCGTTCGACGGGGAGAACTGGCCGCAGCAGTGATAATTCAATAAATGTCCGCGTCCGCGGTCGCTGGCGGCCGGCCCCCACGGGTACCCGGGTGCAGGCCAAAGCTCCCGCACACTGCCGGTCCCGTCGGCTTCCAGGGGTCACGGCACCGCGGCCACGCTCCCCCGCCGCCGGGCTTGCCGCCCAAGCACCCCGCAACTATAGTATTCCCTCTACAGGTGAGCCTCCTTAGCTCAATTGGCAGAGCAGCTGACTCTTAATCAGCGGGTTCAAGGTTCGAGTCCTTGAGGAGGCATTGCGGTTCCCGTCGTGCACTTCCAAACGTAACCTCCTGCTGATTCGCGAGTTGCCGGAGTGTCCGCATGGTGAGGCGGAACAGATTGATCCTGTGGGGATCGCTCCTGAACGCAGCGTTCCGGGGTACGTTCGCATTCGCCGAACCGGTTCCAGCTTCGCGGCCGGCGATTTCGCCAAGCGCTATCGTGCTCTCCGACGATTTCGAGGCGTCAGCCAGCTCCGCCTGGTCCGTTCATCGATTGGCCACAACGCCCGCCGACCGGCGCCGGTTCCTCGGTGAGTTCAGCAGCAGCATGGACCCCCTCCGTCTGCGGCTGGAGCAGCTTCCGCCGCATGTCTTCGTCCGCATCGTCTTTGATCTCTACCTGATTCACACGTGGGACGGCAACATCGGCCCCATCTTCAATACGCGGATCGGGCCGGACGTGTGGCAGGTGGCGGTCGTGGGCGGGCCGGTGCTGATCCATAGCAGCTTCGTGCTGTATACGCGTTACCGCGGGAAGCAGTCGTTCCCGGACGAATACCCGGGCGGAGAGTACGAGCGCGGCACCGGTGCGGCCGCACTGGGAACGCTGGGCTATACGTTTCAAGGCCGGCCCATGGACGCTGTTTACCACTTCGATCTGTCCATACCGCACCAGGCGGATTCGCTGGAATTTGCGTTTGATATGATCACCGTGCCCCAGGGGCTCCACGATGAGAGTTGGGGGCTTGATAACGTTCGCGTTGAGGCGCTGCCGGAGCCGCCAGGGAAGGACCTTGATGAGACCTGGCTGCGTGCTTTGAGCGCCGCACTTCGTGACGACGACCCGCTGCGGGCCTACGAGGCGGTGTGGATGCTGATCTCGGCCGGTGACCGGGCAGTGCCGTACGTGCGCAAGGGCATGCGCTCTGATCTGGACGAGCGGGCGGCTCGGCGATGGATCGCCCAACTGGACGATCCGCGGGTTGAAACCCGCCTGCGGGCCAGGCAATCGTTGGAGGCGATCGGACCGGCCTGCGGCTGGTTGCTGCGCGAGTCGTTGAGCCGGCCATCACTGGAGGTGCAGCTTCGGCTCAAGGAACTTCTGGCCGATTTCGACGAGCGCCCGGTGGATCCTGCGGACGTGCTGCCCTACACCCGCGCGCTGCGCGTGCTGGAGGTGCTCAATTCGCCGGCGGCCGCGGAAGCGCTGGCCGGCCTGGCCGCCGAAGCGCCCGCCAAGGCCCTGCGGGACGCGGCCGTCAAGCGATACGAACGGGTTCTCAAGCGCTGTCGGATAGCGACACAGCCCCGGTGACAGCCCTGACCGGTGTGTCCTGCATTCAGCGTATCAGATTGTGGTGACGCGTGAGAGCACCCGAAAGCGAGACAGACGAGCCAGCAGCCAGGTGCGTAGCGCAGAGTTGACATTTGGACCTCCGTGTCCTTGCCGATGGTACAGAGTGCCTAGGTGCAGGCAAGCGAGTGTCAACAGGGCGCTCGAAGGGGTGCTGCAACGATGCGCTTTTCAAGTGCGTCGAGTCGGCTGCCCATGGTGACGGGTGGGGTTCTGTCGCCCCTACGGGGCTCTCAGGGGAGGTGGCGGCTCGGTGTCCCAAGGCTGCGGCGGGCTGGCGCCCGGCCTCCGCCTTGGGCTACCATCTGTCGCCCCTGCCGGGGCTCCCACCAAACGGGGGCCGCGTCGTCCCTACCGGTGCTCCCACCGAAGGGGAGCTGCGTCGTTCCTACCGGGGCTCCCGGCAAATGGGGGCTGTGTCGCCCCTGCCGGGGCTTCCACCAAATGGGTGGGCTGCCATCTGTCGCGCTTGCCGGGGCTTCCACCAAAGGGGTAGGCTGCCATCTGTCGCGCTTGCCGGGGCTTCCACAAAGGGGATCGGCCCGCGGCCAGCGGGGAGCTGGCGTCGGGCCGATCAATGGGGGAAGCAACCGAAATCAACTCTACTTCCTGATGCCGAGCGGGTCAAGACGAATTCCCGACGGGCGCTGGCTCTCTGGCCCGTGTCCGGGTGGGAGAGTGGTGCCGATAACCATCATGCCTTATCGATTGAGCGATTAAGTGTAGGATCAATAAAGAGTTACGGTCATGCCGGGCTGTGGCTGGGCAGATCGGCGGTCCTGCGGATGACACGCGATTCGCTGGCCGGGGGGCCCCGAAGAGGTGCTCGTTTTGCATCGCACGTGAAGTCCTGTCGACTCCGCTCAAGGATTACCGCCGCGGCGGCGGGCTGGCCGCCGCGCCTCTGGGTGATTCGGTACAGCGCCTGCCGGGAACCTCCAAAGAGGTCCATGCAGCGGTCGGGTATTGTTCTTCACATTCGAGCGGCCGCGCGGGCTGAGTCCCAGCGCCGCTTTGGCTTCAATCCTCGGTAGACCTGCTTCGCGGCGTTTTCGCCGGGCAGGATCAATGGCCAGACATCGTCGACCACCGGCGAGGTGTTGATCGCGACCACCCAGAGGCGTCGTCGAAGATGCACCTCCGATCGGCGTCCGGCCGAAGAACGGGACTCGCCGGGTGCAGCGAGGCCTGGTGGCAGGTTCGCTCCAGCGTGGTCTTGTCGATGAGGAGATCATCGACGCGGAGCTGCCCGCCACGTCAATGGGATTGAATAGTTCTGAGCGTCGATCGGCTCGAACATTCGGCGGTACGCATACGAATACCTCCATTGATGGGATAGCCTTGAACCAGACATGGACACCGCTTACCGTGCTGCACAGGTGAAGTCACCGTGCACACACAACTCGGCGCGGCATGCATCAGGAGACGCACGTGAAAACCATGCCCTTCCATCCGATTTCGGCCGTTTGCCTGGCCTTGTTGTTTCACGCAACCCTGAGCCACGCTCAATCCTCTGAGGCCACGCCAGGGATCTTCATCCTGGAGAACGCCGCCTGCCGCGTCGAGATGGATCGCGAACATGGCCGTCTGCTTCGGCTCCTCGACAAGCGGGGGGACATCGATCTCGAGGCCGCGCCTGAGGCGGCGGAGAACTTCCGGCTTTATGTGACGCGCGGCGATCAGCCCCGCATCTGCATTTACGGCCGGGACCAGGAGCTTGAC
>BTUC01000290.1:0-9195 GCA_045863575.1 Phycisphaerae bacterium
CTTCCAACACGTCAGATTCGTTCAGGTAACCGGCACGAACACCAGACAATCGCCTCCCCACCCTAACGAGCTGATGCGCGCGACGCAAGAGGTTAACCGGTTTTAATCCGCAGATACCTCTAAGCAGGGAGTGAAATTGTTTTTCCGCGGCCGCCGGCAAAAAAAGCGGAGCGTTCCGGCGGAAAGGCGGTTGCCCCTGTCACGCTGACGCAGTAAGGTGTGCGCGTGGCTGGGACAGCCGGGTCGAATCGCGGGTCGGCAGCTTCCGGTGGGTCACGTGAATCCGGTTCGGTCATGGCAGAGAGGCTCCCGTGAGCAGATCAGCCATCTCGCCAGAAGTCAGGGAGTTCCTCACCACCCATATCACATCGGTGGTGGAACTGGAAGCCCTGCTCCTGCTGCACAGCGACACCGGGCAGCGGTGGACGGCCGCGGTCCTGGCCGAGCGGCTGCGCGTCGACCCGGCGTGGCTGGACGATCAGCTCCGGGACCTCTGCCGGCGCGGTCTGCTCTGTTGCAGTGACGAGTCGCCGACCGTGTACTGGTACGGACCGCAGTCGGAGCAACACAATCGCACGATCGCCGAACTGGCCAGTTGCTACCGTGAGCTGCGCGTGCAGATCATCACCACCATTTACTCGAAACCGATCGATCGGATCCAGGTCTTTGCTGACGCTTTTCGGATCAGGAGGGACAAGAATGGCTGAAGTCCCTTGTATTCTGGGGGCCAATGCCGGGTGGGCCGCTCAGGGCGTCTACATGCTCTGCGCCACTACCAGCCTGACCTGCGCCCTGCTTCTGTTGCGCGCCTACACGCGGACCCGGCTGCGTTTTCTGCTTTGGAGCACCCTGTGCTTCGTGGGCATGACCGTAGACAACGCCATTCTGTTCTTCGATCTCGTGATCGTGCCGGAATCGGATCTGGCCGGCTGGCGCAGTCTTGCTGCCCTGGCCGGACTGCTGTTTCTGCTCTACGGCCTCATCTGGGAGGCGGAGTGATGAACCTGTTCCTGGCCGGGGCAGTGGCCATGGCTTGCTGCACGGTGGCGCTGTTTTTCCTGCGTTTCTTCAAGCAGACCGGCGACCGCTTCTTCCTGATCTTCAGCCTGGCCTTCTGGGTACTGGCCATCAACCGGCTCGCACTCACGATGACCGAACGCGGGGACGAAATCCGGCTCTACCTGTACATCGTTCGCTTCGTGGCCTTCATGCTCATCATCCTGGCCATCGTGGACAAGAACCGGATACGGCGCGGCTCCAGCTCAAGCCCATTGGGTTCGTCCTCGGGAACGACCACACCGATGGGCGACAGCCCTCCACCTGCCCAGCGGCATGTGCCCGAGTGATTCAGCGAGCAACACACGTGCCCGTATGGCACCGGTTGGAAACCGGCGCCGCCCAGGGCCTCGTGGACAGGGCATTGAGCGGCTCTCGCGTTCAGGCCCGCGCGACGTTGCGCCGCCGCAGGTAGTCCAGAGCCACCGCCAGCACGATGACCATTCCGATGACAATCTCCTGAACCCAGTTCGGCACGCCCACATGGTCACACCCGACGCGCAGGTAGGCCATGATCAGTGCGCCGATCAGCGACCCGAATACGGAGCCCTCGCCTCCCGACAGGCTGGCGCCGCCGATGACCACCGCCGCGATCACGTCGAGTTCCGCCCCCATGGCCGTGGTCGGATCTCCGACCGTCAGACGTGCGAATTGCATCACGCCTGCCAGGCCGGTGGTCAAGCCCGCGATGGCATAGATCAGCAGTTTGATCCGATCGACATTGAGGCCGGAAAGACGCGCCGCCTCCTCATTCGAACCGACGGCCACGACGTACCGGCCGAATGAGGTGTGGCGCAGCAGGACCCAGACCACCGCTGCCAGCAAAATAAGGGCCCATACTCCAGGCGATACCAGCAGCCACGGCGGATCAGGCTGCCGGACCAGCACGTGCGTACCGAGCCAGCCGGAGGGGGCGTCGATCTTCTGTTCTCCGGACAGGCCCTTGGCCAATCCGCGGGCAATGCCCCACATCCCCAGCGTCGCAATGAAGGGAACGACCTTCAGTCGCGTCACCGCCAGCGCGTTGACCAGTCCACAGGCGCCGCCCACAAGCATGCTGGGAAGTGCATACGGCAGCAACCAGGCGAGAATGCAGGCGGAGACGAGCACCGCCGCGGCGACTGTGGAAAGTGGACCGGAGATCAGCACGACCAGCGGCAGCAACAGAATCAGGCCCAGCGCTGCGACCACGTAACGCCCGGGCCTCTGTGAATTTCGCAAGTACCAGACCAGTCCAGTCAGCAGCGCGACGCCCAGAGCGACCAACGTCAGAATCCAGACGATCCCCGGAAAGCCGCCACCCACCGAGAAGAGATGCTTCGGCACGGGGAGCCATCCGGAATTCAGCATCAAGGCAATGACCACGCTGGTGAGGGCCATCACCGAACCAACGGACAGATCAATTCCCCCGCTGATGATGATCAGCGTCATCCCCATGGCTGCAATGCCTACCGAAACCATCTGGTTGGCGGTGGAGCGAAATGTGTTTCGGTCTATGAAGCGGTTGTCATGCCGGAGGATGTAGTACCAGCGGCTGCGAACCGGAATGGGTTCTTCGCCCGCGGATAACTGGCGTTCGGCCAGTTCCAGATCCAGGCGGTGGGACTCGATCCCTCCCTTGATCTGCACGGCCAGGCCAAATCCGGCGACGATCAGCAGCAGCGCCAGAAGCAAGCCAATCGTATTCAGAAGCCGGCGCAGACGACTTGGCCGCAGCGGACGGCCTTCCGGCGTCACCAGTGGGCGGCCGGGTGAGGGTTGCACCGTCGGCACAATAGCAGCCTTCATGGCAGGTACTTCTCCACCGCCGGCGAGAGCAGCTCGCGGACAGCCGGGTCGTTCATGTTCTCGGGCGTGGCCACCCTACTGCCCGTATCGATCCGTGGAGCCACCTGCTGCCCGCGCAGGTGGGCCACCAGCGTCTTCACCGCCAGGTAGCCCATGTTCATGGGATCCTGAAGCACCAAGCCGTGCACGTGGCCGGCCTGCATGGCCTGCACCAGCTTCTCCGATCGGTCAAAGCCCACCAGCTTCACCTGGCCCAGCCGATCAGCCGGCAGCGCTCGCAGAATGCCGAACACCACCGGCTCGCACGCCCCGAAGATGCCGGCCAGGTCCGGGTACTTGGCCAGCAGGTTCTCCGCCTTTTTGTAAGCCTCGTCCGTGGTCGCGCCGGCGTACTGGTCGGCGGAGACCACCTGGATGTCCGGGTAGGTCTGCTTCAGTTCATCGAGGAATCCGTCTTCTCTTTGCGTTGTGCTGGCTGAGCCCACCTGGTAACGGAGCACGAGGACCCTTCCCCGGCCGCCCAGCAGCTCCCCCATGCGCTGCGCCGCCTTACGGCCGCCGGCCTCGTTGTCCGTGGCCACGTAGCTGACATAATCCCGCCCGGGCTCGGCCTTCAGGCCGGAGTCCATGATCACGACGGGGATCCCCGCCTCCGTGGCGCTGGCAATCGGCCGAACCAGCGCGGTTTCATCGAGAGGCGCCACCACCATTCCCTGGACGCCGGCGTTCACGAAGTTCTCGACAGTGGATATCTGCCCATCGCGGTCGTCCTCGCGGGGCGGGCCCTTCCAGATGATCTGCACGCCGGACAGTTCTCCCTCGGCCTTGAGGGCTCCGGCGTGAATGGCCTTCCAGTATTCATGGTTGGTGGCCTTGGGAATCACGGCCACCTTGAGCGTCCGCGCCTGGCCGGACTGCTCGGTTTCACCGCAACCTGCCGCGAGCAGCGCCAACGAACATATGAGAGCAGTCCGCATTCGAGACCCCACCGCAATTCAAAGCCCGGCACGCTGCCAAGGCCCCCTGCTCAACATGCCGATCATTCGGGCTATTCCCCCAGATACTTCGCAAAGGGCGGCGAGAGCAGCTCCTGGATGCGCGGCTCGCCCATGTTGTCGGGCGTGGCCACCTGGCTGCCGGTATCGATCCGCGTCTTCACCTCCTCGCCGCGCAGGTACGCCGCCAGTGTCTTGACCGCAAGGTAGCCCATGTTGAGCGGGTCTTGGAGGACCAAACCATGGATGTGACCATCCTTCATCGCCTGGATCAGTTTCTCCGAGCTGTCGAAGCCGACGAATTTCACCTGGCCCGCCCGGCCCGCCTGCTGGAGCGCCAACAGCATGCCAAACGTCGTGGACTCGTTCGGCGTGTAGATCCCATCGAGCTGCTGGTACTTGTTCAGCAGATTCTCCGCTTTGGCCAGAGAACTCTCGGTCGTCGCCCCGCCGTATTGATCGCTGGAGACGATCTGGATGTCGGGATAGTTCTCACTGATCGTGTCCAGAAAACCCTGCTCGCGCTGATCGGTGCTGGCCGAACCCACCTGGTAACGCATCATGAGCACCTTACCCTTGCCTCCAAGCAGTTCGCCCAACCGTCGCCCGGCCTTCCGGCCGCCCGCATAATTGTCGGTGGCCACAAAGCTGGCGTAGTCCTTGCAGGCATCCGCCTCAATCCCCGAATCCATGATCACGACGCTGATGCCGGCGCTGCTGGCCTCGCGCACGGGCTTGGCCAGTGCCGTGTTGTCCAGCGGGGCCAGCGCGATGCCGTGAACGCCGCTGTTGATGAAGTTTCCAACCACGTTGATCTGCTCGACGCGGTCATCCTCCTTCACCGGTCCCTTCCAGATGACCTGCACGGATTTCAGCTCACCCTGTGCCTTCACGGCCCCGGCATGGATCGACTTCCAGAACTCGTGCGTGGTGCCCTTGGGGATCACCGCGATCTTGAGCACCGTCGCGTCGGTCGGTTGCTCGCGCTGGCAGGAGGTGGGCATGGTCGCGGGCGTCTTGGAACTCGAAGTGTCGCTTCCCCCACTTCCCCCGCTGTCACAACCAGCCAGGAGGGACGCGATAGCCACTGAAATGGCGAGCTGTTTCAGGCGTGTCATGCTGTCGTCCTCAACATGTGATCTCGATCTCCAGCCTTCGTGGCTGTTCTGTCAGGCCCCCAACTCCTGGGCCCGATCGAATGCCTTGCGCACGGCGTCGCGGATGAGGTCCCCGGCGCCGGACCGCTCCAGGTGCTCGATCGCTGCCTGGGTGGTGCCGCCTTTGCTGGTCACCTTGCGGCGGAGCTCCGCCGGCGGCTCGTGCGTTTCGAGCATCATGCGAGCCGCGCCCAGGCAGGTATGCTGAGCCAGTTTCAGCGCATCCTGCTCCGACAAACCGCAGGCCACGCCGCCGGCCACGATCGCCTCGACGAAATAGTAGAAGTACGCCGGTCCGGAGCCGGAAACGGCCGTCACGGCGTCGATCAGCCGCTCGCTTTCAACCGCGATCGTCGCCCCGCCGGCGTCAAAGATCGCCCGCGCCTCGGCAACGTCGCTCTCCGTGGCGTGCCGGCCGCCAAACACTCCCGCGATGCCGGCCCCCAGGCAAATGGGCAGGTTGGGCATCACCCGCACAACCCGGGCCTCGATCCGCGGAAATGCCTCTGCGATCCGTCGCGTGCTGACGCCGGCCATGATACTGATCAGCACCTGCTCCTCGCTGACCACGTCAGCCAGGGCCGCGGCCACTTCATCAAAGTTCTGCGGCTTGACCGCCAGCAGAATCCGCCGCGATTTCCAGGCCACCTCCCGGCTGTCTCCCGTGGCCGTGGTGCCGTAGTGAGATTCAAACCGCTGACGACGTTCCGCCACGGGATCGGCCACCAGGACTCGGCCGGCCGGGTACGGCCCCTTGGCCACCACTGCTGCGACGACGCCCTCGGCCATGTTTCCAGCACCGATAATGCCCAGTTCGAAGTCGTGCATGATGTGCCTCCAGATGGTCGAAAGGGCCCGGCGGCGGTGCGACCCGGCAACCGGCCGGCATTGTAGTGGCAGGCCGCAACGGCCTCAAATCAGTCCGCTTGCTTCCACCTCCAGTAGCGGCCGGCGGCACCCCCGGCCCGTCAGCGCACGGATCATAAGCCGCGAATGCTGGCTCCCTGGCGTTCGATACCCCCCCTGCCCCCCCTTGAAAAGGGGGGGCAGCCAGCGTCGCGTAACCGGTGAACTGGAAGTGGCGGTTGGGCGGTCGCCTCTCTCCCCCTGGCCCCGACATCGATTACAATGAGCGCCTGGACCCCAGGCACCCAAACGGTGCATCGAGGACGTACAGCACGAAGGAACTGCACATGATCAAGATTCTGGTGGCGGATCCGCTGGCCGAAGAAGGCATGCGGAAATTCACGGAGACTCCCGGCGTTCAGGCGGACGTCAAAACCGGCCTGAGCGAGGAGGAACTCGCCAAGGTAGTCAGCGAGTACGATGGCATGATCATCCGCTCGGGGGCCAAGGTGACAGCCAAGGTGCTGGCCAACCCCGGAAAGCTGCGGGCCATCGCCCGCGCCGGCGTCGGCGTGGACAATGTGGACCTGGATGCCGCAACCAAGGCCGGCATCCTGGTCATGAACACGCCCGATGGGAACACGCTCAGTACCGCCGAGCAGACCATGGCCCTCATGCTGGCCATGTCGCGTCACATCCCCAAGGCGGATGCCCACGTCCGCGAGGGCAAGTGGGAACGCAAGAAATTCACCGGCACCCAGCTCTCCGGAAAAACCCTCGGGGTTGTGGGGTTCGGGCGTATCGGCCGTGCGGTCGCCGAGCGCGCCCTCGCCTTTGGCATGAACGTGATCGCCTACGACCCCTTCGTCTCGGGCACGACGGCGATGGAAGGCCAAGTCAAAATGGCCAAGTCGCTGGACGAGCTGCTGCCCAAGGCTGACTACATCACCCTGCACACGGTCATCAACAATGACACCAAGGGCATGATCAATGCTGCGGCCATCGACAAGATGAAAGCCGGCGTGCGCATCGTGAACTGCGCCCGCGGCCCGCTGATCAACGAGGCCGACTTGGCGGAGGGCCTCAAGAGCGGCAAGGTCGCGGCCGCCGCCATCGACGTCTTCGCCAGCGAGCCGCCCAAAGACAGTCCCTTGCTGGCCGCTCCCAATACGGTCCTGGCCCCGCACCTGGGCGCGTCCACCGAAGAAGCCCAACTCACCGTCACCGTCGATGCAGCCGAGATCCTGCTCAACTACCTCCTCCAGGAGCAGATCCGCTGGCCCGTCAACGTGGCCGGCCTGCCCAGCCAGCTCTCCGACCGGGATAAGTCTTACCTGGACCTGGCGCGGCGCATGGGCATGATTCTCGCCAGCCTGTGCGGCTCGGGCATCGAGACCGTCAGCGTCCGAACGCACGGCGAGTCACTGCAATCCGTCACCAAAATGCTGGCCAAGCAGATCCTGGCCGATGTGCTCAGCCCCCACCTGGGTGCACGCCTCAACCTGATTAACGTGGAGCCCTCCGCTCAGGCCCGCGGCATCCGGCTCGAGCACACCGCCGACCAGTCGGTGAACGCCATTACCGACACCGTTTCCGCGCGGGTCACCACGCGAGATGGCACGCAGGAAGTCGTCGGCGAGGTGTTCCTGGACGGTCGGCCGCGCATCATGGCAGTCAACGGCTACCAGATGAACCTGGTGCCCGAGGGCGAAATGCTCCTGATTTTCAACGATGACCGCCCGGGCGTCATCGGCATCGTCGGCACCATCTTCGGCGATTACAAGATCAACATCGCGGACATGATGCTGTCGCGACAGAAGAACACGGCACTCATGCTGCTCAAGCTGGACGGTCCGATTCCGCAGGCGCTGCTGGACAAGCTCGCCGCCCAGAAGCCGGCCGTCCTCAAGGTGCTGCCGGTCACGCTGCCGAAGCTGTGAGCCGCGAAGCGAGCTCCTGCGATTCGCAGTCGAATCAGGCGAAAGCCCCGTCCTCCTGCGGCGGGGCTTTTGACTTTTCCGGACCTGACGCGACAATCGGCACGCACACGGAATACTCGGCACGCCTGCCCGCGTGCCAGTGTCCTCAGATGCGAGGTGATCCATGCGCACGATGCGCCCCTGGCTGCTTCTGGCTTTCGCGGTATTAATCCTGTGGCTCGCCGGCTGCGCCGCCACCTCCGGTGATCAGTTCCTGGTCCCGCGTATTGATGGGCCGGCATGGAAAATCGCGGGTGACCCCGATCTAGGCGAGTTCACCGACCCCAAGCAACAGCCGGTCGACTTCGGCCTCTGGCAGGCCGATGACAACACCTGGCAGCTCTGGTCCTGCATCCGCAGCACCCGGTGCGGCGGCAAGACCCGCCTGTTCCACCGCTGGGAGGGTGGGCAGCTCACCGACCACGACTGGAAGCCGATGGGCATCGCCATGCAGGCCGACGCGAACTACGGCGAGACTCCGGGCGGGCTCCAGGCGCCCTACGTCTGCAAGCCGCCGGGCCTGCCGGCAGCCGATTACATCATGTTCTATGGAGACTGGGTCAACATCTGCCTGGCCCGCAGCGAGGATGGCAAGACGTTCACCCGCTGGACCCTGAAGGAGCCTTACCGGCCGGCCTTGTTCTCCGAAGGACCCCACGCCAATACCCGCGATCCCATGACCATTCGTATCGGCGAGATCTGGTATTGCTACTACACGGCCCATCCGAATCAGCAGGGCGCGGTCTACTGCCGCAGCTCGCCGGATTTGGTCCGCTGGAGCGCACCGAAGATCGTCTCCCGTGGCGGCCGCGGAGGCGGTGGCTTTAACTCGGCGGAATGCCCGTTCGTCGTGCAGCGCGGGGGCTACTTCTACCTCTTCCGCACGCAGCACTACGGCCAGAATGCCACCACGCACGTGTATCGCTCCAAGGATCCGCTGAACTTCGGCATTGATGACGAGGGCAAGTACGTCACTTCGCTGCCGGCCGCCGCGCCGGAAATCGTCTCGCACGATGGGCAGGACTACATCGCGTTCCTGCTGCCCACGCTCAAGGGCATCCAGATCGCCCGGCTGGCGTGGGATACGACCGCGACAGCAGCGGCGGCCCAATGACATCCGCCGGCTCAAGTCCGACCGAGGGAGTCGGATGGTCGAGAGAGTGGCCAAGTGAAAAAGTGCGAAAGTCGCTTGCTCACTTTCGCATTTTTTTCACGTTCTGAGTTTCGCGCGGTCGACTTTCCCACTTTTCCACTTTGACCCTGCATCGACTACAGTTAAGTCATGCCCATCTTCGTGCGTAACCTAGCCCTGCAACTCGACGAGCCCGAGGATCTGCTTCGCGATCGGGCGGCGGCGAGGCTGCGCGTGCGGCC
>BTUC01000291.1:0-8557 GCA_045863575.1 Phycisphaerae bacterium
CGGCGGTAGCCGGCTGCGTGGCCGGCGCCACCGTAATCCTGGCCTGACTCAGCGTCAGCGCGACGACGGACCGGCGGATCTCGTTGAACGAGGCCATCGGGGCGACAAACGGCGACGACACGGCCGACACCGCCGGCGTGGGCTCCCCAGCCGGGGCGGCCGGCTGCGTGGTCACCGGATCCCACCAGTTGATCTCCTTGATCTTCTGCATCACGTCGCGGCGGTTTCGCGACGGCACGGGCGCGAAATTGACTTTGTCCTGCTCGGTGGCCATCTCCTGCATGGTTTCCACAAGACGCGTCGGCGAAATAGCCACCTTCTGCACCGCCACCACGAACTTCGGCTTGATCAGCTCTTCCTTCTCGAACTTGGCCAGCCACTCCTCGACGAGCTTGAAATGCTCGGGCTTGCCGGAAACGATGATCTGGTTGGCAAAGGGGAAAGCCTTGACGTAAGGCGCATCCCAGCCCAGGAAGGCCAGCAGCACCTTGTCCAGCGCCTCGGCCGTCTCGTTGACGGGGCCTTTCACGTCATAGCGTTTGGTAATCTCGCCCTTGTCCGAGGACACCAGCGTACCCAGGCCACCGCTCTGGGTCGGATCCGATGCGCTGGCCAAAGCCATATCTTCCTTGACCCGGATGACCTCTTCGATCATCGGAATCTTATCGCGCGGGGCGGCGACGACAATCTGGTTGCTGTAGTAGTCGGAATTGACAATGACCTGTCCACTGCCGGCAGCCGAGGCTCGACGCGGACTGTAGCCGCTGTCCATCGATCCGCCGCCTGCGACGGCTTCGATCATGTCGACGACTTCCATGACGTCGGCGTGCTTGATCGGATACACCTTGATCACGGGTCCATCACCGATTGCCTTCCCATCGAGCGTCGTGATCAATTCCTCGGTCTGGAACACCTTCTCGGCCGTGCCTTTCAGCAGGATCGAATTGCTGGAGGCGACCGCGGTGATGGTCAGCTCGTCCGTGTTGGTCGAACTCGAGCTGCTCGTGCGGCCGAAGTTCGACCACCAGGACCGGCTGGAGCTGTAAGAGGGAGTACTCGATCCCGCGCGGTCGGCCATCATGGCCTCGACGGCCGGCACGATCTCCTCGGCCTTGGCCTTCTCGAGCGTGATGAGCTTGGTCGTGGACGGCCGCGGGGGCTTGTCAAACTCGCGCAGCAGCTCTTTGACCAGATCCATCATCGATTCGGGCGCGGAGACCATGATCTTGCGCTCGGCCTTGTGAGCCGTGACCTTCGGTCCGCCGGTCATGCCCCAGTATCCATAGCTGCGGCTGCTCGAGCCGGATTTCTGCTGGAGCTCCTGGTACTTGGTGGTGAGGATCGGCTCGATGACGTCGGCGATCTCTTCCGGACGGGCCCGCGTGAGCTCGAAGTGGCGGATGACCATACTCAGGTCGGCCGTGTCGCGAAGCTTGAGCAGCTCCTGGACCTTCTGATCAATCTCCGGCAGGCGCGCCGCCGGCGCGGAGACCAGCAGCACGTCGCTGCCGTGCTCGCCGATGAATTTGATGGCAGATTTCGAGGAGCCGCCGCGGCCTCGGCCGCTGTAGCTCGGCTCGACGCCGAAAAGCTGCTCTAAGTTCCGGGCCAGCGCGTAGGTGCCCTGGTAGTCGGTGCCGGCCACCTTGTATGCCTTGAACTCGTTGCCGCCGGAAGTATCGGAGTCGATCTCCTGGATCAACTCGGCGATCTGGGTCATCTTGTCCTTGGGGGCCAGCACGATGAGGCTGTCGACCGTGTCGAACACCTTGATCGCGCCGGGCTTGCTGGCTTCGCTGCGACTGCTCCGGCGGCTGTAGCTGCTGCTGTAGCCATATCCGCTGTAGCCGCGCGAGCTGCCGCCTCCTTCGGCCTCGAACACCGATTCGACGATGCTGCGGGCCTCGGTCGGATCAGCGCGCTCCAATACGAACGTGCGCCGCTCGACCTCCTTCTTGACGTACTCTTCGTCGATCTGCTTGGCGAGTTCCTCGGCCCTCTTGAAGTCGTCATCCGAGGCGGTCACGAACACACGATTGGTCACTGGTTCAGCGACCACGCGCACCTGGATCTTGTTGGGATTGTCGCTGCCGCCGTAGCCTCTGCTGTAATAGGGGCTGTAGCCGCGGCCGCGGCCGCTGTCGTCCTCGAGCAGATCCTCGATCATGTCCTCGACGTACTCGGCGTCGGCGTGGATCAGTTGAATGGGTCGCGGCTGGACGCTGTCGTTCGGACCGGGCTGGTCGAGCTCGGTGATCAGCTTGGCCGCCCGCTCGTGCATGTCATCCGACGCGGTCACCAGCAGCATGTTGCTGTTCGGGTCGAACTGGAATGACGGGGCGCCGGAACCACCACCACCGCCGCCGCTGTAGCCGCGGTAACGGTACGGGCTGTAGCCTCCGCCGCCGCCGGAGCCGGCCAGGGCCTGCCCCAGGATCTCCGCCGCGCTGGACGGGCTGATGTGCTTCAACCGGTAAATCTTCGTGGTATTCAGCGTGAAGCTCTTCTCGTCGATGTCCTCGATGAGCCGCTTGATGTCCGGCCACATCTGCTCCGTGCTGAGCACGATCAGGCTGCGCGACTGGGACTCAGCGATGAACTTGGGCAGGCTGCCGCCGGCGCTGCTGTACGATCGATAGCTGTAAGGGGAGTAGCCGGTGCCGCCGCTCTGGGTGTACCGGCTGGTCAGCAGATTCGACAGCTCGGCGGGGTCGGCGTGCTCGAGCTGGACGATGTGCTCGACTGCATCGGCCATCGGGTCCACGTCGAGTTGTTCAATCAAGGCCTGAGCGTCGATCAGGTCCTGCGGTTCGCCGCGGATGACCAGGGCCTTGTCATTGGAAGTATCGGCCGTAGCCTGGAAGTTCACGGCGCCGGTGCTGCCGACGCTGCGCCGCGTGCTGGCAAATGTGCTGTTCAGCACGTTGGCGACGCTGCCGGAGTTGGCGTATTTGAGCGAGACATACTTATGCGTCTTCTCCTCGCCCTCCACGTCGAGCATGTCGATGTATTTCTCGATCTTGGTCATCTCATCCCTGGTCGCTTTGACCAGGATGCTGCGCGACTCGACGATGGGGATCATCACCGCGCGGGTGGCGATGTTCATCATGGGCACGCCCGGCACGACCGGACGGCCGCCCCGCGTGTTGGGAGGCACCGGCTGAGGGGGTTGCCCGGGCTGCGGCTGCACCACCGGCATCATGATGGGCTGCTCCTTGCCCAACAGCGGCCGGATCAGTTCCACCAGGTTGGTCGGATCGGCGTGCTTGAGCTGGAACTGCTTGACGTTGCCGCCCGGCGGGATGGGCACGTCGACGTACTTTTCCAGGTATTCCTTGATCAGCTCGTGCTTGACCGGCGTGGCCAGAATCAGGAGGCGATCCAGACGCGGATCTTCCTGGATATCCACCTGCTCGGCCGGAGAGTTGCCGGCGTTGATCTGCGTGCCTCCGCCGGCGCGCGCGGCGGCCGCGGCGGCCGCCGCAGCGGCGGCAGCGGCGGCGGGATTGGCCGGCGTGGCCGAGCTGCTGTCCTGCGACAGCAGGGCCTTGAGGATCCGGGCCGCCTCCTCCGGCGACTCGAACTCCAGCGGATAGCTGCGCAGCTCGCGCGGCGGCGGGTTCTTCTTGTCGCGGTCAATCATGATCTTGAGCTGGTCGTCGATGAAGTAAACGAAGCCGGAGAGTTGAATGCGCGTGCTGTTGGTGACAATCACCGCGCGGGCCCCGTTAATCGGCACCAGGTCATTGGCGGCGTTGGCCAGCACCTCGGGCGTTTCATACGTCGGCTGGTAGATCACCATGGCCACTTCCCACTTGGGCAGGGCGGCCTTCTGATAATCCTCGTACGAGTTGTACATCCGCTCAGGCGGGATGTAACGATACCATTCCGACAGCGCCCGCAGCACCAGGTATTTGTCCCGATGCACCATCCAGTAACCCAGGTCGAAGAGGAGCCGGTTGTACTCCACCAGCGCCTCGTCGTAGTTCATGATGTTGACGCTGCGGAAGCTGATCTGCTTGGCCATGTCCTGGGGCTGAAGCTGGCTCAAACCCACCACGCTCAGGCCGCTCATCTGCGAGAAGTCTTCCGCGGTATTCTTCAGGGGGGTGTTGTTCCAGGAGAAGAAGTACGGCCGCTCCCGCGCCGGCAGCCGGTGCCAGCCGGGGATCGACTTGAGATCCGGGGCATCCTTGGCGGGATCCTTCTTCAGTTCGCCGGGAGCCGGCGTGGGGGAGCCCACCACGGGCGTGTGCGGCTGGGGCGCGCCGGGGGCCGGCGGCGTGTCCTGCTCCCTGGCTTGTGCCTCGGCCCGGGCGGCCGCCTCGAGCTGGGCCAGCTTCTCGGCGTCAACGTCTTTCAGCTCGTGAGCTTCCACCGGGACCGGCGAGTGCGTGGTCGGTTGTGGCGCCGGGGGAGCGGGAGGCGCGCCCGACGGCCCGGGAGCGGCGGGATGAGTCGCCGGCACCACACCGGGGGTGGCGGCACGGCGGGCCTGATTCTCTGCATACTCGCGCATGGAACCCGGACGCCCCGGGGGGGGCGTCAGCACCGACGGTGCAACCGGAGACGTGCCCGCACCGTGGGGGGCCGGCTGCGTGGTCTGAGCCGCCCGCCTGGCAATGGCGGCCTGGCGGCGTGCTTCAGCGGCTTCGCGGTTCCGCTCCGCCTGCTCGCGAACGAACCTGGCCGGGTCACGCTGGGCCTCTTCCAGTTCCTTCTGCAACTGCTCGGGAGTCTTCTGCTGGACCTGGGCGAAGGACCGGGCGGTGAAACCCGCCAGCCCAAACCCGCCTGCCGCCAACAGGACGGCCATGATCAGCCGCCGCCCGAAAAACGCCGTATTGCCTTGTAAGGTCGCCATCGGTCCATGACCTCCACCAAGCTCGCCCACACCGCGCGGCGCATGCGTGTTTTCTGTCATTGGAATGTTCTTCATATCTCAGCCGGCAGGGATGCCGGATGCGTGCATTGCTCCACCAGCCTCCAGGCCGGCGCGTCCCGCCCGGGCCCCTCGGGGCCACGAGCCTTCCATTCTCTGATCACTCCCGCGGGTTGACACGCCAGGAGGGTGGCGAAGCTGCCGAATGGGGTGATTACGCCACCTCGGTTCACCCTGGCCGCCCTGTTATACCCGAAACCCGCCGTTCCAGTTTCACCAGCTCGTCATAAACGTCAGGAAACTCCTTCTCGGTCAGAGGCTGGAGCTGTTTGACGGGCTGACCCAACGCATGAAAACGCCGCTGGCCGTCCTTCTCCGTGACCACGCCGCTCGGATGCACAAACACCAGCGTGCCGTCGTGCAGTCGCTCGCCCAGCGCGAGGCGCACCTCAGCCGTAATGCTCTGCGGATTCGGCCGGACTTCCAGGACCACCTGCTGACCGCCGGGCCAGCTCAGGACGCGCCCGACGATGTGATCGGGATAAGCAGGCGGTATCGGGGGCGGCGGAGGAGGCGGAGGTGGCGGCGTGTCTTGGACGATCTGCTTCTCGGTGATCCGAAACTGCCACAAGTCGCCCTGGAACACGTTACCTTCGGCGTCGGTCTCATCGACGCGCCAGAAGTAAGTCCCGTTGACCAGATCGCCGCGCTTGATGGAGTGCGCGTCCACCAGCTCGCCGATCAACTCGAGCTTGTTAGGCTGTGTCCCGAAGTACACGTTGTGCGCCTTGGCCTGCGGGTGCGGCTGGAAGGCGAGATCAACGGAGGTCTGCTCAATAAGCTGCTGATTGGGCGCCGGCCGCGGGTTCGACGCCTTCAGCGGCATCGGCGGCTCCCAAGGCTGCGTGATCTTTCGCTTGGTAATGGCCTTATGGTAGTCGTCCACGCTGGCCAGCTCGCCGCGCGGCTCCTCCGGGCGGTGGCCGTCTTCCAGCTTCACCGGCTTGATCAGCGCCAGCGGCACCTTCTGCAGCCCAGGCAGCAGCGGCGTCTCGACCCGCGCGGACATCCTCAGCACGTTGGGCGGCGTGTCCTTGTCCATGGGATGCGACAGCACCAGCGACTTGACCCGCACGAGGTATGGCTGAGCGTGCAGCCGGTAGAGAAACTTTACGACATTCTCGAGCGTCCCTTCACCCGACACGGTCGCCGCCAGCACGTCGAGGTTGTTCTTGCCAAAGCGGGTTTTCTGGCTCAGCGCGATCGACACCTTCGACAGCCCCGAGTTGGGATGGGTGAGCATCACCAGCTCATCGCGCAGCACCGCCTGGGCCTCGTTGACCTCTGTTGAGAGCGTCTGCGTCCCGATCTCCAGCCAGTCGTCGTAGGCGTCCTTGGCCTGCTTCTGCTCGTCCTTGGCCTTCTTGAGCGACGCCTCGCGGGCGATAATGGTGTCGCTCCGGTCCGCCAACAGACCCACGTAGCCGTCATAAACGACCTCCTTCGCCAGGAAAACCGCGACGGCCCCGCCTACCAGTCCCGTGAGTACTTTCTCTCGTGAGGTCATACGCAAATCCTCAAGCCCGCCGATTGTGCCCGCGGGTCGCCTCGTCAGACATCGCTTGCTATCGCCGCTTCTTCTTGGTCTCTTTCTGCAGCGCCTTCACCTTGATGTACACCTTGTCCGCGAACGGGTACGCCGGGTCTCTGGCCGTGCCCGGGTTGCCCGGCGAAGCGATGTACAGGTACTTGCCGTCTTCCTTCAGGTTCGAAAGCGTCTCCACCAGCTTGGTCGCCTGAAGCTTGTCCTTGGCCACCAGCTCGAGAGTGATCTCGCCCTTGTCGGCCGTGAAGTCCATCTTCGTGAGGTACGCTTCCTTCGTGTCGGGAAACGCGTCCGCGATCCGCCGCAGGTGATCGAGCCAGGCGACGTTGACTTTCTCCCATGCCTCAAGATCGCTGTAGTTCTTCAGCAGTTCCTCGCGGGCCTTCTTGTCCGTGTTGACCTCGGCGATGGCGGTATCGAGCCGGTCAATCTCTTTATTCCGCTCATGGACGGGATAATACGCTGCCGCGGCCGCCGCCGCGACCAGGGCCACGACCGCCGCCGCCTTATAGGGTACCTGGCGGATGCGCTCGCGGCGCTGGGCCTCCGGCTCCTTGGGGGCCAGGAGGTTGAAGTAGTGCAGCGGCTCCACCGCGCTGCTGGACGCCAGCCCCAGGGCCGCACTGAACGGCGCCGCCGAAACGCCCTTGCCCGATTTCCAGCGCAGTGCCTCGGGAACCTCGAAAATCTGGGCCGGAGCGTTGAAGCGCTCCTCGAATGCCGCCACCACCTTGTCATCCAGCCCGGCCGTTCCGGCGAGCACGATGCGCTCGATGCGGGCACTGGGATCGGTCGCCCGGTAGGCCCCAACGGTACGGCTGACTTCCACCAGGAGGGTATCCATCGCCGCGGCACGATCGGCGGCCTGATCCCCCGGGGAGGCATCCGCGTCCGGGGCGGCACGCAGTGTGGGGCGCTGCGCTTGCGGAGCGGCCAGCCCTTCCGGCGGCACGGACACCGTCGCGGCCCGCGAATACATCAGCCGCCCGTCGCGAATCACATCGATCTCAGTCAACGAGGGCCCGATGTCCACCAGCAGGGTCCGCCCGGAGGCCGGTCCGCCCGAATTGAGCGCCGCCAGGTTTGCGTACGGCCGCAGACCGATCCGCTCCAGCCGCAACCCCGCGGCCGAGACCACCTGCCGGTAATAGTCGATCACATGGTTGCGAACGGCCGTCACCCATACGTCCACCGACGTCCCTTCGCCGCCCGGCACGACCGCAAAATCGATAACCGCCTGGTCCTTGGCAAAGGGCAGTTCCTTGGCCACCTGGATGTGGATCATGGCGGCCAACTCGTCGGTGCTCCCGGCGGGCAGGGTCATCAGGTTGAGCACCGCGTCCTGCCGCGGCACGTCCACAATCACCCGCCGCGTGCGGATGCGATGCTCGCCGAGCGCACGGCGCATGAATTCGCCGAACGCCGCCGGCTCGCGCACGTTTATGCCGGCGGGTATGGGCGCATGCACCGCGGCGCGCACCTTCACGTTGCCGCGCGACACGCTGGCATCCACGATACGCAGCGACCGCTCGTCCCATTCGATACACAGTATGTCCGAATCGCCAAAGAGAGCCAAGGCTCTACTCCTACTGCTGCTGCTGCTCCAGCTCGTCCTTCCAGACGTCGTAGCCGACGCCCAGCGAGCTGATGTCGCGATAGTACTTGAACTGGGCGATCTGCCCGCGCATCTCCACTACCACCTGGAACCGCTTGAACGCGCCGGTGTGGTCGGCGAAACCCACCACGTCGGCCGTGTACTGCAGCGAGCGGGTGGTCAGCAGGTTCGAGATCAGGGCAAACTTACGCGCCGTCTCCCCGCCGAATACCTGCGAGGTCGCCAGCCAGGCGGGCGTCAGCTTCGCTTTGCCCTCCAGGCCCGAGCGCGTGCTGATGATGGCGGCCACATCCTGCTCGCTCAAGCCCGGGATGGTCCGCAGCACCACCTCCGAGGCGGTGTTCACGTTGATCAGTCCACCGAGCACCAGGTAGCGATCGACCGGAAAGACAGTCAGCCGGTCCATGAGCAGCTCGAGGTGCTCGGCTTGCACCGGGCTGACGATGGGCACGCC
>BTUC01000291.1:8567-9191 GCA_045863575.1 Phycisphaerae bacterium
CCGTCGCCCTCACCGGGAGCGGTATCGGGGCCTCGCCGCTCACTGCCGCGGCCGCGGCGCGACTCGCGTTCTGAGCGCCGTTGATCCGGTCCGCGGTTGCCGCCCGGAGGGTTCGTCGGATTGCCGCCCGGGCCGGCGCCGTTCTGCGGGCCGGATGCTCGATCGTTCTCCTGCCCGCGACGGCCACGCCTGCCGCGAGGTTCGCGCTCGTCGCCTGCGGTTTCCTCGCGAATGCTCTGGCGGCGGCGCCCCTGGTTCTTGTCCTCGTCGTCCTGAAGCTCGCTGCCGTCTTCATCCTCACGGCCACCCTGCTCTTCACGGCCGGCGCGTGACCTTCCCCGGCGACCGCCCTCCTCTTCTTCGCCGGATTCGCCGTCACGCGGATCCTCGAAGCCGTCACCCTCCTCGTTCGGTCCCAGGCCCTCTTCGCCCTCGTCAGGCTCTTCCTCGTCCTCAAGCGCCTCGCTGCGCGCCTGATCCTCGTCTTTGACCAGTTGCTCGTACTCCTCCCACATATCATCGTGATTGGAGGAGCCGTCCTCATAGACCTCCAGGCCAATCAGGTCACCGATGGAGCGGAACCTGTATTTGCGCTGCTGAGCCAGGGCAATGAAATCCACGATC
>BTUC01000292.1:0-9174 GCA_045863575.1 Phycisphaerae bacterium
CGGGACTGTTACTGCTCACCGTGCCGTGCGGTTGTGCCAAGCGCGACACGGGTCCGTGGGACCTGCGCGAGCTGTCCCGGCCACCCACTGTTGAATGGTTGCCCCAGGACGGTGAGGTGCGGCCGCTGCTCTATGCCAATGAACCCTACCAGGGCCATCCGACGCGCGTGTTCGGTTATTACGCGGAGCCGCCCAGCAAGGTCAAGGTGCCCGGCATGGTGTTGGTGCACGGCGGAGGCGGAAAAGCCTTCCGCGAATGGGCGGAACTGTGGGCGCAGCGCGGGTACGCGGCCATCGCCATGGACTTGGCAGGCAAAGGTCCTGATGGTCAGCGGCTTCCGGACGGCGGCCCGGATCAGGGGCATAAGGAGAAGTTCGACGACGTTTCCGGAGGGGTCACCAACGCCTGGCCTTATCACGCCGTGGCGGCCGTCATCCGGGCGCATTCTTTGTTGCGCAGCCTGCCGAACGTGGACGCGGAGCGTACAGGGATCACTGGTATTTCGTGGGGTGGATATCTGACCTGCATGGTGGCGGGCGTCGACAACCGGTTCAAGGTGGCCGTGCCCGTCTACGGTTGTGGATTCATCGGCGAGGGCGGCCCGTGGCCCAACCTGATGCGGAAGCTCTCCGTCGACGACCACCGCATATGGGTCGAGAACTTCGATCCCGCCCGTTATCTTCAGGCCGCACGCATGCCGATGCTCTTCGTAAACGGCACGAATGATTTCGCCTATCCGCTGGACATTTATCAGGACAGCTATCGTCTCGTTCCCGGTCCACGCACCCTGTGCATCACGGTCAACATGCCGCACAGCCACCAGCACGGCTGGGCGCCGCAGGAGATTGGTCTCTTTGTCGATTCCGTGCTCAGGGGTGGCGCCGGGTTGGCCCGGGTCGAGCCGGTTGTGCGAAACGGGCCCAAGGTGGTGGTCGAGTATCACTCGCCCAGCCCCATACGTGAGGCCTCCCTCCATTACACAACGGATGGCGGAGACTGGAAGGAGCGAAAGTGGCAGACGGCGCCGGCCCGGCTCGAGCATGCTCAAGCCATGGCCGAACTGCCGGCCGTTCAGGGGATTACATATTTCCTGACCTTGAAAGATGATCGCGGCGCGGTCGTTTCCACGCCGCATGAGGTGCTCGAACCGTAAAGGCCGGTTTCATCAGGCCCCGTGTGGTACCGGACTGCAATCTGTGTGCATGGGGCGGAAACCGCTGCCCCCTGACTCAGGCTCGTCGAGAGTTACCGGACTCGCGACGTTGTGCTGGAGGGGCATGCCCCATTCTCGCCGCTGCGGCCTGGCGGCACACGGTCGAGGCTTGATTCCATTTTCACCATCTGATAGCTAAGTGATGAAGCATGCCCTTACTGCGCGCCCGCGCCGGGGGGCGCGTTGGACATCAGGACTTACATCCGGAGTCGCGCTCACTCATGCCCGCCGACGAGCACATCCACCTGTTGCGCGTGCGCTACAGCGAAACCGACCAGATGGGCACGTTCTACAATTCGCGCCCGCTGGAGTGGTTCGAGTGTGGCCGGACGGAGTGGCTGCGGGCTGCCGGCATGTCGTACGCCGAGATGGAGCCTCGCGGGCTGATGCTGCCGCTTGTCGAGGCGCACGTGAAATATGTCGGCCGGGCACGATATGACGATCTGCTGCAGATTGGCACGCGGGCGGCCATGACCGGTAAGGCCACGCTGCGGTTCGATGTGCGGATCGTCCAGGCCCAGGGGCAGGCGGGCGTGGCCGAGGGCTACACCCTCCACGCCATCACCGATACTGCCGGCAAGCCCATCCGGCCGCCGGCGTGGTTCATCGACATCATCAACAAAGGAGCCGGCGCGGCATGAGTGCGCACGAGCGACTGCTGCTGAGCGGCAACGAGGCCGTGGCCCGGGCGGCCAAGGATGCGGGGGTTGCCCTGGGGGCCGGCTATCCGGGAACCCCGTCCACCGAAATCCTGGAGCACTTCGCCGAACTCGGCGGTCCCGCCCAGTGGTCGCCGAACGAAAAAGTGGCTCTCGAGGTGGCCATGGGAGCGGCCTTCGGCCGGGCTCGCACGCTGGTCACCATGAAGCACGTCGGCGTGAACGTCGCGGCCGATCCGCTGTTCACCATTGCTTACGCCGGCGTGGATGGGGCCCTGGTGATCGTGGCCGCCGACGATCCGGGCATGGCCTCGAGCCAGAACGAGCAGGACAGCCGGCGGTACGCGTTGGCGGCCGGCGTGCCCATGCTGGAGCCGTCAGACTCGCAGGAAGCTTACGACTTCACACTGGCGGCCATCGAGATCTCCGCGCGGTGGAATCTGCCGGTCATGCTGCGGATGACCACGCGCATCTGCCACACGAAAACGACCGTCCGGCCGGTGTGCTCCTTGCCACCGCCAGGCCCGACAAATTTCACGCGGAATATCCCCGGCCGCGTCATGATCCCGGCCCACGCTCGTCCCGCACACCGGCGGTTGCGCGCGAAGTTGGCCGAGGTTGCCGCCTGGAACGAAAGTTCCGCACTCAACCGAATTCATGAGGCCGGAAGGCAGCTCGGCATGGTCACATCCAGCGTGGCCTACATGCACGCCCGCGAGGCCGCGCCGGACGCGAGCATACTGAAGCTCGCGATGGCTCACCCACTGCCTCTGGAACGGATTCGGAACTTCGCGGGAAGCGTAGAGCGCTGCCTGGTCATCGAAGAGGGCGATCCGTACCTCGTCGAGCAGCTTCGAACGGCCGGCATTGCCGTGGAAGGCAAACCGGAGATGTATCGATTTGGCGAGCTGAACGTCGCCCGCGTGCGACGGATCGTGACCGGCGACGTGAGCGAGGAGGCGCCGCCGCCACGCGGCAAACCGCCGCAGCTCTGCCCGGCCTGTCCTTACCGGCCGGCGTTCGGCGTGCTGCGCAAGCTCGACTGCATCGTGGCGGGCGACATTGGGTGCTACACGTTGGGTGCGCTGCCGCCTCTGGAGGCCATGGACACACAGCTCGTGATGGGGGCATCCATTGGTATGGGGCTTGGCCTGCGACGCGTGCTGCCGGCCGAACAGGCCCGGCGCGTGGTCAGCGTCATCGGCGACAGCACGTTCGTGCACAGCGGGATCACCGGGCTGGTGGAGATGGTGTACAACCCACCGCCCACTGGGCACGTGGTGCTCATTCTGGACAACGGCACGACGGCCATGACCGGCCAGCAGGAGCACCCGGGCACCGGAAGAACGCTCGTGCATGACCCGACGGGCAAAGTGGACTTCGAGGGGCTGGCCAGGGCCCTGGGCATCGCCCACGTGCATGTGATCGATCCGGTGACGGACGAGGCCGGCTTCGAGCGGCTGCTGGCGGAGAGCCTGGCCGGCGAGCAGCTCACCCTGATCATCGCCCGACGGGCATGCCTGCTGGCCGCCGGCCGGATCCGGGAGTACGAGCGCGCGGCGGAACAAAAGTGCACGGCGGGTGCGTAGCGGCGCCGATGCGCCAAGACGCAGAGACGGAGAGACGGAGAGAATGAGCGACAGAGAGATATTCGCCGCTCGCCACCGTACCACGGTTCGTTCTCTCTCCGTCGCTCCATCTCTCCTTCTCTCTGTCTTCGCAGCGACTGCAAGGGATACGACGAAATGCATCCAAGTGTCACCAACGTGATCATCGCCGGCCTGGGCGGCCAGGGGGTCATCAAGGCCTCCGACATCCTTTCGGACGCCGTGTTCCGCGCCGGCTTCGACCTGAAAAAGAGCGAGATTCACGGCATGAGCCAGCGCGGCGGGTCGGTGACCAGCGAAGTTCGGTTCGGAGAGATCGTGCTCAGTCCCATGGTTCCGCCGGGCGAGGCGGACTACCTGGTTGTTCTGGCTGCGGATCAGATCGAGGTGGTCCGCGGAAATCTCCGGCCAGGTGGGAAGCTGATCGTGCCGGCGCAGGTGGACGAAGCCGCGCTGCCCAACCGCAAGAGCCACAACGTGGCCCTGCTGGGGGCGCTCAGCCGGCATTTGCAGATCGACGAATGCTTCTGGTTGGAGGCGATCAGGGCAAGCCTCCCGCCGCGGCTTCATGAGGTCAACCTCCAGGCGTTTGACATCGGAAGACGTTCAGCGAACGGTGCCACATGATGCAACACTCCAGTGACGGCGGCTGCGGATTTCATCCCGCCAGTGCTCCGGACTATCTGCCCGACAGACAGTTGCGCGAGCTGCAGCTGCACCGGCTTCGCTCCATGGTTACCCGCGCCTGGTCGCGAGTCGAGTTGTACCACCAGCGCATGGAGGAGCGGCGGGTCCGGCCGGAAGACATCAAGTCGGTCGAGGACGCCGCCCGCCTGCCCTTCACGGTCAAGAAGGACCTGGTGGATACATATCCGTTCGGCCTGTTCGCCAGTTCCATGCAGGACGTCGTGCGGCTCCATGCTTCCAGCGGCACCACCGGCCGTCCCATCGTGGTGGCGTACACGCAGGAGGACATCGACGTCTGGTCCAGCGTGATGCTGCGCTGTTTCGCCGCCTGCGGCCTGCATCGCGGCGACATCATTCAGAACGCATACGGCTATGGACTCTTCACCGGCGGGTTGGGAGCCCACTACGGCGCCGAGGCCCTGGGCGCGACGGTCATTCCCATTTCGGGGGGCAACACCGATCGGCAGATCATGGTTATGCGCGACTTCGGCGTCACCGCCATCTGCTGCACGCCCAGCTACTTCCTGCACCTGCTTGAGCGAGCGGTGGAACTGGACGTGGACATCAAGAAGCTGCCTCTGCGCGTCGGCGTGTTCGGGGCCGAGCCCTGGACGGCGGGCATGCGCGACCGCATTCAGGCCTACAGTAACATCAAGGCCCAGGATATCTACGGGCTGTCTGAGATCGTCGGTCCGGGAGTGGGTATTGAGTGCCTGCACCAGGATGGCCTGCACATCTTTGAGGACCACTTCCTCATGGAGGTCATCGATCCGCACAGCGAGCGCCCCTGCAAGGATGGCGAGGAGGGCGAGTTGGTGCTCACCACACTGAGCAAGCAGGCCATGCCGATCATCCGCTACCGCACCCACGACATCACGGCCATTGTGCCGGAGCCCTGCAAGTGCGGCCGCACCATTCGCCGCATTCAGCGGATCAGCCGGCGCAGCGACGACATGTTCATTATCCGCGGCGTCAACGTGTTTCCGTCTCAGATCGAGACGGCCTTGCTGGCCGTCGAAGGCACGCTGCCGCATTACCAGATCACGCTGACTCGCTCGCGGGGACTGGACCAGATCGAGGTCCAGGTGGAGGTGACGCCCGAGGTGTTCAGCGACAAAATCGGCGGCCTGGAGAAGCTCCAGGCCCGGCTCGAGCACGCGATCGAGCGGACCATCGGCATTCGCGTCGAGGTGCGGCTGGTGGAGCCTCGCGCCCTGGCCCGCAGCGAGGGCAAACTGCGACGCGTGCATGATAAGAGGAATTAGTCAGTAGTCAGTCGGCAGTAGTCAGTTGCCAGATGTCGGTTGCTATTGGCAGGTTATCGATTACTGGTTTGTGTGATCAGTTGTAGAACGTTTCGATCTGCGCGCTTGGCTCCGGCGTCTCGTCGTTGATGGCGGGAACGCCCGAGGAAGAGTCGACCTATTTGCGAACTCTTCTCTGCTCTGATGGGAGTTGGACCCGTGAAACTGCACCAGTTGTCGCTGTTTCTGGAGAATCGGCCCGGCCACCTGGTTGGGCCCTGCCAGGCATTGGCCGCGGCCGGGATCAACATCCTGACGCTGTCAGTGGCCGACACCCAGCGGTTCGGTATCCTGCGCCTCATCGTGCGCGACTGGCAGCGGGCGCGTGAGGTGCTCGCGTCCGCCGGTTGCGTCGTCAATGTGACCGAGGTGGTGGTCGTCGAAGTGGTGGACAAACCGGGCGGGCTGGTCGAGGTCCTGGAAACGCTTCAAAAGGCCGGGTTGAACGTCGAGTACATGTATGCCTTCACGTTCAAGCGCGGCAACCGGGGGGCGATGGTCTTCCGATTCGAGGATGCTGACGCGGCCGTTCGGTCACTGCACGAGCACGGGCTCAACGTGCTCAGCAGCGAGGAGCTGTTCGAACTGCTGGGCGGCTCCGTGCAGTCGTAGGTGTCGAGCGTAAGCAGGTGAGGTCCAACCTGTTCGTTCGGAGCTCTGAATCCCTCCTCCGTTCTCCGGAGGTGGTGGACTGTTTTCGGTTTTTGCCATCCGCCGGTACGCCGGGGGAGGTGGGCCGGGGAGGTGCGTCGGGGAGGTGGGGCGCTTGCAGTTCTCCCTCCCCCGGTACTCCGGGGGAGGGCTGGGGTGGGGGCTTGGCAGGCAACGGACGGTTCCTCATCGCCACGGACACGCTGTCAGTGTCCCCAATCGTGGGCACACCCTGTTGCGCTGGGCGTATTCACCGCACACCCCCCCCCCAACCCCCCCTTTGTAAGGGGGGGAGAGAGCCGCTCGCGTAGAGGGGGGACTTAGCTGCTGGCCAGGCAGTTTGCATCCGAAGGGATACCCGCGCCGCTCATGCAGCCCTGGAAACGATCGAAATCGCTCTGATCCACGTCGATGTCGCCGTCCAGGTCCGCGCCCTCACACTCGGGATCCGTAGGGTGCAGGCCGCTGCCGCTGAAACAGCGCTGAAACGCGCCGAAATCCGATTGATCGACGTCACCGTCGCCGTCGAGATCGCCCGGCTTGCCCGTGATCTTCAGCGTGACCGTTACGGTCTGTTCCCCGTCCAGGATCTCCGGAGAAGTGACCGTGATCAACCCCTGGTGCGTTCCGATGGACAGGTCGCTCGACGAATAGGAGACGGTGATGGTATCGGCCTCGCCGGTCGATGAACCGGCATCCGGTGCGACGGCCAGCCATGCTGCGTCATCGGCAATGGAGTAGTTCAGCAGACCGGTTCCAGCATTCGCGACCGTGAAGGACTGCGCCCCCGGATTCGTATCTACGGCGGCGGTCGGGGTGAGCATCGGGGGTTGGACGCTCAGGACCGGCCCCGCAACACCCAGATCGAACACCTTCACATGGTCGATCATGAAAGTTTGGCCCTGGCACTGGGGCTCAAAAGCGCGCTGACGGATGAACACAGTGATCGTAGAACCGAGCGCGACCGCCTCGGCCGTGCCTCGGTTGAAGACACCCGCGGGCTGGGGCGGTGATGGCGTCTGCTCTTGCCAGGAAGTCCATTGGACCGACGCGGCGGCCGGGTTGGTCCCGCCCGACGGATCGATGCCGATGGCGTGCTCGACATCAGGAGCCGCGCCGTTCGGCGTGAACTTCATCCAGGCCTCCACCTTGACTCGGTGGCCGGCTGGCACGGCCGCGGTTTTGTAGATGGCCCCGACACCGTTGGCGCAAGTCATGGTCAGTTCCTGCGACCGATTGCCGCGGTACACGTTATCGCAGTTCTTGTTTTCGTTAAACGAGCACACGCCCCAGTAGCCGCCTGTCGCCCAGGTGGGAAAGGACGCCCAATGGTTCCAGCCGACGCCGATGTGGGCCCACTTGTCGGCCGGAACGCAGAACACGTTCCCGCCGCCCGGCGGTCCGGCACATTGCCCGGCCAACTGATGGCCCGTGAAGTAGAAGCCGGCCTCGAAATCCCACTCGCCGCCGCAATGCAGGGCTCCCGCACAATCGGCGGGCGGGCGCGGGCACGTCTGGGCCGCGGCCACGCCCGCCAACGCCTGGCAGAGGACGAAGAGACAAAGAATACGTGCGCACATCAGCAAGCCATCTCCGCAACGAGTTTAGCTCTCCACTGTACGTGGTCGTGGCGATTGGGTAAAGGCGCACCGCCGCGAGCACTCGAGACGGTGGTCCGGATTCTGAGCGAACCGCCACGTGGTGGTCATGCTCGCCATTCTGGCCGGACTGCCTTCGATGTGGGGAGGCTTTCTGGAAGGCGACGATCGGCAACTCATCTTCGATTTCGTCAATCACCCCTCGATGTATCACGCCTTCAAGTTGTGGACGCTGGAGCCGCATCGTTACCTCTATCAGCCCGTTCCGCTGCTCAGCTTTGCCGCGGAGTTCTCCGTGATCCGCGCGTTGGGTTTAACGCCGTTGCCAGATGAACCCAGCCTGGCCGGAGGACTGCTTCACCAGAATAACGTGCTGATCCACGCCTTGACCGCCTGGCTGGTCTGGCGGCTGGTGGCCCGGCTGCACGAAGATCGCCGCGTTGCATTTGTTGCCGCCGTCCTGTTTGCGGTGCATCCGCTGGGAGTGCAGCCAACGGCATGGCTCAGCGGGCGGATCATGCAGCTTTCGGTGATGTTCTGCCTGGCGGCCCTTTTCGGACGCTGCTGGACAGGCTCAAACGAGTATGCGAGATATCGGTCCTGGGGCTCGGCGGAGTACCGAATCTCCCCAGCCAGGCTTTTCGCGGGATTGTCAGCGATGATCCACGACCTCGGGCTGCGCCTACAGTTCTTACGGGACTCCCCGCACGTGACGATTCCGCCAGCACTATGTAGGCGCGGGAGGTAGGGGTATAATGGTTGTCCGCGACGCTGGTTGGCGTCGCGGCAAGTCGATTCAGGATAGGGAGAGAGAGATGGTACGCCTGCCGGTTGCGTTCTGCATGCTGCTCGCTGTTCCGACTTCCTGGGGTCTGGCTCAGGATCAGGTAAGTTATCGGCTGGGTCTGGGAGGTACCTACACAGCCTGGCCACTCGTGGATGTTCCGCCCTTCGGGCAGTTCCCCCAGCATACGCAGGGCACGCAATACAAGTACGTTCATGGCAGCGAGTCGGCCAATCAGGTGTTCAATCCGGCCCTGACGCCGCAAATCCGCTGGGACGCCATCGTTGAGGTGGAAGGTCCAAATTATGGCGCGGCGAACCTGGTCGTGAACCTGGCGGTACGGGCGGGCGCGCCCGGGGGGCCGCTGGCCACAGCCGCGATGTTCTCGGGTGATTTTCCGGGGGATGCGGCCGGCAACTTCAGTGTGGGCCTGACCACGCAGCCCAATCCAGCCGATCCGGAGTCCGTCTACTATGCCTCCATCGTGGATCCCGTTGGCTTCGGCGGGCCCAACATGAGCCAGTACGACGACGGGGCCGCCTACCCCGGTGAACTGCAAGGCATGGGAGCAGGGTACGTGGGCTGGAACGGATTCAATTCGGTCCGGCCCGGCGTGGGGCGGCTGACGCTGCCCAACGCCACGCAGTACACCGCCACCACAACGGCCGCC
>BTUC01000293.1:0-9078 GCA_045863575.1 Phycisphaerae bacterium
CGCTGCCCGAGACCCGGACCGGACGGCCGGACAGCTCACCCAGACGCTCGTGCAAGGTCCTCAAGAGTGGACACACCTCCATTGCCGGGGTTTCCAGCATGTTGAAGGTCCGTCGCATCCACTCCACCGCATTCGCACCACCGTCGTCTGCGGGTATGGGCTCACCCTCAGGATCGACGGCCCCTGCACGCCACGCCCGGTAAACCGCGGCGGTCGAGACGCTGATCCGCGGACATACCAGGACGATCCAGCCTCTCCAGCCGAGCCGAACCGGCTCCACTCTTTCGCCCCGCCCGCGCATGAGCACGGTTCCGCCGTGTAGAAACAAGGGTACATCACTACCCAATTCGGCCCCCAACTGACCGAGACGCTCGCGCGGCCAACCGATCGACCAGAGGCGATTCAGCGCCAGCAGCGTCGCCGCCGCATTGGAACTGCCGCCACCCAATCCCCCACCGAGAGGGATACGCTTGCTCAATCGGCAGAATGCGCCGCTGGGGCATCCTGCCCGACGGCCGAGAAGATCGGCGGCCCGTACGATGAGATTCTCGCCGCCGGTGGGAAGATCGGCCGCATCGCAGGCAAGCTCGAAGCGTCCGTCCGGCCGCGGCGCGAACCGCAGTTCATCGTACAGCGTCACCGTGCTGACCAGCGACTCGATCTCGTGATAACCGTCTGCACGTCGCCCGAGAACGCGCAGCGTCCAGTTGATCTTCGCCGGGGAACGCACCATGAGCTCGCTGGCCGTGTCGCTCGCCAATTCCATCGCCCTGATCCGGCTCGTGAATTCTCACCCTCCCGAAGACCGTGGACGCTTTCACGTCCGGGCCCGGGAACGTTCTTCACCGCGCCGGCGGGCCAGCGGAATCCAGCGCCCACTCCAGCCTGCACCCACCCCACGCACCGCGCAGCCACCTGGACCGGAATCTGAGCCGATGACCAGTAGAGAGGAGATCGACACTCGCGTCAGCACGCGATTTCAGAAGTGGGCCCAAAGGCGGAATGCACGGGTGCATGTCAAGGTGCGTCCAAAAAAGCAAAGAAGTCCGACCCGATCTCAGTGACCGTTTATTCTAATAGCTCTATACCCCCTGTCAAGACTTGCACCCCGTGTCGCCGAAACCCGGGTGCGTGACAGGATCGGCGGGGTATCAGAGCCCTGAGCGCAAGCGAGGGCCCTCGGTGCTTCGGCCCTTCGCTTGCGCTCAGGGCTCTGAAGAGCCTCATCGCCTAAACTGTCACGGACCCCCGAAACCCCGCTGACGCACCTGCGGCCGTTGGGGGGCCGTCCGACAGCCTCCGGGGCACCCGCGGGGGCGCCCCTCAGGCGACGGTAGACAAATATGGCTCAGCTCGGCCGCCCCGTGCCGCCAGCCGCTTCAGTTGCTCGCAACCCGGCAGCGACACCCGCCGCTACAGCCATCCCGGAATCTGGGCGCCAGAAGTGCGCTCACACCCGGATCGCCTGCCAGCGACCACTGAAGAACCGCGCCGTGCTCAGGGCCCCGCGCAAGGTGAGATCCGCACACATGCCGACCCAGGCGCCGATCAGCCCGGCCTCGAATACCACCCCCAGAACGTACGCGGCGGGCAGGCGGACCAGCCCCATGCCCAGGAGGGTGAAGATCATCGGATAGCGCGTATCCCCCGCCCCGCGCAGGGCATTGGTGTATACGATCATCAGGGCCAGTGGTATTTGAAAGAAGGCCACCATGCGCAAGGCGGGCACGCCGACCGCCGCAACCCGCTCCAGGTCTTCACTGGCGTTGAACAGCGCGTAGATCTGCCTGGCGAAGAGGAAGTACACCACGCCCATGGCTGCGCAGAGAATTGAGCCTTGCAGGGCCGCCCGGTGGCCGCTGGACCGGGCCCGCGGCAGGTCGCCGGCGCCCAGCGACTGCCCCACCAGCGTGGCCGCCGCCGTCGCCCATGCGAAAGCGGGCTGGTAGGAAAGCGACTCGATACGGATACCCACGAAGTGAGCGGCCACAATGGCCGATTGCTCGCGGCCGGTACCCAGTTGGCTGATGATCATCAGAAACCCGAACTGCCCCACCCACAGGAGCGCCCCATCGACGCCGGCGGGGATGCCGATACGCAGGAGGCGGCGCATCGAATCCGCTCGAAACCGCAACTCGGCAAGGCTTAATCGAATCCCGCTGCGGCCTTTCGTCAGCAGCGCGATGATAATGAGCCCGCCCAGGCAGCGGGCAGTGACCGTCCCGATGGCAATGCCAACAACCCCCACACCCGGAACAGGTCCCCAGCCGAAGCGCAATGCCGACGAGACTGCCACGTTAATCAGGTTCACCACGCACATCACGTAGAGGGGCGTGCGGGTGTCTCCAATGCCCCGCCAGCAAGCGGCGGCAATGACGGTGGTACTGGCCAGGATGTAACCGAGGGCGTCGATGCGCAGATACTGCACGGCAATGCGGGCTGGTTCGCCGTGCCAGCCGAGTACCCGCGGGATCATGGGGGCCAGGCCGGCAATGAGCAGGAACTCGGCCGCGCCGAGGATGATGGCGGCGGCCAGAGCCTGATTCGAGAAGTGGTTCGCCCGGACATCGTCGCCCATACCCGCGTGCCGGGCTACCAGGGCGGTCGCACCGGCGGCGACGAATCCGAACAGCAGGCCGGCCAGCCAACTCACCTGGGCGGCCAGTCCGATCGCAGCAGTCGCCTCCTGGCCCACGGTGCCGGCCAGGAAAATATCCACCAGGCCAACCAGCATCTGGAGGAACTGCTCGCCGAGAACCGGCAGGGCCAGCCACATGAGAGCCGAGCCCACCGGCCGGTTCAACAGATGGTGGCGCGCCGCAGCTCCATAAGGTGGGGTTTCAGTGAAGAGATCCTGAACCGCCCCGGCATCATCCACCACATCACTCAACCGGCGTTCTCCGTCCACATGGTCAAGGATTCTATTCGCCCATCGCCGGAGTTCTACTGTTCATGCCCGCCCTGAACGCCGCTTGCAGGGGCCACTGCCCCGCCTGAACAGCCCTTTGCCTCCGGGTTGCGGAGCCGGAGGAAGCAACCGTAGTTCCACATAAGGTCCTGTCCCCACGATATTTGTGATTTTTTGAAAAAATACTTGCAATATCCTGGGCCGCCTGGTTACATTGTGGGGTATCTACCTGGGGCCTTTGGGAGAGAGAGTAACCAAAGGAGCTGGGAGATGAGTCGTATCTGTTCGCGCGTGCTTCTGCACGTCACCTCTAGGGGCCCTACCCGCAAAAAGGTTCGTTCTCTGGCAGTCGCTGCGGCAGCGTTTGCGATCACTGCTACCGCTCAGGCGGGGCTGCTGGTCCCGGGAACCACCATTCTTGCCCCGCTCGAAGCGGGACAGCCACTCAACGGCGTTGAAGTCGCTGCCAAGGTGGCCGAGCCTTTTAACGCCGGCGCATTCAGCGGCACGTTGACCACCCGCGTGATTGCGGGAGACGCCACCAATCCGCTCGGGCTGACGTTCACGTATCTGCTGACCAATAATGCCGTCAGCAGCAATGTGATTGAACGCCTGACGGTAGTGGACTTCCTGGGATTCCTCACCGATGTCAGCTATGACCTGGCCGGACAGGCCCCGACGACCATCAGCCGGTCCACGGCTGACGTGGTCGGGTTCAACTTCGTAGACCTGCCGCTGGGAGCGGGCGTGTTGATGCCCGGCGCCACCAGTGCGCTGCTGGTGATTCAGACCAACGCACCCACTTTCCGCCCGTCCACGGCCTTCGTTATCGATGGCGCGGTAGCCACCGTGGCCACCTATGCCCCGATTCCTGAGCCGGGCGTGCTCGCCGGACTGGCGATCGGCATGGTCGCCCTGCTGCGTCGTCGCCGTCGGTTTGCTTGAGCGGGTGAGCCGTCTCGGCTCGCGCCAGCAGCCGCACATCCGCCTGTACGGGTCTGAAACTTGCCGGGTATGAGGCGCCTCTGTGCCTCATACCCGGCTTCTGCGCAGAGCAGAGCCTCGCCTGGAAGCCGCCGCTTGATCCTGGAGTCCGATTTCCCTACAGTCTCCCACGCATCAGCCGCACGGGCCGGCTGGGCGTTTCACTCAATTACCCCCTACGGCCGTGGCCGGCGGGCAGGGAAGGCATGAATACACGCAGAGCGGAAGCCTCATGGCGGCCGGAGACATCGGCTGTCCACGCGGGCGTTTATCAGGACACCACGTTCAACTCCGTCACCACGCCGATTTACCCCAGCTCGACGTTCGCTTTTGAAAAGCTTGGCGTGCACAAGGGCTTCGATTACACGCGCTCGGGCAACCCGACACGAGCCGCCCTTCAGGAGAACCTCGCCGCCCTGGAGGGCGGCGCACAGGCGTGGGCCACCTGCACCGGTATGGCGGCCTTTACCACCCTGGCCTTCCTCTTCCGCCCTGGAGACCACATTGTCACCGGCCACGACATATACGGAGGGACCTTCCGTCTTCTCGATCAGGTCGTCCGGCAGATGGGCGTTGAAACCTCATTCGTGCGCATGGCCGACCCGGAGGAGGTGCGGCGGGCCATACGGCCGAACACCAAGGCCATGCTCATCGAGACCCCGTCCAATCCGCTGCTGAACCTGGTGGACATCGCGGCCATGACCGCCATCGCCCGCGAGCATGACCTGTTCACCATCGCCGACAATACCTTCATGAGCCCGTACTGCCAGAAGCCGTTTCGCTTCGGCGTGGATATCGTGGTGCACTCGACGACCAAGTACCTCAATGGCCATAGCGACGTGGTGGGCGGAGCGATCATCGCCCGCGATGACCGGTTCCGCGAGCGTATCGGGTTCCTGGTCAATGCATTGGGTACCGCCTGCTCCCCGTTTGACGCGTGGCTCGTACTCCGAGGCGTCAAGACACTCGCGTATCGGATGGAGGCGCATCAGCGCAACGCCATGGCCGTCGCCCGCTGGCTCGCGGGACAGCCGATGGTCCACCGGGTCTACTACCCGGGCCTGGAATCAGACCCCGGCCATGACCTGGCCCGCCGACAGATGACCGGCTTCGGCGGGATGGTCAGCTTCGATCTCAATCTGGAGAAGGTGGAGATCGGCACGTTTTTAAGCCAACTGCGGTTGTTTGCGCTGGCCGAATCGCTCGGCGGTGTCGAATCACTCATTGAGCAGCCCTGGACCATGAGCCACGCATCCATGGATGAGGCAGCGCGGCGATCGGCCGGGATCACGCCGAACACGTTACGCATGTCCATCGGCATCGAACACCCCGATGATCTCGTCGAAGATCTGGCCCAGGCGATGAAGGCCGGAGCAGCGGCAAGCTAGCCGAGCAGTGCCAACACATCCAGTTGCCTGTTCAGCCTGGTGCACTCCCACATCTACACTTTTTGCAGTCTGAACGGCGGATGCTAATATGCCGCCCCTCGCAGGCTGTTGGGCCTTTTTGCTGCTTTTCAGAGATTTGTCGCCGGGTGCCAACGCAGAGGCGAATGCGCCATCGTCCTACCCGCGAGCGGGCGCGCTCCGGGCATCGCCAACATGCGGACTCCTGCCCGGGGTTCCTGCATCCGTTCTGCGCTGCGATGGCCATTCGGGCCCGAGCCTGGCCACCCCGGAAGAACGCCGCCGCGCACGAAGGCGACACAAGTGCGGTTACTGGCCGCGTTGAGGAGACCGAAAGATGCCAAAGGCAAGTGGATATCCCGACGCCCCAGCGCACCGGGTCTACATGGGCGGCGCACACCCGGCACGGCGGGCCTGCGTCACCGACCGAGCAGGCAGGGCTGTGCTCCTGCTGGGCCTGTTGTGGGCGGCGACGACCCTACGGGCGGACGTAGGTCCATCGATCAAGATCCGTATGCCGGTGGACAGTCCCCGGGCCGTGGCCGGCGAACCGTACAACGGCGTGTTGCTGATCGAGGCGGGACGCGCCGGCATCATTGGACAGGTCGAAGTCAAGGGCAAAGAGTGGACTGTTCAGGCCATCGACCAGCCGACTCCAGGTAAGGCCATGGCACCCGGCGTTTTGGCGGTTCCTTTTCAGGCCATCCCGCGCGATCCGAACCAGCCCGTGGAAATCACGGTGACCTACAACGGCCGTACGATCCGCCGCGCGTTTCGGCTCGGGCCGCAGGCGTTTGAGCAACGAGGCAAGGATCGCGCCGCCGTGCAGATACCCTCGGCCGAGGCAGCAGCTCCGCCGGCCGCGCCGGCTGCCAAGGACTTCAGCAAGGACGGCCCCCATGCCAATGGCTCCACCCTGCGCTTCACCGGGCGCATCGTCTACACCCGCCCATCGGCGCTGGACTCTGACCAGAAGCCCATCTGGGCGAATTCAACCGACGAGGGCGTCCACGGGATCTGGGTAGAGGTCATGGACGAGGACGCCGTGTTCGACGAGACCATCTGGTCCGGGTTCACCGACGAGAATGGCTTTTTCGACAGCGGCGAAGTCAACTGGGACGACTGCGACGTGACCGGCTGCGACGTCCCGGACATTTACCTGCGATTCGAGTGTGACACGCCCTATGTCAATGTTCAGGACGCCAACGATATCCTCGAGGAGGACTACTCCTGGAGCAACGTGGCCAACGTGGTGGATGACTGGGAAGGCTCATTGCACAATTTCGGCACGCTCAAGCCGGCAGACCTCTCGCAGATGGCCCCCCTGCATATCCACACCAGTATCGTCCGGGCGCACCATTTCATCCGCGATCAGAGCGGTACCGGCATCAGCGTCGAGGAGGTCGACGTTCAGTGGCCCGACAGCGGCGACAACGCCTACTACGACCCTTTTTTCGAAGAGATCTTCATCAGCCCTTTCCGCGAGTGGGAGGAGGGTTCGCACACGCACGAATACGGCCATCACTTCCTGGAGAACTACGCAATCAACATCGGCAGCGACTACTGCAACGGCTTCTGTGACGAGCCGGATGACTGCGGGCATTGCCGCTGGTGCGAGGAGACGGCCAACGACGCATGGAATGAAGGCTTTCCGAACTGGCTGGCAGACGTCGTAACCCGTGACTACCCGACCAGCTACACGTTCAGCGACGGAACGCCCTGGCAGGCACTAATGCCGCGCCCGCTGGAGACACTGGGCGTGTGTGGAGACGACGGCCAGCTGCACGACCCGTTCAAGACCGAGGGCTTCCTGGGAGCGCTGCTGCGCGACATCGACGATGACACGCAGGACGAGCACGACAACGACGGGGACGGCAGCGTGGACGTGGACGGCATCACCGACTGCCTGGCCCTGGGGGTCGACGAGATCTTTACCATCGCGACCTTATCGGTTCCGCCGCAATCTCCGGCCGATTTCATCGAGCGCTTCCTGGACGTATATCCGCAGCATCGTAATGCCCTCTGGTCCACGGCGTTCAACGTACACCCCGGCTACACGACAGGCGGGCAGTTCCCGCTGGACAGCATGCCGCCTGGCGAAGTGCAGGCAGTGGTGTCCTCCTCGCATCCGGCCGGCATCGGCGGGCCGCTGCCGTGCATCTCACTGGAATGGGCCAGCCCGCCGGACGACGTGAGCGGGGCCTGCGCGTACAGCATCGAGTGGGGAACTGATCCGGCCGGCATTCAGCCAGACCTCACCGAGGAGATCACCGCCTCGTGCGTGTCCATCACCCAGGGCCCATTCGGCCTGGGTAACCACTACATCAGCATCCGGGCTCGCGACTGCGTGGGGAACTGGAGCCCGCAATGGGCCACGTTCGGTCCCTTCACCGTGACGGAGTGCAACGATAATGGCGTACCCGACGTGTGCGACATCTTCTGCGGCGCCAGTTGGGGTGGCCAGATCGGGTGCAGCGTTCCAGACAACTTCTGCCTGCAATTCCCAACCTGCGGTTCCGACGAGGACTGTAACAATAACCTGATCCCCGACCAGTGCGACATCGACGAGGGGACCAGCGAGGACTGCAACCTGGACGGCGTGCCCGACGAGTGCCAGCCGCTGCTGCACTGGGCGGGCGGCACGGGCTCCTGGCATACTCCCTCGAACTGGCTCGAAGGAGCCGAACCGGGAAACGGAGACTTCGTGTGCATCGATGATCCGGACGAGACGGTGACCGTCACCTACACGCAGGGCGATCTGAACCTGGTGTCGCTCACCTGCAGCGAAAACCTGACCATCCAGACGCCGCCGGTGTCCGCCCCTTTCGCGGGCATGACTCTGTTTCAGGACAGCGTGATTGCCGGGGACCTGAGCCTGCTCAAGGGAATCCAACAGCTCAGCCTGACCGTGAACGAGAACCTTAATGTGGCCGGCACGCTGCACTGGACGGGCGGCACGCTGGACGGGCCGGGTACCACCTACGTCAACGGAATGGATGTCGGCAACGGCGTCGCCACCTTGGACGGCCATGCGCTGAAGCTTTCGCCCTTCGGCACGGGCGTGGCTACCGGGCGGATCGATCTGCGCAATGGTGCGATTCTGCACTTGCAGGCCGGCTCGATCTACACGCACACGGGCAGCTTCCTGGATGTGTTCGGTGGGGTGGCCGGCACACTGCTCGACCTGGACGGCGTGTTGATCAAGAAGACCGACACCGGTACACGCAAGATCGACACCTTCGTGGATAACTCCGGCGAGATCCGCGTGGAAGCCGGCACGCTGAGCCTGATGCGCGGCAGCAGCACGTCGGGGCAGATCAAGACGCTGCCCGGGGCCACCATACAATTTACCGGTGGCGGCCACGAGCTGTTGCCCGGATCGAGCCTGGTTGCCGACCAGGTACAATTCGAGACCGGCGTCGTGGGAGAGAACACGGTACGGGGCCTGTGGAACGTGTCGTCCTCCGTTATGAAGCGGGGCCAGACGCTCACCTTTATGAACGGCGCCACCATCGTGAACTATGGGCCCGACTTCAGCATCCCGAGCGGGATCGTAAACTTCGACGCAACCGTCGGCGGCACCATCCACTTCGACTCGTTCTCGACCGGCCAGGGGCTCTTCAACAGCGGCGCCGCGAACTTCAACAGTGGCGAACCGGTCGAAATAATCACCCTCGCCCATGGGCCCGGAACCATCAGTGGAACCGGCCCGATCACCATCACCGGCGCATTCACCTGGCGCCCGGGCAGCATTTTCAACGGACCCGGCGTGGTCCACGT
>BTUC01000294.1:0-8995 GCA_045863575.1 Phycisphaerae bacterium
AGCGGCCGAAGCGGCCCGGGTGATGCGTCTGGATGGACGACTCGCGATTCATGACCTGCTTGTTTCCTCAGGCGGCCCGACGCCAACCCGACTCGTCGGCGGACTCGGACACCGTCTCGCTCTGGGTTCGTGCCGTTTCCCGTTGCTCAGCCCCGTAGTGGCCGGCCTCGGTGGGGGCCGTTGGCACGGGACCGAACGGCCGGCACGGAGGCCGGCCGCTACAGAGCTCGGGAGGCCGGCCGCTACAGAGCTCGGGAGGCCGGCCGCTACAGAGTTCATGCAGGATCCGCTCGGCCAGTTGATGAGCCCGGCGGGCATTGCCCGAAGCAGCCAGGATCAGCCGTTCGAGATCCTCCAGCCCGCTCACGGTGTTCGGGTACGATTTCAATCGCCTCATCAGTTTGCTCCAATTACTTCCCGGCCGCCCATGTAGGGCCGCAGGGCCTTGGGGATTCGAATAGTGCCGTCCGGGTTCTGGTGGTTCTCCACCAGGGGGATCAAAATCCGCGGACTGGCGATCACGGTGTTGTTCAGCGTGTGGCAATAGCGGATGGTCTTGGCCCCGTCACGGTAGCGCAGCATCAGCCGTCGCGCCTGGTACTCGTAAAACCGCGAGGCGGAGTGTGTCTCGCCGTACCCGCCGCGCGACGGCATCCATGTTTCAATGTCGAACTTCTGAACCTGCCCCTGTCCCAGGTCTCCGGTGCAGACGTTGACCACACGGTAAGGCAGTTCCAGCCGCTGAAGGACGTCCTCCGCATTCTGGAGGATCTCGGCGTGGTGCTGCTTGGAGAGGGCCTCGTCGTTGCGGCAGATGATCACCTGCTCCACCTTGTCGAACAGGTGGATGCGGTAGAGGCCGTAGGTGTCCTTGCCGGCGGCGCCCGCCTCCCGGCGGAAACAGGTGCTCATGGCCACGTACTTCCTGGGCAGCTCGTCTTCATTGAGGATTTCGCCCGAGTGATACGCGGTCAGCGGTACCTCGGCCGTGCCCACCAGGCTCATGGCGTCCCGTTCGCAGCGGTAGGCCTGCTCTTCGCCGCCGGGGAAATAGCCGGTGCCGACCATCATCTCGTCGCGGACCAGCACGGGCACCACCAGTTGGGTGAAGCCGCGCTCCACCATGAGGTCCATGGACATCCGCAAAACGGCCTGGTGCAGAGCCGCCCCATCGCCCCGCAGGACGTAATTCCGCGTGCCCGCCAGCTTCACGCCGCGCTCCAGGTCGAGCAGTCCCGCGCCGGCCAAAAGCTGCACGTGGTCTTTGGGTTCGAATTCGAATGTCGGCGGCGCGCCCGCTTTGCGCAATTCGACGTTCTCGGACTCGTCCTTGCCGATGGGGACGTCCTCGTCGGGGGGCTGGGCGACGGTCAACAGCAGGGCATCGAGCTGGATGCTGGCGTCGCGGAAGTGGGTTTCCAGCTCCTTGGTGCGGCTCTTGAGTTGGGCCACCTCATCCACCAGCCGCTGGGACTCGGCCTTCAGCTCTTCCACCGTACGGCCGTTGGCGAGCTGCTGCTGATACCATTTGCTTTTGGGGTTCCGGTAATTGCCGATCTGGGTGCTGGCCTCGTTTTGCTGGTGTTTGAGCGCATCCAGCTCCATCTGCGCCGTCCGTCGCCGGTCGTCTAGGGCGCAGATAGCGTCGATGTCCGTCTTCATCCGCTTGAGGTCGGCGGCCCGTTGGAACCGCTGGGGATCCTGGCGAATGAGCTTGATGTCGATCATGTTTCGTCCCGCATGTAAGAAAAAAGCCCTGAGCGTCTCGGCGTCTCAGGGCTCCTGCGATCCAATCTTCTTGATCAGCTCAGGCCCATCGACACCGTCGGCCGTTAAACCAGAAATACCAGGCGTAGCTAAACGAATAGACGGGGACGACGGAGCAACGGCCGTCGTCGGGGCGGGCTGTCGGCATGTCGTCAGGCACGTTCATGGCTTTGACCTGTTTACCAGCGTACGCCAATTGGCTGGCATCGTCAAGCCCTGCGGAAAGGGGCCACATCGAAGCCGCCGGCAACTCCTCACGGAGCCGTGCGGGCAACTCGATGTGGCCCCTGATTTCAACGCGCCCGGGAGGACTCGAACCTCCAACCGTCAGGTTCGAAGCCTGCTACTCTATCCAATTGAGCTACGGGCGCGGATATCGGCCGTTCGATCACGTCCCGGTAAACGGCAGCAGGGCCAGGAAACGGGCCCGCTTAATGGCCAGGCTGAGGGCCCGCTGCTCGCGGGCGTTGGTGCCGGCCCGCTTGCGCGACATCACCTTGCTGCTGGCGGTCAGAAACTTGCGGAGCAGCTCGACCTCCTTGTAGTCCACCAACGGTCCCTTCCAATCCTCTTTTCCGCGATCGGGGAACCGGGACTTCGTTTGCGGGGCGCGGGATTTCCGCTTCGGAGCGACGTTAGCCATTCGAAACCTTCTCCTGATTCTCCTGCATGATCCGCCGGAACTCCGCCTCGTCGACGACCTCAGATTCGTCGATCAGCATGATGGGGATGCCGTCGCGGATCGGATAGCGCCGCCGGGTGGCCGGGTCCGTACTGTACAGGTAATCTCCGACCTGGACGAGCCTGGCGTGGCTTTCCGGACACACCAGGATGTCCATCAGACTCGGATCAAGGGGCTGGGCCATCGGCTGCCATCCACTTATCAACGCTGGTTTTCCATAACAAACGACCGGTCCCCGCCCAGGAAAGGGCCGGAACCGGAGTCCCATAGGATAGCGACCTCCGCCCAACCAATCAAGCGATGTGTCACCGGTGTGCCACCGGTTTTCGAGTCGCTGAACCCCGTGACACCTGTCCTCCAATCGGTGAACCCTTCCCAAAACCCAAGTTGACAGGCCCAGCAGCACAGGTTACATTTGTAATGTTAGGTATACGTTAGGTTTCTCCGGGAGCTCATTTTTGGGAGTCTGAAGCACGCGGGCATCCGGCGGTTGCTGGACATGACGAACCTCTGCACTGGCTTCAGGGGACGAATGTGTTTCCCTGCGATGAGCCCCACTGGACTGTGCGCCCCGAGCACCGATCCCCCCCGGTTCCCCTTCGCCCGCAGTGGCGCATCCGGCTAACGGGCGGCGGTCGCATGTTGCGTCTCGACCAGGGCGTCCAGTACCTCTGAGGGGGAGCATGCGGCCAGCAGCTCTTCACGTGTGGTCGGGTTGCTCACCGCGCTGACTACCTGCGCGAGTAGCGAAAGCTGGACCTCGGGTTCGTGCGTCGGAGTGATCAGCAAAAACACCAGGCGGACCAGCTCCGAGGACTGCGGGGAGAACATGATCCCCTCGCGCGAGCGTCCAAAGACCACAAACGGGGTGGTCAGGCCCGGAACTCGTGCATGCGGTACGGCGACGCCCGTGCCCAGATCCGTCGAAACCTCCGCCTCGCGGGCCAGGGCGAGCTCGACGATATCTGCACCGTTCGTCAGGCGCTGGGCCGGAATCGCCGCCGCAAGCTCCTGGATGACTTGCTCCCGGGTTCTGCCCCTCACGTCGAGCAGGATCCCGCCGTCCTGAACGGTGCTGCGCAGCGTCACGCGGGCTTCCCGGGGATACTCGTCTTCGATCCTTCCCACGATCTGTTCCAGCACATCCTCAATGGTGATCATGCCGACAGGCATGCCCGCCTCTTCCACGATCCAGACGGTGACGCCCTCCTGCTGTGTGCGCAACAGCGTTGATTCAATCGTGTCTTCAGGGCCGACGATGTGCGCGGGGCGAACCAGCTTCAGCCAATCATCGCGGCCGGCCGCTGCGGCAATCAAATCCTTCGTCAGCAGATATCCTGTCACTCTTCCCGTTTCGGCATCGGTGACGGGCCAGCGGGAGAACCGCTGGGAGGCAACCTGTCGCAGCACCTGCTCGTGGGTCAGCTTATTCGACAGGCGTCCCACGCGCGACCAGGGCACCATCACGCTGCGCACCCGTTGCGCGTGAATGTTGGACATGTTGTCAAGAATGAGCTGCATCCTCAGATCGCGTACCTTCCGCTCCGCGACCTCGCGTCGGGCACCCGTGTCCACCAGCACCAGTCGGGCGAGGCCGACGGCCGCCTCCTCCTCCTCGAAGACCGCCGCCGTGGCTCCCACCTGCTCGAGATCCCTGCGCTCACGGAGGTAGTGAGCGCGAACGAGAATGCGCGCTTTGGCATTCAGATTCCGAGCGGCGGTGACCACCGCGACTCGATCTGTGACGTGCGGCAGCGTGACAACCAGGTGCTTGGCCCGGCGCATGCCCGCCTGCTCCAGGATGCTTTCATGGGACGCGTCCCCGAAGATGGCCGGCTGGTCTTCAGAGTTCAGGCGGGAGACGGTATCCATGTTGAGATCGATCACGCAGGTGCTCAAGCCGGCGTCCTTCAGGAGCGTGTGTACCGAGCGGCCCACCGGCCCGAAGCCTACGACGATGGCCAGGTGATCGCCGGCGGTCGGCCGTTCCTGTACCTTGCCACTGGCGGACAGATTCATTTTGCGGGACCGCGCTTCCGCACGGCCATTCAGCAGATTCCACAGCCGAGGCCGTGCCCGAAGCCAGGTCTCCAGGCGCGGCAGTGAGCGGAAGAGCATCGGGTTCAGCGTGATGGAGATGATGGCGCTGGCCACCAGGACGCTGTGCCCGGCATCCGGCATCAGGTGGTGATTGCGGCCCAGTTCAGAGAGGATGAACGAGAACTCCCCGATTTGCGCCAGTCCCAGCGCTACGGTGATCGCCGTGCGTCCGGAGTGCCCCAGCGCCGCCACGATGATCAGGGCGGATAACGGCTTGGCGATCAGAATGATGCCCAGGGCGGTCAGGATCATCAGGGGTTCCTGGATGATGAACCGGGGGTCGAAGAGCATCCCCACGGACACGAAGAAAATGACGGCGAAGGAGTCGCGCAGAGGCAGCGCATCGGCCGCGGCCTGGTGGCTCACCGGTGATTGGGCGACCATCATGCCGGCCAGAAACGCGCCCAGCGCCATCGATGCGCCAAAGACCACATACGCACCGGCGGCAATGGCCACCGAGAACACCAGGACGGTCAGGGTGAACAACTCGCGCGAACGCAGGCGGGCCACCTGCACCATGACCCAGGGCACGGCCTTGGCTCCGAAGACCATGACCATGGCGACCAGGGCAGCGAGTTTGAGCAATGCCAGCGCCAGGGCGACCAGCAGACCGGAGGCGGAGGCCTGGCCGCTGCCCAGAACCGGGATCAGGATCAGCACGACGACGGTAAACACGTCCTCGACCAGCAGCCAGCCGACGGCCACGTGGCCTTCGGATGAGTTCAGAGCGTCAGCGTCCATCAGCACGCGCATAAGCACAACGGTGCTCGCCACGGCCATGGCCATCCCCAGGACAGCGCCGGTTTTGACCGGAAGGCCGAGCGCGGAGAAGATCAGCATCGCCAGCACGGTCGCGACCGCGCTCTGACCCACGGCGCCGGGTACCGCCACTCCCCGCACGGCGAGAAGATCCTTGACGTGGAAGTGCAGGCCCACGCCGAACATGAGCAGGATAATCCCCACCTCCGCCAACTGCTGGGCAATCTGAATGTCGCCCACGAAACCCGGCGTGTATGGACCGATGACAATCCCGGCAATGAGATAGCCGACAATGGGTGAGAGACTCAGACGCTGAGTCAGAAGGCCCAACAGCCACGCGGCAGTGAAGGCAGCCGCAATGGTCATGATCAATGGAAGATCGTGCATGGTTTGCCGTCGTTCAGATCCTGGCCAAGACTGGCCTGGCAGCCGGCCAGGCTTTAGTTCACCAGCAGTGCCGTAGCCAAATCGACCTTCCCGCCTTCCGGCACCTCGCGGCGTCATCATAAAGCTGTCGCGGAGATACACCAACACACGGAGCACCCACACTTTCTACCCATTTGTCTCCGATGCGAATCGATCTAGTAATTGATGTCTGGTAGAACTACTGTCGGCCGTCATCGACTGGCAGTCATCCCGCAAGGCCGATGCAAGTTACGTGCAGTCGTAGACCGCTGGTTGGATTCTGACGGCCGCGGCCCAGCCTGCAACCGCGGTCGGTCGACGCAATAGGCGTTGATCTGTTAACATAATGCCGTGAGGTTTGCGGGATACCTGATGGAAGCCCGCTGTTGCAGACGAGCTATTCCGGAGGCGGTGATGCATTGTGACGCCCGTTTCTTGCCGGTGGGTTGCCTGGTGGTCGCGTGTTCCCTCAGCCCGGCCGTCGCGGCGGTACAGGTCGGGGTGGCCACGCCCATGCAGAAGGTCATGATTGAGGGGCAGCGGAAGGGCTGGCCTTTCCAGGCCGAATACGAGGGCTGGCTGGCCAATTCCTACAGCATGGCCTTGGCGAAGAGAGAGCATGAGGCATTCCAGGTGGTGGTCATGCCCGACCAGAACCTGACGAACGCGCGCGTGACCGTCTCCACGCTCCAGCCGCAGAACGGACAAGGCGCGTTCAACGGGCAGGTGAGCGTCTGGCTTGTGGGTCACGTCAAAGGCGCCGCCCAGCCACGCAGCGACCTGAATATCGAATACCCGTCGTACCTGACGAATTACAACCTGACTGACAATGGCGGTTGGTGGCCGGACCCGCTGCTGACGTTCACCAACACCTGCAACATCAGCGCCGGGGACCGCGTCTCGTACTGGGTCAACGTCTCCACCACCAGCACGACGCCGGCGGGTGACTACACGGCCACCGTCACGATCTCGGCGAACGGCCTCGCGCCGATCACGCTGACACTCAACCTGCGCGTCTGGAACTTCGCACTTCCGGCTCGCTCTTCGCTGCCGACAGCCTTCTCGATCGACAGCCTCTGGCAGGCGAGTTGGATCTATGGCAACAGCTGGTCGGGCACGATCCAGAACAAGTACTACCAGATGCACCAGGATCATCGCCTCAGCGTCTGCGAAATCTATACGCAGCCGAAGTCGAGTAGTTTCTTTGCGCCGTGGCTCCAGTTGAACAACGCCTTCTGCCTGAGCAAGGTGCCGACAAACAACCCCGGTGGCCTGACCTCGCTGCACAGCTACTTCAACGGCCTGGGGCGCCTGGACGAGACGTACGTCTACGGGTACGACGAGGTCCACTCGGACCAATACCAGGAGATGTACAACACTTTCACATCGATTCACAACAGCTACCCCGGCGTCAGGACGATGACGACGGCCTACGACGCCAGCTTTGGCACCTCGCCCACGAGTTCCTTCCTCTGGGACGCGGTGGATATCTGGGTGCCCGGCCCGCCCACCTACAACCGGACGATGGCCGAGCGGCTTCGCGCCGACGGCAAGGAGATGTGGTGGTACCTGGCCGAATACCCGCGCCACCCGACGGGCGCCAACTGGCTGCTGGAGTACCCGGCGATTGAAGCGCGCCTCTTCATGGGGGCAATGACCTACAAATACAATCCTGACGGCGTTCTTTACTACGCGGTCACCAACTACGGACACAGCCTGGTTTCAGCGGACAGGATGTCCAAGAACGGGCTGATCGAGAGCGGACCGTATACGAACTGGGACGCCCGCGCGCTCTGGAGCGACAAGTACAATGGCTACACGGATGCCGACGGCTGCCTGTACTACCCGGGGCCGGTCAGCGTCGGGCCGCTGCCGTCGATCCGGTCTCAGAATATCCGCGATGGCCTCGAGGATTACGAGTATCTCGTTCTGCTCGAGGATATGGTCGGGCGGCTGGGACGATGTCCGGCCACGCCGCAGGTTGAGTCCTACCTGGCCTCGGCGCGGGCTCTGCTGGCAGTCCCCGCGTCCGTGGTCAGCGGGATCTCCACCTCGGCCTTCACGCGCCATCCGTCAGTCCTGTATGGCTACCGTCAGCAACTCGCCGAGGCGATTCTCGACGGACAGGCGCTGATCGCGGTGACCTCGATCCCACCCGACACGGACGGCGACGGCGTCGGCGATCCCTGCGACAACTGCCCGACGGTCAGGAATTCGACCCAGGCCGATACGGACGGCGACGACGTGGGCGACGCGTGCGATCCCGACATCGACGAGGACGGCATCGCCAACGCCCAGGACAACTGTGCGTCCGCGGCCAACGCGGACCAGCTCGACGGCGACCATGATGGCGTAGGCGACGCCTGCGACAACTGTCCTGCCGTCCACAACACCACCCAGATGGACACGGACGGCGACAACGTCGGCGATGCCTGTGACCAATGTCCCTCCGTGCACAACCCGGACCGATTGGACACGGACGGTGATGGCATCGGCGATGCCTGCGACAACTGCCCCTTTATCGCGAATCCTGGGCAGGCCGACGATGACGAAGATGGCATCGGTGACGACTGCGATCCAGACCCCTTCGGCGGGCGGCGGGTGGACGAGCGGTTCGACGGGATGCTGGCCGGTCAGAAGAAGATCGGCTCGTGGAACCTCTCGTCGATGCTGGCGTTCTGGCCGCTGACTTACAGCCACTCGGGTTCGGCCGGCGGCTCGTTCGCGATCAACCAGGGCGTGGAGCCTGGTGGTGGGGCGATGCACACCACCACCTCGGCTTACCGTATGACGGCGAATCTCGAGTTGAACAGGACGCCTATGTACGGCGCGGGCAACGACGGCATCGGCACGGGCAGAGTCCTCTTCGGGACCGACGAGAAGCCGCTCACGCTCGAGTTCACGGTGGATTTCCGTGGCGAGACATACGGCAGCCGCTCCAACTTCTACGTCGAACTATCACACGACGCCGAGCAGGCGCCGCGCCAAGGCATGACCACGGAAGATCCCGACCTGGGCAACGGGGATCAGGGGCCATGGCGGGCCGGCCGCGTCCACGATGCGCTGGCCTTCGGCTCGTTCGCGGCCGTCAACCGTGCCCCCAACGACGTCGAGACCACCGGTACAATCGGAGCCGCGTGTTTCTTTGACGGCCAGCGGTGGCACTACAGCAAGCTGGCCCACGATCTCAATACCGGGCAGGAAGCCGCCCTCTGGAAGAGTGCGTTCGGCGGACGCTCTACATTCAGAATGGTCATTCGCTCGAACACCATGATCCTCCAG
>BTUC01000295.1:0-8978 GCA_045863575.1 Phycisphaerae bacterium
CCCGAGGGAAACGGCCCCACATTCTGGATGCTGCGGGCGGTGCACGAGCGGGATGAATCGATGCTCTGGCTCGCCGTGGCAGTACTGTCATCCTTGAGCGCCTGCCTGATGCTGGTCACGACCGGTCTGTTGATCGTTGCAGGACGTGCGTACCGGACCCTGATCGAGGAGTTCTTCTGGACGGGTTTGACGCTGTCAGGACTGGAATGGGTGGGCACGGCCGTGCTCACGGCGCCCGCCTGGGCAATCACGGCCATCACGCTGGCCGCTCTTCCCCCCCTGCTGGCAGCGCAAAAGCAGGACCCTCGGAGCGTGCCGGGCCTGCTGGCCGCGTTCCTGGCGGGCACGGGACTGGCGTGCCTGGCGCACGACTGGCTGGCGGATCGCGGCCTCTCGGGGGAGCAGCAGCTGCTCATGGCTTCTCTGCCGCTGTTCGCGCTGGCCGCCCTGTCCGTGTTCCGCTCTCAGGAGAGCCAGCCGCCTCCAACGTTTCGTGGCGACCAGCCGGAAGAGCCGCCGGAACTGGCTCGCGGAGAGCACCTGACGCTGCTGGCCCTGGCCGCCTGGGGCACGGGGACCGTTCTGGTCGGGACGGGCTGGGTTGAAGGTATGAGCCAGACAGGAATCGCCGGAACAGCCCTTACGCGGCTATTGCCTCCTTTTTGCATACTGATGCTGGCAGCGGGGCTCGCCGCCGGTCTGCTCAAGACACGGATGCGGCCGGAGGACCACTGCGGCTGGGCACTCTGGCTGGCGGGCGTGGCGGCGGGCGCGGGCGTGACCCTGGCCTGCCGGTTGCCGGAGGGATGGGCGGGTCTGGTGATTCAATTCGCGGTCATCTGTGTGCCCGCCGGGTGGGCACTCGGCCAGGCAGGGCGAGCCTGGCTGGCGCATAGCGGCGTGCGTGCCCGCGGCTGGGGTCAGCTCTCGACGGCCGTGCTGGTGGGAACAGCCGTGGGGCTGATGATCGGGCGCTGGGCCGGCTTCCCCCACCTGGGGCCCATGGGCACGATGGCCGCCGGTGCACTCATCCTGCTGTCCGTCGGCGGAATTGTCATTATCTTCGAAGAGTCGTCACCCTCTGGGATCCGCCATCGCCGGCTCGCGCTGGTCTTCGCTTCCCTGGCCGCGGCCATTCTGTTGTTCCCGGCGGATATCCAACGCCGGGCGCGGGCATCACGACAACAATCCAGCCGAACGGCTCCGCGTGGCGAGCTCGAGTCGGTGCTGGACATGGCCTTGCCCGGCGCGCGGCGGTTCTGCGTCATTGGCCTGGATGTCACCGGACCTGCGCAAAAACTCACGCGCACGGCGGGACCAGCGGCCCTGGTGTCGCTGTCTTATGCGTTCTCACCGCAGCATGAGCGGGCAACCAGCGCCCCCGACCTCGCTTCGTGGGACAATGCCTTCCGGGCTTTGCGCCTGGACCGGGGTGTCTACGACCTGATCTATCAGCACGGGCCTCTACAGCAGACCGGGGGGCGGTTCCCCGGTTACACACTGGAGTGGTTCGAACGGCTGGTCCGTCACCTGGCCCCGGGTGGCGTGGTTGTCGTAGACGTTCCCCTGGCCGGGCTCACACCCGATGCGATTTCCGTCATCGCGGCCACCTTCCAACGGGCGGCCGGACGGCCGGGCCACTGGAACATCCGACCCTGGTGCGGCGAGTGGCACCTGCGTCTCTACTCGACCTTCCCGGGCCAGGTTGCCGAGCTGGCCGAACCATTCCCGCAGGCAGCTCCTCTGCGGATACTGCTGCCCGTGGCCCGACCGGCGGGCACACATTCCCTGCGCCGGGACCGGGTGACCGCCACGCTCGTTTCCGGACCTGGTCAGGACCGCGACCTGCTGGAATGGCTCACCAGCCAGCGTACGGAAGCAATGCGTCCCGTCCCCTGATCGACCGGTTGTCAAGTCCCCTGCGGCGCGTGTCGATAGACCCTGCGGACAACCCCCAAAGGGGTGTGACCCCCCGGCCAGCAACGCGGTCAAGGTGACCGCCTAAAAGCTGGAGCCGGCGTCCAGTCTCATTTAAGTGAGGGTGTGGCATGAGACGCAGCAATCGCGGCTTTACGCTGGTCGAGATTCTCATTGTCGTCATCGTTCTGGGCATTCTGGCGGCGATCGTGGTCCCGCAATTCACCGACGCCAGCACGGACGCCAAGCTGAGCGCCTTGAAGACCAACCTTCAGATCGTGCGTGGCCAGATCCAGCTCTACCGGGTGCAGCACAACGAGACCAACCCTGCGCTGGACACCTTCACCGACCAGATGACCAAGGCCAGCAAGGCCGACGGCACCACCGCCGCGCCGGGCACGGCCGGATTTAATCTCGGCCCCTATCTACAGTCAATCCCCAACAATCCCTATACCGGCGCGAATACGGTCGGCAATGGCGCGGTGGGAAGCAGCGACTGGTTCTACAATGCAACCACCGGGGAGTTCAAGGCCAACAATCACGCGGATTACGCCACCTACTAGCCGCGACCCACCGCGCAAAAACCAAATGACACTCAGGCTTCGACAGGCCGCGTGGGGGGGCGGCCTGTCAAGTCTCTTTTGAGGAGGCACCTCGATGCATGAGCAGATGAACGCCCGCTGGTTGCGCTGGTGCTTGACGGGAATTGTCGTCCTGCTGGCCGTGATCGCCGTCCAATTATCGGCCCTCATCGGGCCCCTGCAGCCCCGGGCCCAGGCTCAAATTCCCGACAGCGGCTTGCAGCGCCAGCAACTGCTGGACGCCCAGCTTCAGACCAATCGCACTCTGGACGCAATTCTGCAGCATCTGCGCACCCAGTCCATTAAGGTCACTCTCGCGGGTACCGATAAAGGAACCGGGGGCGCCCCGGCGCCCTCACCTCGACCGGGAGCCCCGGGGGCGGCCAAACCGCCCCGAATCAAGTAGCCCCCGGCTCGGGTTTCGTGAGGATCGTTCCGCTCGCGCGGGTAGCCCGCCTGCTGAGGCAGGAGTGCAAGCTGCCCGCCGGTGCGTATCAGGAGTCCGCTGTGAGCCGCTCGTTCTCTTGGGTCCGAAGACCGGTCCACCCCATCGGGATCGATTTTGGCACCCGCACGATCCGCATGATGCAACTCGCCCGCCAGTGCGGCCAGCCGGCGGTGATTGCCTGCGCCCTTCGTGAGCTGCCGCTGGGCAATTACGCCCCCGAAGAGCTCGACGACCTGCGGGTGCAGGCCGTGCAGGAGATGCTGGCTGAAGGTGGCTTCGTGGGGCGTTCGGTGATTACCGCCCTGAGCTTCGATGAGCTGCATGTCCGTAACCTGCGTATCCCGCCGATGCCCGAGGAGGAGATCGCCGCGGCCGTCCAGTTCGAGGCCGCCGACCGGCTCTCGATTGATCCCGAGAATTGCGAGCTGCGCTGTCTGCCCGCCGGGGACGTCCGCCAGGGCACCGAGATTCGCGAAGAAGTGATTGTGCTCGCCGCGGAACGAGCGGTGATCGACGCCCGCGTGGCCCTCCTGGCACGGATGAACCTGGTCCCTGCGGCCATTGATGCACTGCCCTGCGCGGTATTCCGGGGTTTTGAGAGATTCCTCCGGCGGACTGAGGACGCCAACGAATCCAACCTGTTCGTGGACCTCGGCTACAGCGCGACGCGTGTGATTGTTTCGCGGGGTCCGGAAATCATTTTCATCAAGTCCGTGCCGATCGGCGGCCGCCGTTTTGACGAACTGGTGGCGGAGCAGCTTTCGCTCAGTCAGCTGGAGGCGATCCAGGTCCGCCTGCGGCTCCACCGTCAGCACATCGCCACGGTTACCGGCCAGGGCGCGGGCGAGCCGGTCGCCGAGAACGTACGCCGCGCCGCGCTGGATGCCCTGCGGCCGGCCCTCGAACAGCTCGGCAAGGAAATCGGTCTCTGCCTGCGCTACTGCTCGGTTACCTTCCGCGGACAGCGGGCGGACGCGGCCACCGTGGTGGGCGGCGAGGCGAGCGATCTGGACATTCTCCGCGTGCTGTCCGACCAGGTGAATCTGCCGTTCCACACCGGCCGTCCCATGCGCAACCTCGGATTTGAGCTCGATAATGACGGCGCCGACCGCCGAACCGGCCAGCCTGAATGGGCCACCGCCCTGGGCCTGGCCCTCAAGCCCGTTGACCAGATGGCGGAGGTGGCCTGATGAGGGAAATCGATTTCCTTCCATCCAGCTTCCACGCGATTCGCAGGCGACGACGCGAGATGCGACGCAATGTGCTCATGGCCGCCGGTCTGGTACTGTGCCTGGGCGGGCTGCACGGTCTGAACACCTCCCGAATCCGCTCCGCGGAGGCTTCGCTCAATCTGCTGCACTCGGGCGTTGAAGGCGTGCAGACGGCCCAGCAGCAGCTCAAGTTCCTTCACGCGCGAACCGCGGAACTCTCCACACGGGCAGACCTGCTGGCCCGACTCGAAGACGATGCACCGCTGGACGCGGTCATTGGTGAACTCACCGGGCTGATGAGTGAATCAATGTCCATTCGCTCGCTGGAGGTGGACGCACGCCCACCGGCCGCCGAACCGAAGGCGCCCGCGAGCCCACAGGCGACCGCGACTCCGCCGCCACCGGTCACCCGCGCCAAGCTGACCGGCGTAGCGGCCACGGACGTTGAAGTGGGCATGTTTCTCGGAAAGCTCAGCTCCTGCCCGATTTTTGCGGACGTGAATCTGGAGATTTCCCGCGAGGCGCGCCTGGATGGCCGCAGGCTCCGCGAGTTCGAAGTGAGGTTTACCGTACGCCCGATCGAGGTCGAGCAATGAGTGCACGAGGAGGCAGAATCTGGGAACGCCAGCGGGTGATCTGGTGCGTGGCCATCGTGCTGATAACCACCTGCTTCCTGGCGCTCGTCACGCGCCCCCAGATGCGCCGCATCCGGGAGCTCCACACTCAGCTCGGGCAGGACAGCTCAGGTCTGCTCACCCGGGCTGACACGGCCGAGGCGGTCAGCCAGGCCCAGAGCAGACTGGCTCGACTGTCCGAGAAGACAGCCCGGTTCGATGATCTGCTCCCGGACGCGCCCAGCATCGGCTCGTTTCTGGAAAGCCTGGCCCGCATCGCGCAGGAGCGGCGCCTTCGTGCCGACTTTGTGGAGCCCGGTCAGCCCGTGCGGGAAGGCGAAGTTACCGCCTTGCCGATCGCGTTCAAGGTGCGCGGGACGTTTCCCAACGTGCACGCCCTGCTTCAGGACATCGAGCGGATGCCCCGGCTGACCCGGATCGAACGCTTGACCACCGCGGCCGCCGAGGAACACGCCGGGCAGGTAACCGCGGCATTGGATTTGAAGGTCTTTTTCCGTGCCCCGCCGCGCGGAGCGAATGCAGGATGAACGTCAGCAAGCCACCAATCTGGGCAGTAGTCAAGGCGCACCTGGCCAGGGATGCGCGCAAGACGACGGTGCTCGTCGTCCTTGCGGTGGTCATGGTGGTTGTCTACGCCCGGCTGTTCCTGGGTTCCGGCACACCCGAGGAGGCTGACGCCGGCCAGCTCGCCGTCCCGGTTGTTCCCGCTGCTCCGCTGTCAGCTCACACGGCTGCCGCCGGAACAGCCGAGACCCGGGTAAGACCGGGCCGGACGCTCCGCCGCGAGCTGACCCGGGACCCGTTCGAGTTCAATCTACAGCGCTACCCGGTGGATCCGGACATAGTTATCCGGCAAGCACCAGAGGAGTCAAATGCCAGCACTCAGGTCGAGCTGGTGCTTCAGAGCACCATCTGCGGAACGGAACCGCTGGCCTGGATCAACGGGCGCTGTTTGCGCAAAGGACAGGAGATCGCGGGGTTCGTCGTTGAGGCCATCGAGCCGACCCGCGTGGTTCTCCAGCGCGACGGCGCGCGGCTGGAACTGCTGCTGAAATAGCCGACCAGCGCGACGCCGGCCCTTGCACAAGAGCATCAAGGAGTGTTGCTCATGAGATGCGCGAAGTCACGGAAGATAACGTTGGGCGCGGCCCTCGCGGCGCTGCTGGGGGGGACCTTTGGTCCCCGGACGGCCGCCCAGGACGCCGATCCGATGTCGGTCCAGACGCTGCTGACCCGCCTGGCCACGGCCACGGCTCCGGCTCCGGGAGAAGCGGAGCTGCCGGAAGTGCCCGCGCTGGAGGCCCCTCCCGACCAGCCACCGATGGCAGAGCCTGCCGAGCCGGAGGAGCCGCCGGACATCCACATCAGCCCGCAAGGCCGCGTGGAGATGCACGTACGCAGCCTGGATCTGGCCAGCGTGCTGCAAATGCTCTCCCTACAGAGCCAGCGGAATATCGTCGCCAGTCAGAAGGTTTCGGGCACGGTGACGGCCAATCTGTACAACGTCACCTTTGAGGAGGCCCTGACCGCCATCCTCGACAGCAACGGGGCCGGCTGGCGCGAGCGGGGCAACTTCATCTACGTGTATACCAACGAGGAGCTGGCCGCCATGGAGACGGCCACCAGCAAGCCTGTGACCCGGGTGTTCCGACTGTTCTACTCCCGGGCCACCGACCTTCTGCCGGTCATTCAGCCGCTGGTCGGAAACGGCGGCAGCGTGGCCGCCAGCGTGGCCGCCAGCATAGGCTTGGCCACCAGCAAGGAGCAGGCCGGCGGCGACACCGCGACGCAGGAAGACTACCTGGTGGTCACCGCCGCGCCGGAACGACTCGAACAGATCGCGCGAACGATTGCCGAGTTGGACAGCCGCCCACAGCAGATCCTGATCGAGGCGACCATCCTGCGGGCCCAGCTCAACGAGGACAACGCCCTCGGCATTGACTTCAACGTGGTCGGCGGCGTGGACTTCCGCAACCTGGCATCGGTCTCACCTGGAGTGACTGATCTGGCCACCGGGGCGGTGCCCACCGCGCGCCTCGAGGATACAAGCTTCACCACGCGCACGGATTTCAATGACGCCATTCCGGAAGGCGGCTTCACTTTCGGCCTGATCAGCAACAACGTGGCGGCCTTCGTGCGGGCCCTCGAACAGGTGACGGACACGACGGTGCTGGCTAATCCCAAGGTGCTGGCCCTCAACAAGCAGCGCGGTGAAGTCATCGTCGGACGGCGCGATGGCTATCTGACCACCACGGTGACACAGACCGCGGCGGTCCAGTCGGTCGAGTTCCTGGAAACCGGTACGCGACTCATCTTCCGGCCGTTCATCGGCGGCGACGGCTATGTCCGCATGGAGGTCCACCCCGAAGACTCCACCGGCGGTATTACCGCGGCCAACCTGCCATTCGAGCAAACGACCGAAGTCACCACCAACATCATGGTCAAGGACGGCCACACCATTCTGATCGGAGGTCTGTTCCGCGAAGTGACCTCCGCGGTCCGCGAGCAGATGCCCATCCTGGGCAACATCCCCATCGCGGGGGCCATGTTCCGCAACTCGCGCGACACGACGCAGCGCGAAGAAATCATCATCCTGCTCACCGTTCATGTCATGAAGAACGCCGACGACATGCACGCGGCCAGCATTCAGGCCATCAACGACGTGGAGCGCTACCGCGTGGGCATGCGCCAGGGTTTGCAGTTCCACGGCCGGGAACGCCTGGCCCAGGCGCACTACCGCTGGGCTCTTCAGCACCTGGAGTGCGGCCGTATCAGCAAGGCCCTTTGGGATCTCGACCTGGCCATCAACAATCATCCGAAGTTCCTCGCCGCCATCCAGCTCAAGGAGCAGCTTCTGGATCAGCGCGAGTGGGAGGACGACGGCTCGGCCATCCGCACCTTCGTTCAGCGACGTATCCGCGAGGAGCACGGCGTATACGGGCCACTGTTTGACAGACCGGGGCCGCCCTGGTGCTTCCCCGAGTTCCTGGGGCCCAGCGGTTTCGAGGAGATGCCCGCATGGGACCCGACGCCACCGCCGGCCACCGCCCCGGCCCCCACCGAACCACTCGATGGAGCAGAATCATGAAAAGCGCATGGATGATGCTGGTGGCGTCGCTGCCGGTATGCCTGGCCGCCTGCAACACGATCACACCGCCTGACTCCAAGAAGGAGGCGCTGCAGCGCTGGAGCAGCGTGCGCAGCCGGATCAAATCGCAGGTGGCCGCTGACAAGTTTGCCGCCGGTGAACTGGACGATGCCCAGAAGCAGTTGGAGGAGGCATTGGAGCTGGATCCGGCGCTGCCCGAGGCCAATCTGCTACAGGCCCGCATCCTGATCGAGCGCGGCGAAACCGCCTCGGCGGTCCAGGCCCTCCACGTCGCCCGGGCCAACGGGGCCACCGGTCCGGAAACGGATTACCTGGCCGGGTTGATCGCGCAGCGGTACGGGCGCCTCGACGAAGCACTGTCCGCTTACCGGCAGGCGTCCGGCCGGGACCCGATGAACGCCCACTACGTCGCCGCAGTTGCGGAGACGCTGGTGGGCCTGGAACGACCCGCCGAGGCGCTCAGGCTCGTCCAGGATCGATGGACTGATTTCGAGCACAATGCCACGCTGCGTGCGCTGGCCGGGCAGATCCATAGCCTTCTCGGGCAGTACGAGCAGGCCGCGGACGACTACCGGGAGGCCGTCCGTATCGCCAGCGAGGACAGCACGCTCAAGATCCAGTTTGGCGTGGCTCTGACCCTGGCGGGTCAGTACCTGGAAGCAGCCAGCGTGCTGACGGCCGCAATTGAAACTGACCAACAGCCGCCTGCCTTTGCGCTAATCGCGCTGGGGAGAGCCCAGACCGAATTGCGGCAGTTTGACGATGCCAAGGCCACACTGCGGAGAGCCACGCAGCGCTTTTCGGCGAGTCACGCCGCGTGGACGGGGCTGGCTCGCGCCAGCCTTGCGGGCGGGGACCTGCTGACGGCCCGCGAAGCGGCGTCCCGTGCGGTACAGCTCAAGAACCCCCGGCCGGATGCCCGGCTGCTGCTCGCGTACGTCTGCTGGAAACAACGTGACCTCGCCTCCGCGGCCGATGCTCTCGAAACGCTATTGCGCGAACGACCGGCCGATGCGCTGGCCTGGAGCCTGCTGGCAGACGTCCGCGCCCAGGCCGGGGACACCGAAGCCGCCCGCG
>BTUC01000296.1:0-8949 GCA_045863575.1 Phycisphaerae bacterium
GTGAAGGGCGACCCGGCCTCGCTGCTGGACCTGGACCGGGAACTGGCCAGCCGTGCCGGCGAAGGGCCTTGATTTTGGACGGTCGCCCACCCGTCGCCGCTGCATTGCTGCTCGGCCGGTTAGCTCGGCGACCGGCTGGCGGCTGGCTGGCCGTGCGTACCCTGGCAGGATCAGGCAGCGGCGCCACGCTCCCGCAGGAACCGCAGGACCAGCTCGCAGAACATGCGGATGCCCACCGGGAGGGCTTCATCGCGGAACTCGAACCTGGGGTTGTGAAGACCCGGATAGACGTCCATATCCGGCGGACGCACCCCTAGCCGGAACATGGCCGCGGGAACCTTCTGGGCATAGAAGGCAAAGTCCTCAGCCCCCATGCTGGGCGACTCCTTCGTGATCACGTGCTCGTCCCCAAACAGGTCGCGGGCGGTGTTTTCTATCAGCTCGGCGACCTGCTCATCATTGGAGAGCGCCGGATACCCACCGAGGATCTGGACGTCCGCTTCGGCGCCCTGGGCGTGGGCAATGCTCTGGGCAATCCGGCGCGTGCCCTCACGCAGCAGCTCGCCGATCTCTGGCAGGTAGTAGCGGATCGTGCCGCGCATGTGGCACTCGGGGGGTATGACATTCGCCGCTGCGCCTGCGGTGATTTGGCCGATGGTCACGACGGCGCTCTCGAAGGGATTCACGTGTCGCGCCACCAGCGATTGCAGGCCGGTCACGATGTGGGCAGCCACCAGGATAGGATCGACACAACGATGCGGGTAAGCGCCGTGTCCCCCCCTGCCGCGTACGCGGATGCGGATCTCGTTGTTGGCGGCCGTGGCCGCGCCGTGACGAATGGCGATGCTGCCCAGCGGTTGGGTCGGCCAGGCATGAAGCGCGACGGCGGCATCCACCCTGGGCGCATCGAGAACGCCCCGCTGCACGAGTACCCCCCCACCGCCACCATCCTCCTCCGCCGGCTGAAAGATGAACTTCACCTTGCCGGGAAGCTGGTCGGCCATCCGGGCCAGGACGGCCGCGGCACCCGCCAGCACGGCGGTATGGCCATCATGGCCGCAGGCGTGCATCACACCCTGATTCCTGGATTTGTGCGGGATGTCCAGCTCTTCCGTGATCGGCAGCGCATCCAGGTCAGCACGTAGCGCGAGGCAGGGCCCCTCGCGATCGGGGTTCAGAACGGCCACCACATCTGTCTCAATGAACGGCGGGAGCACCGTGAGGTTCGGCAAGGCGCCAAGCCACTCACGTACTTTCCTGGACGTTTCATACTCCTTGAACGACAGCTCCGGGTAAGCATGCAGTTCATGCCGTAAGGCCGTGACTTCAGGAAGGATACGCGCGATCTGGTCGGCCAGTGCATCGTCCATGGGAACCTCATCTCGAGCGAGCGACTCGAATGCGAGGAGGATACCTCGACCGGTGGTGGGACGACAAGTGAGCTCAGGCGACTGAACCGGACAAGGCGGACCGGGCCTGCTGCTGGCGGCATCTCTGAACCACAGAATTGTCCGCTCACCCCGTCGCTTCGCGGCTGGTATGCCGGTCTGAACTCATCGAGCGGATGCGAACGGGCCCGCCCGCGGCCGCCCGCCTCCAGCCCCCCTCGAGGAGGTTCCCGGAACTACAGATCGCGTACCCTGCCAGGGCTGAGGCGGTCCTATAATCATGATACGGTGCCCCTTCCGGTTCGTCAGTTCCGCAGCGGCCGGCCTGGAGTGCCGGCCGTGCACTCGGTCGGCGCGGATGCTGGCCGTTGCAGAGGCGGAGGTCGTCACGACACAGGTCCACCAAGAATCGAAAGCGACGAGCCGCGGGCTGTCGGCCCGCGCGGCCGCTCGAACTGGGAGAACGGCACTTCACCTGTTGTATGGACCTATTTAGCATGACGCGGAACTTCGCGTAGACTCACAAGGCGGGGTGTTTTATGAGCCGGTGCGCTGTTCGCACAAAGTTGAGCTTGGTGGTCTTGCTGCCTGCCATTGCTCAGGCCTCACCACCCGTTTTCCACGCCTCGGAGATCCTCCGGCCTGAGGCCATTCGGGGATCAGACTATGTGGTGGAAGACCGTGTGCCGCTCGAGGACGGCCGGTACCATTTCACGCTACGAACACCCTACGGCCCGATCACGGCCGAGGGGCTGGACATGCTGAACATCCGCATCGACGAAATGCGGGCCATCGCTCGCGCTGAGAAGATGAAGCGGGAAGCGCCGGAGTTGGAGGGCGTGAAGGATCAGATCAAAAAGACCGGCAAAGGACTGGAGGCGTTGATCACCGATCCGCTTGACGCCCTGGGAAGCATCCCGCGCGGGATCGGCCGCAAGGCCAAAACCCTCACGCACAAGTCCACGTACACCAAGGTCGGCAGCGACACCCGCCGGAAGCTGGCCGCCGCCATCGGCGCTGACCCGGAAACGCGCAATTCCGTGCTCGAGAAGTTACTTGATGAGATTTCTTTGCGCCGAAGCCTCGGCCAGGGGATCACCGGAGCGGCTACCCTCGGCCTGACCGGCGGAGCGGCCCTGGCCGCCCAGGGAGCCTCCGCGTTGCGCACAACGGCAGAGATGCAGGAGACTTTGCGCGGAACGCCGCTGTACAAGATCAAGGACCGCATTGAACGCGATCTTGAGCGCATGGGCTTGAGTAAAGTCGCCGCCGAAGAGTTCGCGGAACACAAACCGTTCACCACGTTGCAGCGTCTCCAGTTCGTGGCCCAGCTCGAGCGTCTGGCCGGTGTCGGCGAACGGCAGCGCCTCGCGCATCACGCACTCAACACGAACTCGGAGGCCGAGGCGCTGGATCTGATCCACTCGGTACAGCTTCTCGCCGACGTGAGTGACCGCGTGCCCACGCTCAACATCGCCCAGGCCGAGCTTCCGGCCGCGCGGCTGAAGGATGGCCGTCTGGTAGTCGTCAGCGCGGCGGATTACCTTCTCGACGTCGAGCCCCTGCTGAACCGCTTGCCTCGAGCATCAGTCCAACGGCCGGAGACTCAGATGGAGCCGCCCGTGCAAGACTCGGCTCACTCGGCAGGAACACCGGATCAGATAGCCGGGACGCCCACGGACACCTCACCACCGGTGCTGTTTCTGACGGCCGGCCGTGTGGCCCCTCAAGTCGCCGAACAACTCCGCTCGGCCGGCATAACGGTGATCGAGAAGGGCCAAGTGGATCAGCTCAAATAGCAAGCCCAGGGCCCCAAGAGGAAGTTCACGGCACGATCCTTTCAAAAAACCCGACAATTGATCCTTTTAGATTGCCCGTTTCGATTTGGAGTCGTAAGTTTAACTTGCGAGTTCAGGACGAAGGGATCCGATGGGCACGGCAGAGACTCAGGTGGTCACCGGCGCGTTCGGTTACTCCGGCAGGTACATCACCCGCCGGCTGCTCGAGGGCGGCATATGCGTCCGTACGCTGACCAACGCCCCGCACCGGGCGAACCCGTTCGGCGAAAGCGTGCGAGCATTCCCCTTCTCGTTCGAAGATCCCCCACGACTCGTAGGGGCACTTCGCGGTGCGGTGGTCCTCTACAACACGTACTGGGTCAGGTTCAACCACCCGAACTTCAAGCAAGCCGATGCCGTCAAGAACACGCTCATTCTCTTCGAGGCCGCCCGGCAGGCGGGCATCCGGCGCGTGGTCCACGTCAGCATCACCAATCCGTCGGAGGAGTCGCCCCTGGAGTACTTCAGTGGCAAGGCTCGTCTGGAGAAGGCGCTGATCCAATCCGGCCTGTCGTACGCGATTTTCCGGCCGACGGTGCTTTTCGGCGCGGAGGACGTTCTGATCAACAACATCGCCTGGATGCTCCGCCGCTTTCCGGTCTTTGGCGTGTTCGGTGACGGCCAATACCGCCTGCAACCGATCTATGTGGACGACCTGGCCCGACTGGCCGTGCGCGAAGGCGGCCGAACGGAGAACTGCATCATTGACGCCATTGGCCCGGAGACGTTCACTTATCGCGAACTCGTCCGTCAGATCGGCCAGATCATCGGCAAGCCCCGACCTGTCGTATCTGTCCCGCCATTCCTGGGATACCTGGTCGGCGCGGCGGTTGGCAAGTGGGTCGGCGACGTGGTCATTACCCGCCCGGAGATCGAGGGCTTGATGGCCGATCTGCTGCACACGGATTCCCCGCCGGCCGGCGAGACCCCGCTGACGCAATGGGCCAGGGCACACGCCGACAGGCTGGGCAAACGCTACTCCAGCGAACTGGCCCGGCGAAGGGACCGGACAACCGCATACGAGAAGTTGTGATGGTCCACCCTTGACTCACGAGGGGGCAAGTCGTTGGGATGCGCTGCGGGCTGGAATTCTCCTATCGCTTTTGGCCGAGTTTGTACCTGGAGGTGGACAGATGCGTCAACGGGTGAAGGTCTGGGCCGGCCTGGGATTTGCATGGCTGCTCGCATCCGCGCCGGTCTACGCGGACCTGCAGATCAGCAGCCCGTCGCTGGAGACAGTGGCCTGCGAGGCTTGCGACGTGCAGACGCAGAGCAGCGTCTCGACTCCTAGCTTTATGACCAGCGAACGGGAAGGGAGGCATCGTAATCTGCCGTCCTGGTAAGGAATCCAGCCTTGAAGAACTCGCCGAGAGTTCATCGCATTGGCAGGAGAACGACCTGGAGTGGCGGAGCCTGCCGCAGATTGACTTCACTGAGCGGATCGTGCGGCAACCCTCGGAATAATGCGACAGTTCTGCCTATGGCTGGTTCTGGTATCGGTTTTGACTCAGCTCGGATGGTTTTGGCCTCAATACGGCTATCGGTCAGGTTGATCTCCTGATTTCCGGCGGCGACAACTTCGTTGGAGGCCCGGATGGCTGTGCGCCTTCGGGCACCACTCGCCAGATCACGCCTGTCTTCGGGACCGGCAGCGCTTCGTCCTCGACGGCCATGGCGCCGAAGTCCGCAATGTACAGGGCATTGCCGTCGGGGGAGATTCGCACATCGAGCAGACGGCGCGGGTCGGCGCTGAAGGATTCTCCATGCTTGCTGCTGCCCTGGCTGCCGCTCCCATTGCCATGACCGCCGCTTCCGCCGTGGCCATCGCCCCGCGAGCCCCCGTGGCCGTGCTTCTTACCGAAGAACGTTTCCACTTTCTTTGTGGCGGGATCGATCCGCACGATCCGGTGGCCCCCGTGCTCCTCAGGTGCCTGCCCGGTCATGGGTGACATGTGGCCGAAGAACGCAACGAGCATCTGCCCCTGCCCAAAGACCTCGGAGTTGCTGAATTCCAACTTGGCGATGGCCGAGTGCTTGGGGAAGGTCAGCCACGGCTGTTCGACCTCCGGGTGCTCGGCCATCAGGAACTGCGGCTGGGGCTTGTCCTCGGGCTTGAACTGCGAGTCTGTGACCGGCAGACCCATTGCGTAATCGGGCCAGCCGTACCAACCATCCTGCCTGATGACGTAGATGTCCTCCTTGTCGTTGGCAACGGGCCGGCTGCCGCGGACGTCGAAGCCATTCTCGGCCGCATAGAGCGTTCCGTCTGGGCTCCACATGATGCCGTATGGATTTCGCAATCCCCAGGCGTAGACTTCCAGCCCGGTGCCATCGGGGTTCATTCGCAGGATCGTCCCGCTGGCTTTCACCTGCCCGGTGACGGTCAGGTCGCCTTCGACGACCTCGCCAAAGGGATGGAATGGAGCGGTCTTGACGATCTCGTCGGTCGTCTCGAAGGGGTTGGCTGTCGCGAACGTCCGGTCGACGAGCTTGATGCTCTCGGCCGGGATGTCATGGAAGTTCCGATGCTTCTGAAGCCAGCCCATATGGAAGTTGTCGAGGCCGACCACGCCCGAATTCGTCGCCGTGCCCTGGCCAAAGTAAATCTTCCCGTCTGGCCCTGCTGTCAATTGGTTGTTGTGATGGTCGCCTTCGCTCGGCAGGCCGGCGACGAGATCGCGAACCTGGCCGTCTGGCTCGAGAGTCGAAATCTTCCCGCGGTGCGAAACGTACATCCGCCCATCGTGCCAGAGCAGATCGTTGATGGGCCCGACCAGGGGCGGACCTTGTGCGAGGACCTCAACCTTTCCGGCCGGTGTGATTCGGAGGATGCGCGGCGTGGCTGTTGCGTCGCCGTAGGAGTAACCCGCCTCCGCTACATAGAGCGCGCCGCTTTCGTCGAACTCGACGCTCGTGGCGAACGTCAGGCCGCTCATGACCACCTCCGCCCGGAATCCCTCCGGCACTTCGACGGCCGAGGCGTCCGGTGGTGGCACCTTCGGACCGAGGCGCAATTCGGTTACGTCTCGGTGTGACTCCGCCTGTGCGCCGCTGGCCTCGATATCGTTGATCAGCACCTTCATCATGGAGATCTCACGGCGCTGGCTCTTGATGATCCCGTCAGCCAGTTCCCGAACGCGGGGATCGCTGATCTCGGCGCGCTCGCTGGTGAGAATGGCGATGGAGTGGTGCGGGATCATCGCCTTCATGTACGCGATGTCCTGAACGGTGGTCTCCGTGCGAACCAGCCACAGCGCCACGACAAACAGGAGGGCGCTGCCCACGTAAATGACCACGTTCACCAGCCGGTTCCTGAGCATGGGCAGCATGAACGACAGCATGACGACGGCCATCATCGAGGTCATCGTCAGAGTCATGAACACCCGCTCCTCGCTGAAGTAGATGTGGTCCCAGGCATACGTATTGAGGTACGTGAAAAGGTACATCAGCACGCTTGCCGTTGCGATCATTCCGGCGTAGCGGGGATACATCTTACCGCCGTTATTTTTGTCACCTTCACTGGTTTGTTTGCCCATGATCCTTTCCTTTTGCACCTGCTGCGGGTGTTCCGTCACCTGCCCTGTCATGCCGTGGCTTCTGATTCCCTGGGCATGAGCGTGCGGACGCATTGCCTGGCTGATTTGTATTTTTGTATTCTATGACGCGCCGTCTCGTCGCATCTTTTGAATCTGCTGATGAAGACAAGGCGAGTCGATGCAGGATGGGCTTGATCTCCCTGCCCGGCGGCTTCCGGTTCGTCAGTCACGGCTTCGCGACCGACCTCCCGCCTTGTATAGTTCGAGAAGGACAATGGGCGGTCCACAGGTCCAGTTCGCCGTGGTGGGGCCCTTGCGCTGCTGCGACTCACTGGCCTCGGCAGGGCTGTCGGTTGCGAGAAAAGGACAAAGCCGGTGGGGGTGGGAGCCGGAGCAATAGCTCTGCGGGAGGGGCCACAAAGCCCTGGTGGACAGGCAGTTGCGATTGGGCGTTACAGGACTCGAACCTGATATATCATTTCATAACTTATTGCAAATCATGATGTTTCAGTACTGATGATACGAATCTTCCTACTTAACTTCCTATCGCAGAACGCCCAGCGAATTCCGGCCTTCCCGCTCAGCTCAGGCCGACAGTGCGCAACCTCGCCGCGACCGACGCGCTAGCTTCGACGGCGGTGCCTACATCGTCGGGCGTGTTCATCCGACCACAACTGGCTCGAAACATGCATTCCGCCAAGTCCCGACTATTTCCATCGCAAGAAGAGCGTTCGGCTCTACCGCCGGTGGAGCCGACCGCGGGGCTAGAAACAGGCGGGTGCACGCCGCACGATTCGGTATCGACCGCACACACTCAGATAGCGTGGCCTCGCGGACAAGGAAGACAACACCTCCTTTGGCTGTCGATCGATGGCGTCTTGCTGCTAGACGTGGCTCTGCACCTGAGAGCCAGCAACTGCCTGCCACTCAGGGACTTGCCTGCAGCTGGAGGCGCCACCTGACCACACACCAGTGGCAGCATCTATCTTTTGGCGATATCCTGTCATCGCCATGAAATACTCCCGTCTTCATCGGCTGTTGCGCATTCTGACGCTGATTCAATCGGGCCCGAGCTGGGACGCGAGACGGCTGGCCGAGCGATGCGGGACGGCGCTGCGAACGATCTATCGCGATCTGAACATGCTGGAGGCGGCCGGTGTGCCCTTCTACTTTGACAAGGCATCCGGCGGTTATCGCATCCGCGGTGAGTTCTTCATGCCGCCGGTGGAACTCACGCTGGAGGAATCGCTGGCCATCCTGTGCCTGGCCGATCGGCTGGGCGGCGACGAGCAGATTCCGTTCATGGCCCCGGCGGCCCGGGCGGCCGAGAAGATCCGGGGGCGCATTCCCGCGGCACTGCGCGAGGCGGTGGAAGCGGTCGAGCCGAACGTGGAGATCCGCCTGGCCCGGTCCATGCCGCCCGATGGCGTGACCGACGTGTACCAGGTAGTCCGGGCGGCCATCGCCCGGCGGCGGGCGCTGCGCTGCAGCTATGAGGCGCCCCGTGGCCGTGGGCGGGCCGGCGGTTATGCGTCCGCCGATCAGGCGACGGGCCGGGCCGGGCTGAAGGCCGGCAACGGAAACGGCCCGCGCAGGAGTACGCCGCCCCGCCGCCACACCCAGCGCGACGAAGTCTTCCTCTTCCGGCCGTATCGTTTGCTCTTCAACCAGCGTGCCTGGTACGCGATCGGCCACCACGACGCCCGGCAGGAGCTGCGCTGCCTGAAGCTCAATCGCTTCACGCGGATCGAGCTCAGCGACATCCCCTACGCCATCCCGGAGGACTTCTCACTCGGGCAATACCTGGGCAAAGCCTGGCGCATGATCCCCGGCGATCGCGTCCACCGCGTCGAGCTGGTCTTCGATGCCCAATTCGCCGAGACCATCGCGGACACCCACTGGCACGACACGCAGGAGATCGAATGGCAGGAAGACGACTCGATCATCTTCCGCTGCGAAGTCTCCGGTCTCGAAGAGATCATCTGGTGGATCCTGAGCATGGGCCCGCACTGCATAGTGCGACGGCCGAGGGAGCTGGCAGCGCGTGTAGAGCGGCTGGCGCGGGAGACGGCCGGGAGGTACCGCCGGAGACGGCGGGGTGACAGGGTGACAAGGCGACACGGTGACAAGGAGACACGGTGATAAGGAGACACGGTGAGAAGGGGCCGTGTCGGAGCCCTGAGCGCG
>BTUC01000297.1:0-8949 GCA_045863575.1 Phycisphaerae bacterium
CACCGACGCCACAACCGCAACCGCCATGGTGATCGTGCTGAACAGGCCCGCCACAATCCGAAGGCGACCCGCCACAATCGAAAGCCAACCCGCCACAATCCGAAGGCAAAGAGCCGCGGACTTCAGCCCGCGCGGCCGCTCCATCTCAGAGAACGGCATTTTGCCAGTGGTGGGTACCTGTTGAACGGCCTGGCAAAAAGAACCGGCGCAAGCCGGAGCGGCATAGACTGTGAGCGACGTTTCGGTCATGGCTGATCTGTACTCGGCTGAGATGCAGGTGGAGGGCTGATATTCACCGGCCGCGAGGCGGGTCGAGCACGCCCATGCAGCGGCTTCACGTAATCCTGCCACACGCGGTAGGCCGGACGCGGCTCAAGATCCTTGTCACACAGGCCGAAAAGCCCCGCCTGGCCGCGATGGAAATCGGTCATGGTCAGGTAGATGGCCATCTCGATGAAGGAGTAGTGGACCAGGTAGTCGAGCGTTCGCCGGGCGAAGGCGCCCTGTTTTTCCGGGCCGATCTTCTCGAACGGCCAGCCGAACTCGGTGCACCAGATGGGTTTGGCCGCGTCGCCATTCGCGACCATGACCGCCCGATAGTCCTCGATCCTCTTGAAATCGAAGGCTTCGTCTCCCTGGGGAGCTTCATAAGCGGGCCAGGGGTGGACGGCCACGGCGTCGAAGTGCGGCTTACAGCCCGCACGGTAGAGAGCTTCCAGGAATCCCGGGCTGCGGCCCAGATGGCCGCCGGTGCAGAAAATCGCGTCAGGGTTCGCCGACTTGATCGCTTGGGATGCGCGCTTGAGCCATCGCGCGTAATGCTCGGGGTTGGCCTTGGGCATCCAACCGGGATCGATATCCATGTTGTTCCCGTACTGCCACCGGCTGATTTTTCCCCGGTACCGGGTAGCCAGGGCCCGGCAGAATTCCTCGAAAAGCGGTGCGGCCTCATCGATCGGCGCAAACGTGCCGGGCTCGCCGGTAGGACTGGCCCAGCCTGGCGTGGTGGCGATGAGGCCCACGATCTCGATATTCATAGCCAGCAGCCGTTCGAGCCCTTTTTCTTTTTCAGAAATCTCCCAGTTGTACTCGGTAGGCTCTTCCTCGATCGCCGCCCAGTCGAACCCGAACCGGGTGGCGGTCACACCGGCGTCTCGGACGCGTTCGGCCAGGATTCGGTTGAAGTCTTCCGGCATTTCGTATGTCGTACTCCGACCGTTCCAGATAATCCCGCAGCCGAAAATGAACGGTCGTTGCCGCATGGCCCGCTCGCGCTCGGCCGGCGTGACCTTGACTGGCTGGATGCGGAATTCGCCAGGCGCGCGGGCGGCCAGGGCGAGCGGGATGATCGCTGCTGCAACGAGTCTGAGCATGAGGGGAAGTGTACCGGCAACGGCCCCAAACCGCACGTTCAGAAAACCTGCTGCGATGATGCCCCTTCCCTTCTGTAGCGGCCGGCCTGGAGTGCCGGCCGTTTATCGAGCAGAACGGCCGGAACGGAGGCCCGCAGCTACAGACGCGGAGTACAGACGCGGAAGTCGTCATCCGGAAGGGGTCGCCAGACCCCGTTGGCGCGTGCGTGAGGTTCAGGAGCCGCTTCGCGGGCCGACGCGGCTGACGTCGATGGGCTGGAAGCCGATCTTCCCGGCAGGCGAGTCGGGCTTCAGCGCGAAGTCGCCGTTGGCTGGATCGGTGAACAGCGGATCGGCCACCAGAGAATGCTTATCGTGGCCGCGAGTCCGCCACTCGTCCAGGGAGGCGGCCTTGAAATTGAAAGCTTGCCCACCAGTCCGCCAGTAAAGGTTGTAGTCCATGTTGAACCGGTCGTTGGACCAGTTCCCCCCCAGCAGTTGCGGCGTGGAGAAGTACACGATGTTGCGCTCGAAGGTAAACGATGTGTGCTCCTCCTGCCGGGTGCGCATGATCTGGGCATTCTCACCGAAAGCAAGCACGTTGTTCCGTATGAAGTTGTCTTTGCCGTAGTGCTGGTGGAAGCCGCCATGGGTGGTGCGATAGACCACGTTGTTCTCCATCACGATCCCGGAGCTGCCCTCGTCGGTATAGAGTCCCCAGCCGCCGTATTTGTCGGCCTGCACGTCGTGGATCACATTGTTGCGAATGACCGTTCCCGGTGATACGCCCAGCGTGTAGACGCCGGCCATGTCGCTGAGCCAGCCCTGGCCGAGATCGTGCATGTGATTGAACTCGACGATGTTCCCGGAGGCCTGGCTCGGCGTGCGGTATCCCCAGGTCCAGCCGACGGAAACGCCGGTGTAGTAAAAATGGTGGATGTGGTTGTGAGCGACGCGGTTAGCGTCGCTGTGGCCGATCCATACGCCAACGGCGTTATGAAACATGAACCCGCCTGGCCCGATCTCACAGCCGGTGATTGTCGTTCGCCGCGAGCCAGGGCCAACCTTGACGCCCCCGGCGCCCAGTCCGGAGAACCGGCAATTCTCGATGGCAATGTTTTCGCATCCGGCCGCGATCTCAATGGCGTAGTTGCAGACGTTTTCGATCACGCAGCCTGAGAAGCGGCAGTCCCGGGCCTTGGCCAGGTAGACCGCGCCGGGGACATCGGTTGAGGATTGCCGGTCAGAGGGATTCGCTTTCGGATCGTAGTACTCCGAGCCGGTAAGCGTGAGCTTGTCGAACCGCAGGTGCTCAACGGGCTTCTGGTTGCCTTCCACGCGCAGCAACTGCCCGACACGCGGAACCACAACGCGCGTATTGTCCGGTGTTTCACCGGCCTTCGGCAGGTAGTAGAGCGTGCGGGCGGGGCGGTCAAGATACCATTGCCCGGGGACCTTCAGGTCTTCGATGACGTTCTCCACGTAGTAGCGGGCGAACCGGGTTGCGTCGAAAGAGTCGGATAGCCGGCGGAGCGTGGGGCTGGTAAAGGTGACCAGGTGTTCGGCTTCGTCAATGGCAGCGATCCGCATGCGCGGCGCGACCCAGTAGTGCAGAACGACGATATCGACGTCCCCAAGGTTGCGAAACGATGCGAGATGGCCTGGCTCGAAATGGGCCCGATCCTGGCCCGGCCGATAGGCGGCCTTGGGATCCAGCCCCGGGACGGCGGTGAAGCGGTAGAAACCCTGGTCTGGCCGACGCGGCCGGAAGCGGGCCTGATTGTTGACGTAAAGCGTGTGGAAATCCCACTCGCCGCCGGCCGGAACCGGCAGTCGGGCGACCCAGGCGTTCCGGCCGTTGACTTTGGCGTCCTGCCATCCGGTGATCCGCTGACCCGCGGTGAGGACGACCGGCTCTTTCCCCGCCGACCGATAGGTGATGGGTGCGTCCGGTGAGCCACTGTCCTCCGACGAGAAGCTCAAAGGCTCCTCGAGTGAGTAGCGGCCGGGTTGGATATTTACCACAATAGGAGTCTTCAGCCACTCACCGGCACTTCTGCGGGCGCGAATGAGGTTGCGCGCGGCTGCTACGCCCGGTGTTTTCGATCCGGGCGCGACGTCGATGATCTGCGGCTCAACACTCAGGACAACTCCACTGGCAAGGAGGCAAATGAATCCAGCCAACTGAAGATATGCTCTGCGCTGCATGAGACGCCTCCTCTGTGGGATGGTATCCGTTGGGGCTGCCGCCGTCGACAATATCCGCAGGGCTCGATCACCTTGGGGCTCGACGTTGCGTTAAGATACAACGGCATCCATCTGTTATGCGTGGTGAACGGCGCTGGGGCAGCCCCCCGGAGCCGGTTTGCGAGAAAAATCGGAATGACCAGGTCGCGAGCAACTATTGGCCGGAGCGCGTTCAGGACAGCCCGCCTGGGTTTCGCGAGACGGGCGTTTGCAGCCCTGCTGGCGACGGCGGTGCTGAGCACGCTCGGGTCGGTCCGTGTCTGGGGCGAACCGGTTTTTCCTGGGGTCACCTGGGCGTCCACGAGGCCGGCGGAGGCTGGGCTGGATGCAGCCGGTCTGGACGTGCTGCGGGACTATCTCGGTGGGCGCGGCTGCATCGTCCGCCACGGCCGTGTGGTTTACTCCTGGGGCGATCAGAGCCGCCGGGCGGACGTGGCCTCGGCCTGCAAGCCGGTCATCGCTCATTTCCTGTTTAAGGCCGTTGAGGACGGCCGGCTGAGCAGTCTCGATGACAGAGTGGCGGATCGGGTACCGTGTCTGAAGCAGCTCAACCCGGAGCTTGGCTTCAAGGACCGCCTGATCACCTTCCGCCATATGGCCACCCAGACCTCCTGCTACGGAGTGAACGAGCCACCCGGCACGGCCTTCGACTACAATGACTGGCAAATGGCACTATTATGGGACACGCTGTTTCTGAAGGTGTACGCGGCGACACTGGAGAACGTGGACGACAGAACCCTGCACGCGCTGCTGACCGGTCCGCTGCAGTGCCAGGATAAACCGACGTTTCTCGCGTTCGGCAAGAAGGACCGTCTGGGACGACTGGCCATTTCCGTGCGCGACTTCGCCAGATTTGGTCTCCTCTATCTCCACCGGGGCCACTGGAAAGGCCGGCAACTGATCGGCGCTTCCCTGGCGAAAATGGCCGTCAGCAGCCCGCTGCCCGCTTCCCTTCCGCGCACCACGGCACGGGAAGCGGCCATGTGTCCGCAGGCGCGCACCCTCGGCTCGCCGCGCATACCGGACGATCAGGGCGATCACGAGGGGAGCTACAGCTACACGTGGTGGACCAATGGCGTGGATCGACACGGACGCCGCAAGTGGCCGGATGCGCCGCTGGATACATTCGGAGCCTTCGGCCATGAGAACGGAATGCGCGCCGTTGTCGTGATCCCCAGCCTGGACCTGGTCCTGTCCTGGAACGACACGAAGCTGGACAATAAAACGGGAAATCCGAGCAACGAGGTTTTCAGGCTCCTGATGAACGCGGCTCGGTCCGGCGCTGGCGTGGCAGATCCCAGCCACTCGGCGCTCAAGCTGCGAGCGAGAACGATCCCATCTGCTGGCTCGCCGGGAACTACAACGAGGCCCTGAACCGTGCCTGCGCGTCAGTCGGTGCAATTCGGCTGTGGCGGCACATGGGCTCCACCCATGCAGGTCAGAAAGGCGGCGAAGTCATCGATGTCCACATCCACGTCGCCGTCCAGTCGGGCATCGAAACAGGCGGGATCGCTGACCGGGATGCCAGGCGGAGTGAGACAGGCCTGAAACCGGCCGAAATCCGACTGGTCCACGTCTCCGTCGGCATCGAGGTCGCCTCGCACACGCACGATGTGAATACGTTGGGGGGCGGTGGTGTTGGTGGCTCCGTCGGCATCAAAGGCCTTCGCCGTGACGACGTGTTCGCCAGGCGCCAGGCCCTGCATCCTGAAACGCCAGGGCGCGGCGGTTAGCGATCCCGCCGGCTCACCGTCCACGAACAGTTGCACCTGCATGGTCGCCACCCCGAATGGGTGCGATTCTGATACCGTCACGCTGTCGCCGTTGACGTACCGGTCCTGGTTGCGCGGCGACGGTTCGATAAACACCACCGGCCGTGACTGGCTGGTCACGCCGGGCCACATCACGCCCTCAAAGCTCACGCCGCCCGTCCCGATGGGGCTCGAACCGTTGATGATGACGTTGCGGAAGGTGGCCGTGAGCGGGCCGCCGACCGCACTGGCCCGACGCGGGCTGGCGACGATATTCTCCAGCAGCAGATTGGACACCGGTGCCCCGGAGTAGTTGATGAGCTGAAACGGCGCGCCGCCGGTCTCGGCCGACCACGGGAAGTTAAACACGCGAATGTTGCGCCAGGTGATGTTGGACACGGGGGCATGGCCGTCGTCCGCGTTGGTGTACAGGATGCAGCCACGGTCGGCGTCCACGGCGTCGCAGCGGTCCCAGGTGATGTCCTTGACCGCCCCGTAGTAGTTCTCGGTGCCGACCTTCAGCGAGGAGGCGCAACTGAACACGATGCAATCGCGCATGGTCACGCGTTCGCAGCTCCGGTTGGTGAACTTGCTTTTAACTGCGAAGGCGTCATCGATGGACTGGATCAGCGCGTGGCTGACGGTCATGTCGCGCGTGCCGTCGGGGTCTATGCCGTCCTTTCCGCTGAACACCTTCACACGGGTGAACTGGACCCGGTCGCACCGGCGCATGTGCAGCATCCACGAATTGGAGCCGCGCATGATGACGTCGTCGAGAACGACGTTGGTGCAGGACTCGACGTCCCATCCGTGCCCTTTGGTTTGCAGGTTTGCAGAGGTGTGGCCGTTGACGTCGATGGCTCCCAGTCCCGCGATGCGGACGTTGCCGACGCCGTTGCTGTACAGGAGCCGGCTCGAGTTATAGTCGCCGGTGCCCTTGAGCAGGGCCCCGGGGGCCAGATAGAGGGTCGTGTTCGCCCCGACGGTCAACTGGCCGGTGCGGTACGTGCCGGCCGGGAAGTAGATGGCCCCGCGGCCGTTCAGAACGGCCTGCACGGCGCCGGTCTGGTTCAGGGTGGGGTGCGAGATGACCCCGTGGCCGAGGACATCGCGCGCGGCAGCAAAGGCTTGCTGATACGCCTGGTAGGTGGCCAGGTCGTCGAACAGGAAGAACACCGTGTAAGTGATCTTGCCGGGCGTGTTCAGATCGGGCAGTTGCAGGTAGTAGTGGCCGGGACCGGGCAGGGAGAACCGCAGCACGGAATCATGGCGCGTCAGAGGCAGATCCTTGCCGACTGTTCGGAGGGTGGCGGTGGTCAAGGTGGCGTTGACAGTCAACCGCACGTCCACCGGTTCATCGGCGGCGAAGCGGACATAGTTGCACTTGAAGTCCTTCTGCCCCTGCGATTCCGGGTGGTAGGTGTGTTGATACTCGAAGGTGGCCGGCTGGTTGTTGAGCGTGCCTGAGATCCTGCCATCACTCTGATGATCGGGCAGGGGCGGATAGAGCACGAGGGTGGTTCCGGTAGCCGCTTGGCCAATCGCTGCCAGCATGAAGCAGACGATCGCCCACGCTCGGGAATGCGGCGGCAGAGCAGGCCGGTAATTCATGCGTGACCGGTCTCCGTGAATGAGGGTCTGCTTCGTGCGACCGGCGCGCCGCAAGGTCAATCAGCGCAGTCCGGACTGGCGGGCTTGTTGGCGCCGCTCATGCAGAGTTGGAACACTCCGAAGTCCGCGAGATCCACATCCACGTCGGGATCGAGTCGGGCGTCGCGGCAGGCTGGATCGGTGACCTCGACTCCGGGGGACGTATAGCAGATTTGAAAGTGGCCGAAATCGGACTGGTCCACATCGCAGTCACCGTCGAAGTCGCCGGGAACCAGCGGCTTGACCACGTGGAGGCTTACCTGGATCTGCTGCGGTGAGTTCAAGGCGTTGGGATCCGCCAAGGTGATCTGGGCCTGGTACTGGCTCGCGGCCATCCCATGCACCCGGTACTCGACCCGATGGTCGCGCGACTCACCGCTGCCAAGCATGCCGCTGGTGGGAATGACGCGCAGCCAGGACTGGTTGGTTGTCACGGTGTAGTTCATCGTGTTCTGCCCGGAGTTGGTCACGGTGAAGACCTGATCCGGCGGCAATGTGCACTGAACCGGCTCGGGCGTGAGGGTCGGCGTGCTCAACTGGATCATCGGCGCCGGATCGACGACGGTGGCGCAGACAATCCGCCCTTGCAGGTCCGAGCCGCTGACGGGCGCGCCGTTGCGGTACATCTGGCCGTGCGGGTACACGTTGTTGGTGCGCCGGTACGTGTTGATGTTGGCGGCCTGGTCGGCCCGGTAAATCTCCGCATAGTACGTGTTGCCGGGCTGAACCACGACGGCGCTGTCCCCGAAGAGGGGCCAGGTGACCATCTGCGGATAGTACTCGTCCGAGAGCATCACGCGGCTGACGGCCGGCGTGCCCAGAATCGCGCCGCCCGGTCCGTTCTCGCGAATGCGCACGCCGTAGCGGAGTGTCTGGAGGAAGCCGACCGTCATCTGGAATTTGGCGAGGACCACGCGGTTGCCGGTGGCCACGAAGGTCTGCCCGTAGGTCAAGGCGCTGGTGTCCAGCGTAAAGGCGTCGCTGGCCCAGTTGAGCGGGTCGAGGTCGTAGTAGGCGCAGCTTCGGGTGAACGGGGCGTTGAGAATACACCCCGCGTTGCCCTCGGTGCTGCTGATGTTGGGAGTGCCCAGGATGCCGTCATCGAACGTGACGTCGATGTCGTCGGGCACCTGCATGAACGCGCATTCCCAGCTGTAGTGTCCCCAGGTAGGGCCGCGTTGCTCGATCATCTCGACGGTCACGTCGGTGGGCAGGCCGGAGTGGTTCACGCGCAGACGGGGCGAGTTGTTCGGCGGAATGGGGATCTCGCAGAAGCCGAACTTGTCATTGGGATTGTTGCTGGTGACGCCGAAGAAGCCGGGGAAATCAGCGTCCTCCACGCGAATGTTACCCACCATCCCTCCGTCTGTATTCAGAACGTGCACGTAAACGGAGTGGTTGCCGGTGCCGGTGCAGGCACAGCCCACGCAGCCATTGGCGTTCTGGTGCCCGCCGACCTCGTACCAGTAGGCCAATTTGTACTGCAGCGCTTCGGCAGGACCGACCAGGCACAGGATCGCCACCACCGGGATCGAGATTGCCGTTCGAACAATGTTCATGCGATTTCCTCCGCGGTGGATATTCTAATCGAACGCAAACGCACAGTACACCTTGCCGCCGAGTCGGTCTTCCGGTAGTCGGGCCAGTGCCGTGGCTGCACCCTCGCCAGCCGCCGATGCGGCGGGTAGATTGTGCACCATGGGAGTTGCAGAGCAATGGACGGCGCACCGGTCGGCAGGCCAGCGGCGGACGGCGAGGATTATTCGGGCGATCGCGCTGGGCGCGCTTATCGGACCTCTCCTGGGCAGCGCCTGCGGCTCGGAGGAGGAGCTTTTTCTGCCCGCCCGCGACAGCATCGCCGATCCTTCCGGCAGCGAATTGATCGCTCGAATCGTTCACGTCAGTGATAGCCATATCGTCGATTCACAATCGCCCGCCCGGTTTGCCGG
>BTUC01000298.1:0-8933 GCA_045863575.1 Phycisphaerae bacterium
GATGCACCTGTTGGGCGTACTCGGCGTCCCAGGCCTCGGGATAGCCGGGCGGGATGCAGACGTATTCGGTGGGGATGAGCACGTCGTAGTTGCCGTCGCCCGCGTAGTCGGGCACGACAAAGGGGATCACTTCGAACTTGTCGAAAGCCGCGATGAGCGTGCCGCCGCGGGCCTGCTCGGGTATTTCGAACGAGCCGTCGTCGCGGATGCGGGCCGCGTAGTGATTGCCCTTGGGGGTATAGACGTCCACCCAACCCGGGTGTCCGGCGAACGGCTGCACGCCCGGCCGGCCGGTAAAGTAGGGGATGGTGATGGTGCCCTGCGCTGCCCCCACGGGGGAGGCAAGAAACAGGCCCGCCAGGCCCACGGCAACACACATACGGCTCAGGAACATGAGAACCTCCTCGGCAACGCACTCTCTATCTTCAGCGGGAATCATGACGGCCGTGAGCGGCTGCTGCAAGGCGCACCTGTCGAAGCATCAGGTTCAATCAGACGGCAGTGTGGAGGCTCTCATAACAGGGACGCACCCATGGGAATCGACCAGCGTCTCGACAAACTCCACAAACGCCCGGCTCGCCAGAAGCCGTCCATCAAAGTCATTCAAGCATGTGCCTCAGAGAAGTAGGCGAGACTGAGAATGAGAGCGCCTGCCATGGCACTGGCAGTAACCGGTGACCGTTGGAGTCTGGCAATTGCGAAGGAATCAGCACCAATCGCTCTTGCTTTATGCCGCCGCCCATCGGTATATTGACTATGGCACCACTCCATCCGGGCGAGCGGTGTCGCAAGTCGTGCCGAGCTGCTGATGCGAGGCGGAAGGACGGGAAGGTTCAAGCCCGTCGTCTGCGATCTCACACCTGAGCCGCTCGGGTTGTTCATAGTGCATTCAGGCGTAAACGTGGGGGGCCGACAGCTCCTGCGCGGTTCATGAATACCTCATGAGAGAGTTGTGGTTTATGCATTCAGCGCCCGCGATGCATGTGGTGATCATCATCCGACTGGGGCGTCCAGGGTGCCAGAGGGGGCGGACCAGGTTGCCGGCCCGGAGTGCCTTGAGTAACGAGGTGGATCATGAGTCCTAATGGGATGGTCGCAGCGAAGGGGCTGACGGCGCTCGGCCTTCTGTGGGGAGTTGCCTCCGCTCGCGCAGGCGCGGCAGTCATCGGCCAGCTCACCGATCCGGCCCAGCCGGCGGAAGCCGGCTATGTGGACATTCTGTCGGCCTTCGTCGAGCAGGACGGCGGGCTGCTGACCTTTGTCATCGAGACACGCGGTGACATTCCGACCAGCGTGCCGGGCCCGGAGGAGCACATCACCTTCATCTGGCTCGTTGATGCGGACAACGATCCCGCCACTGGTCAACCGCACGAGCAGGTCGGCAGCGAGTTCAATGTTCGTGCGGTCATCAGCCCCCTGTATGGAGGAGGTTTCGTTGATGTGACGGGCGGCATGCCCGGCGGCGGAACTGGCGGCATGGTCATCGCGGGCAACCAGGTGAGGATCACCGTTGGTTTGGGCCAGATCGCCAATCCCGCCACGTTCCACTGGAGCTGTGACGCCTGGCACGCGATCAACAACGTCGGTGTGACGGCAAACCACGAGACGGCCGCGGCTGCCGCGAACACGCTGCCGTACACAGCACCGGCTCGCGTGACGGTCCTTACGCCGCTCCTGATGCTCTCCCCCGCGGGGCCGGCCACCGCACAGTTGCAGATCGAGATCCGCGACGCGGCCGGCAACCTTCAGCCCACGGTTAACTACCATCTCGACTTCCAAAGCTCCAATGAGGCGGTGGCCAGCGTCAACGCCTCTGGCCTGGTCACGGCCCATGCGGTTCCCGTGCAGTTTAACGACACACCCGCGGTGGAAGTGCGTGCCGATGGCATCGCCGCAGACAGCGTGGCCATCATTCGTGTGACCGGGTCGGACCTGGAACTGACCCACCAGAGCTTTGCCGGGAGAGACGTTTCGTTCTATCTGCCGCCAATCATCGAGGGGGTGGATTTGGCCGGCATCATGACGCAGTACCAAGTGGTTCAGGCCACGGACCAAGCCTATGCAGCCCAGCGAAGGCTCACCGGAGTCGCGCCTTTTAATGGGGGCCTGCAACACCTTGTGCTCGACATCACCAATGATCCCGCTACGGTTCCATGCGGCATCAGCGGCAATCCCATCCGGTTGGGCTGGGAGTTCGGCAAACCGGTGCACAACAGTTGCTTTATCATTAACGCTCCCGAAGCAAGGACCCCGCAGTGGGGCGTCTTCTTCCACGAAATGGGCCATAACTTCACCTGGCCGGCGTGGTCGTTCGGAGAGTTCTGCTCCGCGCCGTCCTCACAGAACGGAACCTACAGTGAAGGCCTGGCCACCCTATGCGGATTGTGGTCGCATGAGCAGTTGATGAGCTGTCCGGCCGGATTGCGGCCCGAAGTTACGATGGAGATTGATGGACGCTTTGCGGGTGACCGGGCCTATTTCCTGGAGAGTCTGGCCGAATATCAGGACGCGGGGGCTCACTACGCCGGGATGGACGCCAATGTCCTCGACGGAATCCTGATTGAACTCCGGGACATCTACGGGCTCCAGGTCTGGTTTGATCTGTTCAGCACGTTCACACCGTCCAGCGAGCCGCTGCCGTGCTCGCTGGACACGGAAGCGAAGCAGGCCACCTGGATCGTTGCCGCGGCGAGCGTCACCGCGGGCGACGATCTGCGCGGTCTGTTTGCGGAGGAGTATGGCTTCCCCATTGACGATGATGCGTGGCCGGAGATCCTCGCCGCGGTTGAAGCCCGAATCGCGGCACGGCCCTGGCTACCGTCGGTTCCTGCCGACTTCGACTGTGATCAGGACGTGGACTTGGACGATTTCGGCCATTTCCAGACATGCGCTTCGGGTCCATCCATTCCGCAGCGAGACGCCAACTGCACCAACGCCGACCTCGACGGCGACGGCGACGTGGATCAGGAAGATTTCGGCGTCTTCCAGCGATGCTACAGCGGATCGGGTCAGGTCTCGGCTGCGGCTTGTCCTGACTGAGCTTAGTCTCTCATCATCGACAATGAGGAGAGCGAGTTTCACAGACCCTGGAGTCTACTTGGAATGGCAGTTGCTTTGATCGGGTTGGGATTTCATCCATTTCATCGCCGACGGGTCGGCTGGAGGAAGCATGGGTAACGATTTGCGTTTTTGACAGGATGTGCTATATGTAATAGTTGCCGGTACATGTCTGTCCCGCGTAAGGAGCGGGTGCGACAGAAGCTCGGCAGGGCCAAGAACTCGGGCGAGCGCCGGCACAAGAAAACGAGTCGCTGACGCGCCGAGTTGCCGGCGACGTTCAGCCGGTCCCGTCTCCCACCTTCAACGACTCGCCTTGGGCGGGTTACTACAGATTCGTCATTTCCGAGCGTCCGGCCCCGCTTCCGCCTGTCCCGCGAAACCGTCGTCTACAGGAGCTGGGCTGGTGCTTGCCTCGCGCTCACAGGTCTGCTGTCACCTGCCATAACGGTATGAACCTGAAGAAGGAGATGAACAGATGAGTGCCAGGTTTGCGCGTGTGGCCGGCTCAATGATCGTAATGGTGGCCTGCAGTGTGGTGGATGCCGACCCATCGGTTAACACTGCGTTCGTCTATCAAGGGCATCTCAAGCAAGGGGGAGCCTCGGTTGACGGACTCGCCAACTTCGAGTTCGGATTGTGGGACTTGCCGGAAGGCGGTGTACTCGTGGTCGGGCCCATTTCAATGCCCGGCGTCTTGATCAGCCGAGGATTATTCAGTGTCCAACTCGATTTCGGGGCGGAGGCTTTCCGGTATGGACGCCGATGGCTGCAAATCGCGGTGGAGACCGGAGCGGCACCGCTCACGGTGCTGAGCCCGCGTCAAGAGGTCATGCCGGCGCCGCTGGCCTTGGGTCTGCCCGGACTGTCCATCGAGCAGACGGGAGGCACGCCCAGCATCATCGGCGGTTACGTCGGCAACAGCACGGGGGGCGCGGTGGGAGCAACAATCTCGGGAGGTGGTGCACCCGACGATATGCAGGACGGCCGGTGCAGTGGGGATTTCAATCTCCTGTGCGCGGGTGACGGCGATTGCGAGCCCGAGTTCGGCACGTGCACTGCGGATCCGGGCGTGGGGCGCTGCACCCTGGACCCGGCGGTCTTGTGCGACAGTGCGGACGACTGCGCTCCTGATCAGGGCACCTGCGAGCAGCGGTCGATGGAGAATCGCGTTGCCGGCGACTACGGCACGGTGGGCGGCGGCTTGGGCAACCTGGCCGGGGTCTGGACTACAGCGTCCCTCAAAAACTCGGCGACCGAATCCACCAGCACGGGAGCCTACGCGGCCATTGCCGGCGGATACCTGAACGAGGCGACGGAATGGTGTACGGCTGTCGCGGGCGGATATGCCAATAAGGCCAAAGGTTATGCCTCCAAGGTTGCCGGGGGATACCAGAACGAGGCGGCCGCCAAGTACGCATCGGTCGGCGGAGGATATAAGAACAAGATCGCCGATCTTCAACTGCAGTTGGCCGAACATGCTGTCGTGGCCGGCGGGAAGCTGAACGAGATCAGTGGTGGAAGCGGAGCCACCATCAGCGGCGGCATCCAGAACATGGTCAAGAAGCCCTGCGCCGTCATCGGCGGTGGTGAGCTGAACGAGGCCCACGCGAAGTACTCCGCCATCGTCGGCGGATATAAAAACAAGGTGCAGCTCGGCATGAACCAGCAGGAGGCCCAGTTTGCGGCCGTTCTCGCTGGCAAGCAGAACGAAATTGCGGGGGCCCAGTCGGCGGCGATCGTCGGGGGCGAGGAAAACCGGGCTGCCGGTCCGGTGAGCGCGATTGGAGGTGGATACCAGAACGAGGCATCGGGCGCGGCCGCGGCGATTCCCGGGGGCAGCCGGAATCGGGCCCAGGGGGACTCCAGCATGGCCGTCGGGCGCCGCGCCAAGGCAGATCATCACGGGACTTTCGTCTGGGCCGACCATGGCACCGATGCCGACTTCGCCTCGACGGCGCCAGGCCAGTTCCTGGTGCGGGCGCCCGGGGGCGTGGGCATTGGGACGCGGGCTCCCATGGGAGCTCTGCACGTCCGGGGCGGTAGTGTGGTCGAATGGAGCGGCGGCCCGGTCGAAGGGTATGGTAAAACTTCGGTCTACACCAATCAGAGCACCCTCGACGCGAACGGCGATTTCGCGGAGACGATCCCTTCCACCTATTACCGACCGTGGCTAGGTGACAACTATTTCTTCCGGTTAGAGGTGTTCGTGTCTCTGGATCCGGAATCGGGCTTCCCGCATACCAACCGGGGCTCTGGCTATTCCATGGCTCTGATCGCCAAGCAGCGGGGCAACGGGTTGGTACGCTTCAATGAAGTCATGACCGATGCGGTCGATGCGTCGATCACCTTCACCTACAGCAGCCCGCAGGCCGAACAGTTGCGTGTCAGCGTGAATACCAATAAGGCGGCCAGCACGCCTTACCGCGTGATGATCAAGATTTCGCACTGAGCAGAGGACCATTCATGTCCCCGTCCGGGGCGGAGGTGATGAGATGAGTAAAGCAACGATCTGGAGCGCAGGCGGTGTTTTGCTCGGCAGGATAATGGCTGTGGGGCTGCTTCTCGGGGCGGTGACTCCAACGGCGGCCGAGTTCGAGTTCACCAACGTGAACCATCCAGGCGCCAGGCATTACAGCGTCCGGATTCCCGACGTCACCCTGACGGTGGGGGCGGGGGGCAAGGTGGAAGCCAGAGCCGAGGCCCACTGCGAGCATGGCGATGACACCCCCGCCCCGGTCAGCGATTCAGGCATGTATCTCACCGTCACGCGGCAGGCCGGTTCGCCCCCCAACGTGCAAAACCACGATCTGAAGGCGGGCGTCAGCGCCCGGGTAGACCACGCTTGGGCCAGTGCGAGCAGCGCCATTCTGCCGGACGCCACCGTCCATGGTGACGTTGTCAACATCACGGTATACACCGTCTGCCAGATGAAGGCTTATGGTGAAAAGTGCAACGACGGGATTGGGCGGGCCAACGCTTATGCCACCGATGCTGCCGACCCGATCGTGTTCGGCTCCCAATCCTATTTGTCGTGGGGCGGTCTGCAGCTGAACGCCTGGCCTCCCGACTCCGACGGCGTTCACCGGTACGTCGAGCAGCAGCTTGTACTGCCGGCCGGCGGCTTCTGGAATGGCGGACTTCCCGGGCCTTCGCCGATGACCGCTCCAGATGGTGCCCGGTCGGTCAATCAGGTGGTCATGAGTCAGTACGTTCGGCCGGGCTCGGACGACGACCCGGACAAACTGGCCGGAACGCTGGCCTATCAGCTCATGGTTACTCGAGGGCCTGACGGCGGCCTGGCAGTGCAATGGCTTCCGGGTACGGATACGGCGGAGTTCGCCTTCTCCTTCAGCCAAACAGCGGCGCAGATTCAAGCGGGCGTGGCCGAGTACTTCGCCGGTGGCGGCACGGCCGATCTCGCGGTGGGAACCATCCGGGTCACCATGCTACAGGATGAGGCCGCCATGCCCAACATGACGCTGCTGGCCTATGACGTCGCGCAGGTGTGGGCCTGGAACACGGGCAATCCATCAGCATTCGGCGGCAGGTCAGTGTGGTCCCAATCGCCGGACATCGCCGGGGGGCTCTTCCGGCCGAGCAGCCTGGCATTGCCGCCTTTCCGCGCCGATGACCTGGTGTGCGCCGACCCGAGCTTGACGAGGGTGGATGGCATGCGCTGGTGGGGAACCTATGCGGGTGAGCCTTGGATGCATCGGCTGAATGCGCCGTATGTCCTGCCGTTCATCGTTCAATGGTACGCCTCCGACGGCGCTCCGCATCCGCTCAGCCTTCCGCAGACGGGTCCTCCGCTGATGATGCACCTGGTGCAGGCCAACCGCTTTTTCGTGGACTGGGCCTCCTCCGGGGAGGCGATCTACGAGTTCAACGCGCGGCTAATGCCCTCGTTTGTGCCGCCGATGGCTGGGGAGTACTTCGTCAGCATTGCCGATCCGATCGAGCCCCATTGGATGTGGATGGAGTCCACGAGCGCTCGACTGGACAGGCCGGTTGTAGCCGCCTCGCCGACGGGACCCTGGGTGGCGGACGGTTTCCCGGATCTGTCCCTGGTGCTGTTGACTGCAATTCAGCCGGATTACGACCGTGACGGCGACGTGGATCTGAACGATTTTGGCTTCTTCCAGGCGTGTATCACTGGTCCGGAGCTCGGACCACCGGTGCCTGGCTGCGAGTTCTGGGATTTTGATCTGGACGCCGACGTTGATCAGTCCGACTTCGGTTGGCTCCAGCGCTGTATCAGCGGTGCGGACCAGCCGGTGGCCGAAGACTGCCTGGACTGATCCGGGGATATGCCTCCAAAGATGCGAACTGAACTGCGGCGCCGGCGCTGCGCCTGCTGGATGATGTCGACTGTTCGGTAGCCTTTTCCACGGGGCAGCTGAGTGGACCATTCGCTCCGCCGGCGGGGAGGTGAGTCATGAGCAGGATCCATCCGTATTCAACCACGCTGGTTCGACTGCTCGTGCTTGCAGTCGCGGGCTGGTCTCAAGCCACTGAAATCGTTGACCAGACCACCGGCGAAGCCGGCTCTCTGGCCCAGGGTCTCGGCGGCTGGAAGTACATGGCCCAGAGCTTCGTACCCGCGGCTAACCGGAGCGCTCTGGAGCGCGTCGAGCTCTGGCTGGAACGCGATGGCACTCCGCCGTCCAATCTGACCTTCTATCTGCGCAGCGATGCGAGCAACAGCAATATCGCCACCGTGAGCATCGACCCCGCCCAGATCGGCAATGTGACCGTCGGCGACTGGTTCTCCATCAACATGCCGGAGGGAACCACCGTGAGCCCCGGCTCGAAGTACTGGCTCGTGCTCTACGCCAGCGGCTACACGAGTGGCGTGAATGACGTCGCCTGGTTCTTGGCCGACGATGCTTACGCCGGCGGCAGCGGCTGCATCAGCGGCCATCCCGACCCCGCCTGGCCGCCCACCGGCAACTGGACGGCCCTTAGCGAAGGGGATCTGGCATTCCGAACCTACTCCGACGACGGTTGGACAGACGTGTCCACTCAGACCACCGTCTCGGAATCGGTTGACCCCATCGCGTACCCGACGGAGAGTACGGCCGTTACGGTCACTGTCAAAGACCTCAACAACAGTCACGTTCCGGGAGGCACAGTCGTGCTGAGCGTTTCTCCCCAGGAGGGCGTTTTCAGCGGCGGCGGCAGCGGTCCGGTGAACCTCACGGTGGTCAATGATCAGGCGTCGACCACCTGGACGCGGCCCGTGTTCACGGGTCAGGACAAGGTGTACACCTTTACGGCCAGCTACGGGCCGTACCCACAACCGGCCGCCAAGAAAACCTACAAGACCAGCACGGGCAGCGATACGCTTACGGTCAGTCACCTGCATGCGCCATCGGTCAGCGACGTATCGGCCGGTATGGACGACCGCGCGGGCAGCGACATCGGCATCTTCATCGGCGGGCTGAACGGGCGAGTGGCGGTGAACAACACATTCACGGTGACCGCCGGCGATGGCGAGGGCGCGGGAGACATCGCCAGCGTGGATTTCTATATCGACGAGGTGTTGCAGAGCACCGACACCAGCGCGCCTTATGAGTACACGCACGACATGAGCACGCTGGGGACGAACAACGCCACGCTCAAGGTGAAGGTCACAGATGATGCAGGGCTCACTGCCGAGGTGGGCCGCACGATATTGACCACGGCGGCCCCGCCCTGGTTGTTCGCGGGCGATATGTACGTGCTCAACCCTCAGGTGAGCTGGGATGCGGCTGCCCGCAAGTACACGTTCACGGGGAAAATTCCCAACAACCCGGCCCTCTTCGGCCAGCAGTGGATCAATATTCCCTACCTGGGAAATCTCAGGAATTCCTTCGAGTCGGACCTGGATGTGG
>BTUC01000299.1:0-8932 GCA_045863575.1 Phycisphaerae bacterium
AGCGGCTCTTCAGCCACCGGGCGAATTGCTTGTCCATCGGGGACGGCGCGAATATGATCGGCCTGCTATGGCCATTCGATTTCTGTGTCCATCGTGCAAGCAGCCGCTGGAGATCGATCAGGCATGGGCTGGCCAATCGGTCGCCTGCCCCTACTGTCAGCGTGTGGTCAACGCACCTGAATCCAGTAGCTGGCCGTCGGGCAACATACCCACGGCCAGCCCCGCGCGCCAGGCGTTCGACGCCCCACCGCCACCCGCAGGCGTTCCCGAGTCCGCCGGGGTGGCCCGCAAGGCGGGCTCGGCCGGGGGTGCGTTGGCACTGGCCATTATCGGAGCAGTCCTGTCGATCGCCGCAGTCTTCTTCTGGCTTCTCCTGCTGGGTGAAATGGTACAGCGGAAAGTGGGCGTGGAAGCCTTGAACCAGAATCCGGATGTGGTCCGACAGGCCGTCCAGGAAATTCTCATGGCCGGTCAGGCGCCACGGCATCCATTCAGCACGGCGGCCCTGTTGATCGCGGCCGTGTGCAGCCTGGCTGCTGTCGCGCTAGGCATCCGCGGACTGCTTCTGCCGGAGCGCGCTCGAGGCATGGCCATCGCGGCCTGCCTCATCGGTGGCATGTTCCTGACATGCCAGTGCCTCTTCGCCGCGGGCATGCTGGGGATTGCCACGCCGCCGGGCTGAGACTATCGGGCTTTTGCGCCGCGTTGACTTGCCCTGCTCGCTTTGTTACGTTCGGTCCATAGGAGGCGTCGGCTGACGATGCCCACCGCTCGGCTCCACTTGGGCCGTATCTGATGGAACCGGGCGCTTCACCCTGGATCGGAGTCCGCTCATGGACGCCTATGAAGCTGTATCCCTGCCTGAGCCCTCTTCACTGGTCGGGCAAAAGTGTTTTTCCGTGCCCGAAGCCAACCGCGCGCTGGTCCTGGTCCGCCGGATCGTGACCGACATCGTCAGCGATTACCGGCGGCTGTGCACGCTGCACGAGGAATACCAGGAACTAGAAGCCCGCGGAAACCTCCTTAAGGCAGAGGAGACGCGCCAGCAGTACGTGCAGGTGACCGACCGGCTTTCGGAGCTGCGCGACGAGCTCGAGGAGCTTGGCTGCGAGCTCAAGGATTATGAAGCCGGGCTGGTGGACTTCCCCGCGATGCGCCAGGGTCGCGAAGTCTTCCTCTGCTGGCGGCTGGGCGAGGAGAGCGTCAGTCACTGGCACGAGCTGGACAGCGGCTTCCGCGGGCGACAGAGGCTCGACGATCAGATGCACTGACCGGGTGTGGCACCGGTTTCCGGCCGGTGTACACGAGGCTGGGACCCCGTGACCCATGGGGCCTGAAGGGACAGTCTCTTACGGCGGCGACTGGTACTTCTCGGCGGTGGCCAGATCGAATCCGCCGTGGGCGGGCCCGGGTTTGACGCCCCGATGCGCGGCCCCGCAACGATAGCACACCGTGACCGCTGGAATAAACCGGTAGATCAGCAGATCGATCAGCAGTACCGCCACCAGCACGCCGACCGCCCACTCCACGTACCCGCGCCCCAGTAGAACGAACGACAGCAATCCGGCGGCGACCACAATGACCAGTCCGACGCGCTGGGGGAAATCCTTTCGCACGTACAGCTCTTCACCGCGGCAGCAGGCGCAGCGTTCGAGGATTCCCCCGGGCGCCGCGGCGCTGCAATCCAGGTCGCGCATCGCACCTCTTCCGCGGCAAATGCCTCGGGCCATCCCCGCGGAAGCGGCCGCTTCCACGGGCTGGCGGCAATCCGAACAACGGTATTCCACTCTCATGAACCGTCCCGATTCAGGGCATCTCAGCCGCCCCAAGGCCGCATCGTGCGGGGACGCGTCTTGGCGCGTCCCTGGAGAATTCCCGAAAGCTCCTGATCCAGCAACTCTTCCTTCTGCTCCTCACGGTGCTCCAGCCGGCGCTCCTGCTCATCGAGGCGCCGGCGAAGCTGGTTGATCTGCCCGCGCAAGCGGTTTTGTTCCACATCGAAGCGCTCACGCAGGCGATCGGCGATCTGCTCGCGCAGAACACCCTGTTCGGCCCGCGAGGCCCGCTGATAGCGCCGGGCCAGTTCATCGATCTCCATGCGCAGCCGCTGCTCAGCGATCATCTGCCGGGCGAGCTGTGGATCCCGCGTCTGCGCGTCGAGCATGGCGGCCAGCGGCTGGCGCGCTCTGCGGATCATCTGCTGGAAATCGGCCGGGGCGACTTCGCGCAGCCGGCTGAGCCGCTCGTGGATGCCGGGAAAATTCTCTCGGGTGAAGCTCATAATCCGATCGACCTGCTCGGGCGTCAGCGGTTCGTCCGGTTGCGCCGCGGGCCGCCTGGTCCGGTCATCTTCGGTTTCAAGACGCGAGCCGAACAGCCGCTGTCTGCGGGGGCCGACGGGCAGCCGGTCGCGCTGGGCCGCCGGCGCGGGACGCGTGGCAGGGCGCTGGGCCCGCGACACATCCCGTGCGCGCACGCCCGCCTGCCGGACAGTGCCGGTCGGCTCGTCCGGTTCCCCCGGTTGTCCCAGGACCAGCGTGGCTAAAGCAAGAATCCCGACGAGTGCTCTCATCCCAGGGCTCCCGGTTGTGCAGCCCGAATGCTTGACGTTCCGCCGGCCGGGCTCTCCCGCAGCAGTTCATCCATTTCGCGGACCAGCTCCTCCAGTGTGTCGGTCGTTGCTTCCAGCTCCTCGGCGGGGCCATCGGTCAGTCGTCGCTCGAGCCCGAGGATCTCCCGGCCGATCGCCTCGGTGGACACTTCGGTCAACGGCCGATCCGCGGCCGTTTCCACGAAGCGAACCAGGAGGGTCGCCGACTCCTGAGGAGCTGAAACCCACTCACCAGCCAGTCGCACCACACCCAGACACAGCATGAGACCGGCCGCAGCCGCGGAAAATCCGCAGGCCGGCGAATCCCACTTGCGGCGAGGCGATCGGGCCCGCGCAGACCGGGCAGCGGGTGCTACTACGCGATCCCCGTCGGACCTCTGCAATTCGGCAGCCACGGCAGCACGGACTCCCCGCAGCACAGCAGGCGAAGGCCCAGGTGAGGTCTGACCGGCCAGCCATTGCTCATTGAGCTCCTGACGCACGGCCGAGCGGACGCGAGCCGTGGCCGCCGAAGCGGGCTCAGCATCGAGCCTGCCGGCCCATTGAACCAGCTCCCGGTCAATCTGCCGTTCCATTTTTTCCGGTTGCTCATTCATGGTCAGAACTCTCGCATCTCGCTCTCCATCATCTCGCGCAGGCGGGCCAATCCGCGGTGGGCCCTCGCCAGCGCAGTGCCCAGCGGCGTGCCCATCAACTCCGCAATCTCGCGGAAGCTTAATTGCGAGAAGTGCCGCAGCAGAAGCACTTCGCGTTCCGCCTCTGGAAGCCGGGCCAAGGCCCGCTGCATGCTGTCCACCTGCTCGGAGCGTTCCAGCCCGTCGCGGGGATCGCAGGCCAGCGGGTCAGGCCGACTGGCGAGGGGATCGGCCTCTTCCAGTTCGGCGCCCGGCGCCGGCTCCCAACGAATCACCTTGACCTGTCTCGCCCGCCGGACGCGGTCTCGCACCAGATTGGTGGCGATGCGGAACAGCCAGCCGTCGAAGCGGCCGTCGTGTTCGTAGCGCCCGATCATCCGCACCAGCCGCACGAATAGCTCCTGGAGCAGATCCTCGGCGTCATGGCGCGACCCGGTCAGCCGATAAAAGTAGCCGTACAGGCGCGTCGCGTAGATTTCGACGAGGGCGTCGAACGCGGCCGGTTCCTTTTCCCGGGCCCGGGCGATCACTTCCGCCAGTTGATCAGTGTCCATCGGCACCGCCAGCATAAAGACTAAACGAGCGAGGGGCCAATCGATTGCATTGTCCGGCGGGCCTGAAGCGCCCGGGCCGGCGTGCCGGGCACAAACCGGAGGGGAAACCCGGCCGGTTCATCGGTGATCTGGATGTGAAGCACCCGCCGGCCGGTCATGCACGCATGTCCGGCCGGGCGGGTGGTCTGAGCAAAATCGGGAGCTGGCGGTTGTATTGACCGGGTCAGTATTCGATGAAATTACCAAGGTAGGTGCTGATCGCATCGCCGTAATCCCCTTCGTCGGAATATGAGCTGTCGTAGTACGCGCCCGAGCCGTCGGCGAACATGGCAGAGTCGAAGCTGCTGAAGTCCGCCGAGCTGAAGGCCAGTTCGTCACAACCCGTTCCCGCGATGGCCATCATCCCCACCAGGATCACGAGCACCATCCGAACACTGCGTCGTCAGAATGTGCATCCCTGCTCGTCTCCTGCGGGCTTCATGCCCCCCACAGAATACAACGCAACACATACCCATGCCCAGGGGTACGTGGTCTAAAAAATCAAAAAAAACCTGACCAGTGCCCTCGCCATGCACAGGAGCAGGCTGATCGCGGGTAAGCAGTCTGGCCGACGGTCAAAAAACCCGCCAGCAGTAATAACAATTCAGCATCGCAACCGGCTCTCGGGAATCCGGCTCGCCGCTTCAACTTCGGACGGCGCCTTGGTATCCTGACGCGTCGCAAGGGCAGAAGGGCGAGTGCCGTTTTCAGTCTACCAGGTGCATGGCGGCAGGCGGTAGTGTGCACTCAGGCCGGCCGGCACATCGGATTTCGTGGACGCAAGGGGCACTCAGGAAGCCCGAAAGCCCACCCGGCAGACCTGACATGCGGTGGCGCGCGAATGCCCCCTTCCTGTCGGGAGAGGTCTCGTGAGACTCGGGTGACCATCTCATGATCATTGACGGCCATGTACATGTCGGCACCGGCGCGTTCTTTCACATGGATGCGGATGAGGACTTTCTGTTGCGGCTGGCGGATAAGGCCGGGTTCGACAAGATCTTCATTACCGAGCTGGACGCCCTGTTCTATGACATGTGCGCGGGCAACGATGCCCTGGCGCGGCGGGTGGCCCGGCATCCGGATCGGCTCATCGGCTACGTCTCCGTGCCCACGCCGCGGCTGGGCGCCAAGGCCGTCGAGGAGGTGCGCCGCTGCCGGGAGAAGTACGGCTTTCGGGGTCTGAAGATCTATTCGCACCCGGAAGCCTCGATCGCCGAGCCGGGCACCATCCCGCTGCTGGAAATCGCGGCTTCCTACGGCATGCCCATCCTGGCTCACACCACGCCGGCCGAGTGCGACTGGCTCATGGAGCGCGTGCCGCAGGCCCGGCTGCTCATGGCCCACATGGGCGGGCACCCCTATGCCCACGGCGACTGGCATAAGGCCGTGGCCGCCGCGAAGAAACACAAGAATCTGCTGCTGGACACGGCCAGCTCGCAGATCGACAACGGCATGCTCGAACACGCCGTAGACGAACTGGGGCCCGAAAGAATCCTGTTCGGCACGGACATGCCGCTACTGGACCCATTTGTGCAGTTGGCCAAGGTCACCGGGGCGGACCTCGATGAAGCGGCTAAGGCCCTGATACTGGGCGGTAACCTGGTGCGGATACTGAAAAGTCAGGACGCCATTGTCCCTTCCAGTTCGCCAGTTCCGTAGCGGCCGGCCTGGAGTGCCGCCAGTGCCCCCACCGGCGGTTTGCATCAGCCATTCCGCCGGTGAGGGCACCGGCGGCACGAACGCGCGGTCTCCGGCGCGAAATTGTGCCACTGGAAAAGGCACTGGCGCTTATGGATAAACGCGGTCCCTTCAGGTGAGTTTCAGATGAGCGACAACGGGTTCGGTCTGTTCGACATCAACGCCTGCTTCGGCCACTGGCAGTACTGGGATCTGTGCGACAGCTCCAGCGACGACCTGATCGCGCTGATGGACGGGCACGGCGTCGAGAGAGCGGCCGTGCTGAGCCTGCGCGGCGTGTTCCTCGATTGGCGGCAGGGCAATGAGGAGACGCTTTTCGCAGCCCGGCGTTACCCCGATCGGCTGGTGCCCTTCGCGACCGTAAGCCCATTCCTGGGCGGAGACGGCGACGCCCTGCACCGGGCGGTGGATGCCGGCGCCCGCGGCGTGCGGCTGTTCCCGTCGTTCCACAGCTATCGCCTGGACAGCGACTTCGTGGACGCGATCTGCACGGCCGCCGCGCAGCGCGGCGTGCCGGTGATGATCCCCACGCGGCTGATGATGAACTGGCGGTTCGTGCCCGTGCCTGTCGACAGTATTGGCGCGATCACCGGCGCTCACCCGGAGACAACCTTCATCCTCAGCGGACCGAACTACCTGGTGGAATACCAGGCGCTGGTGCGGCTCATGAAGCGCTGCCCGAACGTCAGCTACGAGTTCTCGTGCATGCAGGGCTTCAACGCCATCGGCAAGCTGGTCGCGGAAGTCGGCGTCGAGCGCATTCTTTTCGGCACCGGCGCGGTGCTCAACTACCCGGCGTGCAACGTGGCCAAGCTTCAGCACGCCGAGATCACGCCCGAGCAGCGCACGGCCATCGCGTCTGGCAACGCCGAGCGACTGCTGGGAATAAACGCAGCGTCGGAGCCGCGAAACTCGTAGCGGCCGGCCTGGAGTGCCGGTCGTTGTGTTTCAGGGTCAACGACCGGCACAGAGGCCGGCCGCTACACAACAGGCGAGAGCTTAAGACGTGAGAACCGAGAACGCTCACTGGTGCACATCGGCGGGCCTTCGCGGACTGCTGGCGGTCCTGCTACTGTCGCCGACCGCCCTGGCCTGGCGCGGGCATGACTTCGAGCAGTGGCGCGAAGTCACCACCTGGAAGCAGCCGCAAATCAACAACCCGCAGGCAGGCAAGAAGGAGCTTGTGCCGCTGCTGGCGGTCGAAGGCACAGCCCCGATCGACGAGATCAAGGCCTGGGAGAGTCGCCGCTCCGAGTACGCGACCACCATCCAGCGCATCCTCGGCGAACCCTCCGGCGATCTGAACCGACGTTCTCAGGAAGCGACCCCTGACGTAGCCCAAGACCCGAAAAGAGAGCTGGCCAAAGAGCCGCGGGCTTCAGCCCGCGCGGTCCCCACGACCAGGGAGAACGCCGCGATTCCCTCTCCCCGTGCACGCCCCGCCGTCCAGGTACTCGGCGAGGAAGCCCTTCCCGACCACACTCGCCGCCACATCCGCATCCAGACGGAGCCCGACGACTGGATTCCCGCTTACCTGTTGTTGCCCAGGGATCTGCCACTGGGGCGGCATCCGACCATGCTCTGCCTGCACCAGACGGTGCCGCAGGGCAAAGAGGAGCCCTGCGGCATCAAGGGTGATCCGGAATTAGACTTCGCCCTCGAGCTCGTCCGGCGAGGCTTCGTATGCATCGCTCCCGACGTCATCGGTTTCGGGGAGCGAATCCCGCCCGGGACGGACCCCTACCACGACAGCATCAGCTTCTACCGCAAACACCCGAGCTGGTCGTTCATGGGCAAGATGATCCACGACGTCGGCCGGGTCATCGATTACCTCGAGACGCTCGACTTCGTGGACCCGCTGCAAATCGGCAGCATCGGCCACTCGCACGGAGCGTACGGCACGCTGTTCGCGGCCGCGTTCGAGCCGCGCATTTGCCTGGCTATCGCGAGCTGCGGCTTCACCACCTTCCGCACCGACCCGCACCCGAACCGCTGGTCGCACAAGACCGCCTTGATCCCGCAGTTGGGCACGTACCTGCCGGATGTGAGCGCGATTCCGTTCGACTGGCAACACGTCTGCGCGTTGATCGCGCCCCGGCCGTTGTACGTCTGGTACGCAACCAGAGATGACATCTTCCCGGCCACCGACAACTTGGACAGCCTGTTCCAAGACCTCCGCGGCGTGTATGGCCTCTACGGCGCGGCCGACGATCTGACCTGGAAATGGTTCGACGGCGCTCACCGCTTCCCGGCCGACGCGCGCGAAGCGGCTTACGCCTGGCTGGAGGAGCGTTTCTTCCCGACGGGCGATCTGCGGAACATGCCGAAGACAAGAGCGCAGTGGGAAGAACGGCGTACAACGCTTCGCCGGGTGATTCGCCGCACGCTGGGGCCGCCGCCGGAGCGGAACGAACCGTATCTTCTCCAGGTGCTCGAGTCCAAGCAGCTCGAGCGTTACGAGCGGAAGCTGATCGAGTACCCGGTCGGCGATTCAGAGCGCGTCAAAGCGTATTTGTTCCTGCCGAAGGGAGCCGCCGGGGGTTCGCAGGCCGGTGTACTCGTGCTACATCAGACGGTGGCCGACGGGAAGCGCGAGCCGGCGGGGCTGAGCGGTGATGCATCTCTGGCCTTCGCGGCCGACTTGGCCAACCGTGGCCTGGTCACGCTGGCGCCCGATTCGATTGCGGCCGGCGAAAGGATCGGTTCCTACAAGCCGTTCGACACGCGAGGCCATTACCTGCGCCATCCGGACCTGTCGGCCATGGGTAAGATGCTGCACGATGGGCAGCGGGCACTGGACGTTCTGGTGGCGTTCGGAGGGGTCGATCCGCAGCACGTGGGCGCGATCGGCCATTCGCTGGGGGCCGAGCAGGCGCTCATGCTGGCGGCATTCGACGAGCGGGTGAAGGCGGTAGTCGCGAGCTGCGGATACGCCACCTTCGCGGCCGAGACGAACCGGCTGCGCTGGGCGCGCGACTCCTGGTTCAGCTACATGCCCAAGCTGCGTCCTGTCTTTCAGCTTGGCCGTCTGCCGCACTGGGACTGGTCGGACGTGGCCCGCCTGGTCGCCCCGCGCGGGCTCTTCCTGCACAACACGGTGGACGACGAGATCTTCACGGAATCCGAAAGCGCTTACCAGGCCGGAGAAGCGGAAAGACCGCTCTGGGATCTTTACGACGTTCCGAAGAACCACTTCATCAACGTCCTCCGACCCGGCAAGCACGCCATCAGCAGCGACACAAAAGCGGAGATGTACGCATGGCTCGAACGACAGCTCAAGTGACGGTGTGCCACTGCTCTGTGACGGTGAGCAGTGCCGGAGCAGGAGGGAGCGTCCATGGTTCCCAAGCACTGCCGACACGGCAGTGCGTGGAGCGGATGCGATCAGTTCGTGG
>BTUC01000300.1:0-8872 GCA_045863575.1 Phycisphaerae bacterium
TACTGGTGGCCGTGACCATGGCTCCCCATCCTTGCCCGGCAAAGCGGCTGGACGTGCAACGCAAACCGCGAAGTTCTTTTCTGCCCGAGTCCCTCAAACGCATTGTAACTCGCTGCCTCGGGGGGTGCAATTTCGAGTTCGCATCCGGCGCCAGGGCCCGGCCGCTCATGGGCCGTCCAACGGCACAGACCCCGTGACCAGCTCCCCACCGGTCTCGGGGCCGCACCTGAAGCTTGAAGTTGCCTTGTTCTTTTTCTTTCGCTGGTCCTCTCTTGAATTCGGCTCGCCCGGCGGCAGCGTCCGGCCACCGCATGGATCAGTCCGGGCTATGCTTTTGAGCCACCTTGAAGTCTTCGGCGCGACCGGCGCTGATCGGCCTCGGTTTTCGGAATTTCGGGGATGAGAAGCTCGGGTGGGGACATGAATTGCACTGGGAGCGGTGCCCCGGCTGGCGCCGGCACGTATGCAAACGTGGTGTCTCGGGAGTGACTCGTGTATATTACTGTGGGCCTACCCCTTGGTTGGATATCGGACAGGAGTGCGGTGATTGGATTTGGCCGGCCGTGAGTCGAGGAGTGATCCCGCTGAGGGCCGCGGGGCTGTGGGGGACCCGGAAATGGGCCCGTCCGGGGGGCCGTATGCCCGTATCGCGCGAGATCTGGAGGGGGCCGTCCGTGGCTCCCCGGTCAGCATCTGCTTCCTGGACGCCGACCTGCGCTTCACCTGGATTTGTAATCCGGCCGAGGAGTTCAAACTCGACGAACTCATCGGTCACCGCGCCGACGAACTGATCCCGCCTCAAGACGCCGCCGAGCTGATGGCTTTTCAGAGGGATGTACTCGGGTCTTTGGTGCCCCTTCGCAGGGAGGTGGCTGGCCGGAGCCGGGGCCGGGAATGGAGTTACGACATCACGGGCGAGGCCTTTCGAGACGAGCAGGGCCGACCCATCGGACTTCGGCTGGTGGCGGTGGATGTGACGGCGCGGCACCGCGCCGAAGAAAACGCCCGCAGGCGCGAGGAGGACCTGCGTCTGATCGCCGATGCCATGCCCTCGCTGATGTCGTTCGTGGACGCCGGTCTGGTCTATCGGTTCGTGAACCGCAGCTACGAGGAATGGTTCGGGCTGCCGAGAAGTCAGATCGTCAACCGGCACATGAGGGAGGTGCTGGGGGAGAAAGCTTTCGAGTTGCTGTTGCCACACTTCCAGGCGGCCCTTTCAGGCGCCACGGTGACATACGAGAAATGGGTCGACTACCAGGGCGCCGGCCGCCGTTGCATTGATGCACGATACGTGCCGCGCCGCAACCCGCACGGGCAGGTGGAGGGATTCTTCGTCTTCGTTCGCGACGTCAGCGTGCGCCGCGCCGCCGAGGACGCGCTGGCCGCCCGCGAGGCGGAGTTCCGCGCCATCTTCGAACTTGCCGGGACGGGAAAGGCCCAGGCTGAGCCCGGAACCGGGCGCTTTCTGCGCGTCAACCGTCGCTTCTGCGAAATCACCGGATACGATGCGGACGAATTGTGCCGCATGACCTTCCTCGATGTCACTCATCCGGACGATCGTGAGCGCGAACGGAATGCCTATGCGTCCCTGCTGCGCGGTCCGCTGAGCAATTGGCATACCGAGAAGCGCTACCTGCGCAAGGATGGCAGCATTGCCTGGGTGGAAGTGTACGGCACGCTGGTTCGTGATGCCGAGAACCGGCCGCTGTTCACGGTGGCCAGCATTCTGGACATCACCGCGCGGCACCTTGCCGAACAAGCGCTGCGCCAGATGGCGGACCTGCCGCAGCAGAATCCCAATCCGGTGTTGCGTATCGGCTGGGACGGTTCGGTGCTGCTGATCAATGACCCCGCCCGGGCGCTGCTCGACGAGTTGGGCTGGCGCGAGGGAGAGGCAGTTCCCGAATTGATTCGCGACCCGGTCCGCGAGGCATTGGGCAGCAGCCGGGTCGCCAACGTGGAGGTGCGCTGCCGCCGTGGGCGCACGCTGTTGTTCACCGTGGCGCCGATTGCCAGTGAGAGCTACGCCAACCTGTACGGCCAGGATATTACCGATCGCCAGCGGGCGGAGGCGGCGCTTCGCGAAAGCGAGGAGCGGCTGCGGCGGACAAACGAGGAATTGGCCCGTTCAAATGCCGAGCTGGAAGAATTCGCGTCCGTGGTGTCGCACGATCTCCGCTCGCCCTTGTCGGCCATCGGCGGCTGCGCCCAACTGCTGGCCGCTGAACTGGGCGACAACCTCGCGCCGGACGCCGTGGAGACCCTGAGTTACCTGCATGATGGCGTTCAGCAGATGGCCCGGCTGATCGCCAGCCTGCTGGATTACTCGCGCGTGGGACGCGGCGAAGTGAAGCTCGCCCCCTGCGATCCCGGAGTCGTCGTGCAGGAGATTGTGCGTGTGCTGAGCCCGTCGCTCGAGGCCGCCGGCGCCGAGGTGACCCACGATCCACTGCCGCAGGTGCAGGCGGACCAGGCCCTGTTGGCGCAGTTGTTTCAGAACCTGATCGAGAACGCGGTGAAATACCGCCGGGAGACGCCGCCGCGCGTGCACATCAGCGCACAGAAGGATGGTTCCGCTCTCATTTTCTGCGTGCGGGACAACGGCATCGGCATGGACCCGGCCGATGCGGACCGCATCTTTGCCCCTTTCCGGCGGCTGCACGATGACGAGAGCCGCTTTCCCGGCCTGGGAATGGGACTGGCTACGTGCAAGAAGATCGTGGAACGCCATGGCGGACGGATCTGGGTGGACTCCGCATCGGGTCAAGGCGCGACCTTCTGCTTCTCGCTGCCTGCCTGAGCTGGGAGCGGGGAAGGTGAGAAGGTGAGCAGGTGAAAATGTGTGAAGGGCGAAGGGCGAGGGTGGAAAAGGCGCGGGGCGAAGGCGCACAGGTGCGAGGCGGGTGTGGGGTTTAGTAAGTTCTATTAGGTCGTAATTCCTGCTGTGCCCGCCTCGGCGGTCATGAGCGTCCGCTCACTTTCCGGAGAGAGGCCCATTCGACCTGAGCACTTCAGCATTCCCAGGCGAATCTTTTTTTACTGCCCAGTCGTTCCTACGGCTGGGCTGCCCCCGTGGGTAGAATATCGCGACGGGCCAGAAACCTCGAACCGTGCGTGCGGCGGCTGAGGTCCGTCTCCAGATTCCGGCGGAGCAGCGCGCGGCTCTGCCTTCTACATAACGGCCGCCTGCCCGCGGTCCCGTAATCTGCGGGCGGGCGGCCGAATTGGTGAGGTGGGGCAGGGCCCCCGGCAGGGAGCAACCTCCTGTGCTGCGTGGGAGCGACCTGAATGATGCCAGAACCGCGACGCATTCTGCTGGTGGAGGACAATCCCGCCCACGCCAAGCTGCTCACGTACCAGCTCGACCGGGCCGACTGCCGCGTGGACATTACCTGGTTGAAGGACGGCGAGGCGGCGCTGGAATACCTGCATGACCGCGAGCACCGACCGGATCAGCCGCTGCCCGACCTGATTCTGCTGGATCTCAAGCTCCCCAAAGTTGATGGCCTCGACGTGCTGGATCAGCTCAAGCACGACGAGCAGCTCCGCAAGATTCCCGTCATCATTCTGACCACCAGCTCCCGCGAACAGGATGTGGAGCGGGCCTATGCCCGGTGCGTCAACGCATACCTGGTCAAGCCGATGGACTACCAGTGCCTGCATGAAATGGTCCGCTCCACCATTGAATTCTGGTGCGGTTGGAACCAGGCGCCGCGGGCCGATTAGGCTGCTACTCCCTGCTGGAGGCTGAAAACGCCACTTCTACCGAATGCCGAGGCAGAAGATGCAGGTAATAAGCAAGCTCGAAAGGCCGTGCTGAGAACGCGTGACTCCGCCGACCCGCTCATCCTGTCCGTTCTTGCCCCGCCGTCCTGCACTGGCTTTTCGCTCGGAGGTCCGCTAAACTCGCACCTGGAAGCAGTCCTGTCTTCAGTGCCGGCAGGGTAGTCAACCGTCGGCCGACGATAACTGACTAGCAGGCGCAGCATGTCAGCCAATCAGCCGTCCGGCGAGGAAGCACAAGGCATGGCCGAAATGCTCCGGCATGCGGCCAACCAGGCCCGGGCGCTGTTGGGTAATATGGACGCGCTGGTGGCCCAGCTCAGCGTCTGCGCACACCAGTATCCTGTTGAGCCCGACGGCTCCCAACTGACGAATCTCCGAGGGGAGATTCGCCCGCAATCGGCCATGGGCCGCATCAGTGATGCGTTTTTCAGCCTGGATTCCGATTGGCATTGTCTCCTCGCCAACGCCGCGGCTGCCCAACTGGCTGGCCGGGAACTCCAGCAGATGCGGGGCCAGTCGCTCTGGCGGCTGTTTCCCCACGTCGCCGCTACCCGCGTTCAGGAGGAACTGATCCGCGCCGTCCGGTTGGGCCAGACGGGTTGTGTGGAGTTTCCCGGCCCGGCTGCCGGCCGCTGGTTTGAGGCGCGCGCCTATCCGGCCGCAGGCGGCATCACGCTTATTCTTGCCGACATCACCGACCGCAAACAGGCAGAGGACCAACTGCGGGATAGCGAGTGGCGTCTGCGCCTGGCCTTGGATGCCGGCAGGATGGGAACCTGGGAGTGGGAGGTGAACAGCGGGCGTGTGACCTGGTCGGACGGCCACTACGTCCTGCTGGGCTATGAGCCTGGCGCGGTCGAATCGGGTTACGCAGTATGGCGGCAGTGTGTCCACCCGGAGGACCTACAGCGGCAGGAACAGACGCTCCTGGAAGCTATCCAGTGCCGCAAGGATTACGAATGCGAGTTTCGCGTCGTCTGGCCGGATGGCTCGGTGCACTGGGTGGAGGGCCGCGGCCGGTGTCTGCTCGGTCCTGACGGACGCGCGGAACGCATGTACGGTGTACTCCAGGACATTGATGCCAAGAAGCAGGCTGAACAGGATCTGCAACATGCCCTCCATCGCCTCCGGCTGGCTCTGGAGGGCGGCGGCATGGGCGTCTTCGATGTCGACGAGGCATCCCGCCTGGTCACGCTGGACGACACTGCGGCGGCTCGATTGGGGTTACCGCCTGGCGTGCTCAGCCTGACCGCCGAAGAACTCGTTCCCCGTATACACCCAGACGATTTGCGGGACGTGACCCGGCGTGTGGAGGCCGCCCTGCGCGAAGGACGGCCATACGCGGTCGAGCTGCGCGTGACCTGCTTTGATGGGCAGGTACGCTGGCTGGCGGCACTGGGCCGGCCGTTGATGGGGCCGGGGGGCGCCATCGCGCACACCATCGGCGTCTGCATGGATGTCACCGCCCGGAAGCAAGCCGAAGAACGCCTCACCCGGTTGAACAACGAGTTGAGCCGCTCCAACGCCGAACTGGAGGAGTTCGCCTCCCTGGTGGCCCACGATCTGCGCTCTCCCATGGTCTCGTTGCAGGGCTGTGCGACGCTGCTGGCCGAGGAAATGGGGGATGCGCTCAGCGGAGAGGCGGCGGAGACACTCGATTACATATCGGAGAGCGTCAATCGCCTTTCGGCGATGATCGGCAGCCTGCTGGAATACTCTCGCGTCGGCCGCGGGGTGATCCGGCCGGTTCCTTGCGACACAGGCACCGTGCTCGATGATGTGCTGGACACGCTTTCGGCGGTGTGTACCGCTGCCGGTGCGGAGGTGTCGTACGCCGAGCTGCCCGTTGTCCACGCCGATCCCTCGCTGCTGGCCCGGGTGTTTCAAAATCTGATCGAAAACGCCATCAAGTACTGTCGCGATGAGCCGCCGCGCGTCCACGTCTTCGCCCGTGACGAGCCCGAAGCGTATGTGCTGGCGGTCCGGGACAACGGGTTAGGCATCGCGCGCATGCACTTTGAGCGCATCTTCGCCGCGTTCCATCGTCTGCACCGGGACGAAGATCGTTACCCCGGTCTGGGCATGGGCCTGACCACCTGCAAGAAGATCGTTGAGAAACACGGCGGCCGGATCTGGGTGGAATCGGTTCCCGGCCAGGGGGCGACTTTCTTTTTCACCATCCCCAAACAACATTGATGCCCGAGCTCATCCTTCCGCGGCGATCCCGAATAAGGAATACACCTCCCTCCTCCGGTCACCTGTGCGGGGCAACAATAACCACGTCAGCAGGGCAGATCTTTCGGGGAGTTTTCATGGAACGATTTCGGCCGCTGTTTGCGGAGGCTCATGCCCTCCGCGCCCTTCACCGCCACATTCCCGCCGCCATTCTCGAGCTTTCCTTCATCCTGGAGACGGCGGGCGATGAAGTCCTGCTGGGCCGCCTGGAGCGGCTCATTGCGGCCTGTTACGAGGTGGGCAGGTTCCTGGATGAGCTGGAGAAGCCATAGCGTATAATGTCGGGGCCATGACCCCGCGCTTTGGGCATCCGTCGGTCAAGCTCCCCACCCGTCCCGTGCTGCGCTTCGAGCGCGGCACGCTGGTGCTGTCGGCGTTCCGTGGGGAGCCCGGCGAGCCGTTCACGTTCGACGATCGAACGGGCACGTGGCGGTGTCACGCGATGCACTACCCGCGCGTGGAGCGGGCACTCCGCGGCCGTATACGCGACGCGCTGCCGGCGCCGGCCGTCGTTCGCTGGCCGTCGGTCGTACTGCCGGAACTGCGGCCGGATCAGCGGGACGCGCTGGCCGCCTGGGACAAGGCCGGCCGGCGGGGGCAGATCATCATGCCCACCGGCACCGGCAAAACGGTAGTCGCACTCGCGGCCATGCAGCGCTGTGCGGTCAGCACGCTGGTGGTCGCGCCCATCCGCGATCTGATGTATCAGTGGCACCGGCGGATCGCGTCGGGACTGGGGCTGGACGCCGGCATTCTCGGCGACGGCCGGCGCGACGTGCGCGCGGTGACGGTCACCACCTACGACAGCGCGTACATCCACATGGAGCGGATCGGCGACCGCTTCGGGCTGGTGATCTTCGATGAGGAGCATCATCTGCCGGCGCCGGGTTTGCAGCAGGGGGCGCAGTTCTGCACGGCTTTGTGGCGCCTGGGACTCACCGCCACGCCCGAGCGCTACGACGGCGCCCACACGTTGCTCGACGAGTTGATCGGTCCCGTCGCCTACCGGCAGGAAATTCCGGAAGCCCGCGGCGAAACGCTGGCCCAATACGAGACCGTGCGCATTCCTGTATCCCTCCAGGAAGAAGAACAGCGCCGTTATGACGAGTTGAGCCAACGCATCCGCGCATTTCTGGCCGAACGCCGGAAGACCGCCCCGGGTTACAAATGGGAGGACGCCTGCCGGGACTGCGGGCGCGATCCGCAGGCGCGGCAGGCGGTGCGGGCGTTCCACGGCAAGGCCGCCATCGAAACCCGGGCCGCCGAGAAGCTGCGCGTGCTCGAGGATCTCTTCAAGCTGCACGCGGCCGAAAGGGTGCTGGTCTTCACCGGGTCGAATCGCATGGCCCTGGACGTCTCACGCCGGTTTTTGATCCCCATGATCATCGACAAGACCGGCAAGAACGAGCGGCGCGCGGTGCTCGACGCGTTCCACGAAGGCCGCCTCAAGGCGCTGGTAGCCAACCAGGTGCTGGACGAAGGCATCGACGTGCCGGCGGCCAAGGTGGCCGTCGTGATCGGCGGCTTCAGCTCGCCGCGCCAGGCCCAGCAGCGCCTGGGCCGCATCCTGCGCCGCAGCGGCAACATCACGGCCGTGCTCTACGAGGTGGTTTGCCAGGAAACCCGCGAGGAAGCCCGCTCACGCACCCGGCGGAGGACGGAGGCGTACAAGGGGACCCGGCGGATGAAGTTCTGAATCAGTGAAACAGCGTTAGGACCAAAACCGGTTCGCGTTTTGCTGACGGGATTGATAGAATCATGTTAGTTGTCGTCAGCATCGACTTGAGGTGATCGCCGTGGAACTTGTCGAGCATGGCAAAATCCAGCGCGGACAGATAGTTCTGTCAGCCCCTGTCGGTCTGCCCGATGGGACAGACGTTGTCGTTCGTATTGAAGCCCCGACGGCGGGCGGACCCGCGCGGCCTGATTCGGCGGCGTTTTCAAGTTTGCCTGTCTTCGGGATGTGGGCTGATCGTGAGAACATGCAGGATGCTGTGGATTGGGTCAACCAGGAACGAGAGCAATGGCGGAACCGTGGGAAGCAGGAGTAGTCGATTCTGACATCCTGATCGATGCCATCAGAGGGCGTCCGGAGGCCGTGCAGGTGCTCGGGAGTCTGCACGCCGGCCCAGGCGTCCAGACAAGTGTGATTTCGGCCATGGAACTGATCGACGGCTGCCGTAACGCGACCGAGTTGGAGCATCTGCAAGCTTTTCTGCTTCACATGGAGGTACTTCCAGCTACTCCGGCGATATCGCAAACGGCACGCCATCTGATGGAGAGCTTCGCACTCAGTCACCGAATTGGAATTCCGGATGCTCTCATCGCTGCAACCGCACAGGAATTGGGCTTGCATCTTTACTCGAGGAATCTGAAACACTTCAAGATGATCCCGGGACTCGCGGTGATCCGCCCGTACTGAGCCATGCTCTCCAAGGATCTCGCCTTGTATTTCTGCACCCGCGGCCGGGCCTTTCCGGACCGGCTGACGCGGAAGACGCACGCGCACTACGTGCCCCTGGTCGAGCAGTTGCTGGCGCTCTATCGCGACGGGGCGGGTTGCACGCGTGAGGATCTGCACCGCGCGGCGGAGGCCATTTTCCGTGAGGAGCCGGATTGCCCGCCCCAGCGGGTCCGGGCGCTGGTGCGGCTGCTGGACCAGGCCAGCGAGTACCAGACCGACATCGACGGACGCGCGTACCGGCTGCGGCAGGACGTCTTCGAGAAGGCGTCCCGGTTTCATCCGCTGGTGGTCGAGCCGGACGGGCTGTTTCAGTATGCCGAGCGTGAGGTCAAGGCCCGCATCGGCGATGAGATCGGCATGCCCTGGCCGCGGATCGAGGCGGCCATG
>BTUC01000301.1:0-8859 GCA_045863575.1 Phycisphaerae bacterium
CGTGATCTCCCCAAAATCCGCCTTGGCGTTCACGTGCAGCGTGTCGCCTTTCAACACGACGGGGCGGGTAACGATCGTGCCGCCGTCGAAGGAGGCTTCCAGCGAGACAAATCGGTCGCGCTGGACGGTGGCAAAGCCGATTCCACCGGCCTGGGGTCCCGTGTCCTTGCCTTTGTAGGGCGTGTGGCGGTAGGTCCGGCCGCCGTAATAGAAGCGCAGCTCGTCGCCCACCTCGATGGGCGGGTTATTGGCCAGTGAGTGGTTGAAGCGGTCCCAGCTTCCGACCGGCCCGACGGGGATGAATGGAGAGCGATCTCCCACGCGCGTGAAATGCAGGCTGTCGTGGCTCACCGCGAGTTGCACGTCGAGGTAGCACGTTTCAGGGCGTGCGTGGAAGACCTGCACCAATCCGATGTAGACGCTTTCGTACGAGAACACCTGCATGGAGTAGATCTCGGTTCCGGGCTCATCCTGGGCGTCGGCCGTCATGACCACCGGCGCCGTGGCCGGATCCACGTGATCCCACTTGAGAAAGTCTGACGATTCCAGGCGGGCGGAGGCCCGGCCGGAGTGGTAATCCTTGTACCAGTCGTAGTGCGACCAGGCCCGCTCCACTTCGGGAAGGGTCTTCTTGGTTCGGCCGTACAGCAGGTACTTGCCGCGCGAAGCGTCGAACATCCAGTGCGTGTCGCCGTCGCAGATGGCCTCGGTGGCAAATGGATCGATGAGCGTCCAGTGAATCCCGTCGGGGCTGCCGGACACCCCCAGCCCGCGCCGGTCGGTGGGGTGAAATGGATCGCGGCGCGGTCCATCGTAGGGGCGAATGATGCTCAGAAAACCCATCTTGTAGCGGCGCGACGGGTTCGGGTCCTTATCGTCCCTGTGCACTCCGAACAGCTCCCAGAAGGTGGGGCAATCGTCGGGGCCCTGGAACTTGGCCTTCTTGAGAAGCAGGACGTTGGTGCGCCGGCCTCTGCTGTCTGTGATGCCAACCAGGGGCTTGAACCAGCGAACGCCATCGTCGCTCTCCGCATATCCCACGCCCATGCCGGCCTTGTACCACATGCGGTATTTGCCTTCGTCGCGCAAGACCGAGCCGTAGAGCACCGCCAGCTCATCCTCCCAGGGTTCTGTCTGCCATAAGACCGGGTTGCCGGGAAATCTCTCGGCCGGACAGATCCTGCGGGTGACGTTGGTCATGGACGCGACCAGGTGATCGTCGAGAAACAACTGCTTCTGGCGAGTGACTGGGATCGGCTCGTGAGGCGCGGCTGTCAAGACCGCCGCAACGAGAAGGGTCGGGCACAACATGCGGATCCACTCCTTCCACGCTTTTCACTTGCTGTAGTGGCCGACGTCCCTGCCGGCCGTTCGGCTCAATGAACAGTCGACACTCCAGGCCGGCGGCTACGTTTTCAGACCACGGGAAGTGAGAACCCGTCGCGGTATCCACCCGCGAGAATCTTGTTGGCTGCCTCATCGCCGACGGCCATCTCTGTCTTGGGATCGATGGTGAGCTGACGGCCCAGCCGGCAAGATATCTCACGCAGGTTCAAGTTGTTTCCCGCGCCCAGGTGCTCCTCCATCCGGGCGAGTGTCTCGCCGGCCGCGTCCGCCAGAGACGTGTCCGCCGATTGGAAGGGGACTTCCTTTCCCAGCCGGTACGAGGCATTGGCCAGATGGCAAAGCGCGCTCGAGTAATGACCCTCGAGTATGTCGGCATTGAGGTCCGACTGCTTCCGGCTGCGGACGGCTGCCATGAAGTTGTGGAAGTTGTTTTTGCCGGGACCGCGCCGGCTCTCGACCTTGGGAAGCGGCTTGGGTTCCTTGCTGCCGGTGGGGAAGAACCTGCCCTCTGCGATGGTGCCGCCCTCCAGGTCGCAGATGTTCCCGACGGACACACCGTGATATTTTTCGGTTTCGAGCCCACGGACCTCAAAGATCAGCAGGGACTCGCCATAATCAAAGACGGCCATCTGCGTGTTGGCGGTTTGCCCCTGGTCTTCGTAACCGAAGCGTCCGCCCAAACTGATGACGCTGCGCGGCAGGGTGGCTCCCGGAATCGCCCAGCGGGCCTTGTCCATCTCGTGGACGCCCTGGTTGCCGATGTCGCCGTTGCCGGTATCCCAGAACCAGTGCCAGTTGTAGTGGACCAGGTTTTCGTGGTAGGGCTGCTCGCGCGCCGGCCCAAGCCACAGGTTGAAGTCCAATTCCTCGGGCGGCTGCTGGGGCGGTTTGACGCCGATGCTCCCCCGGCGTTTGTAGCAGAGGCCGCGGGAGACCAACAGCTTACCCAACTGGCCTGAGCGAATGACTTCCACCACGTTTTCCCAGCCGCCTTTGCTGCGGGCCTGCGTCCCATGCTGGACGATGCGCTGGTACTTGCGCGCGGTCTCGACGGCCATGCGACCTTCGCGGATGTTGTGGCTCATGGGCTTCTCGACGTACACGTCCTTGCCGGCCTGGCAGGCCCAGATGGTCATGAGCGCGTGCCAGTGGTTGGGCGCGGCGATGGACAATACGTCCACGTCCTTGCGATCCAGTGCGTCGCGCACGTCCGGCAACACCTCGGGGCGCTTACCGCTCTTTTCCTGGGCCTGCCTGGCGCGCCGGCTGAGCACGCGGGAGTCCGGATCAATGAGATAGGCAACCTCCACGTCGGGCATAGCGAGGAACTCACCGAGGTGCGACTCGCCCCGGCCGTTCAGCCCGGCGATGGCTATCCGAATACGGTTGTTCGCTCCTAAAACCTGCCCTGAAGTGCGCGCGCGGGTCAGCAGAAGGGCACCCCCCACAGCGCTCAGCGAGCTTCCCAGTAAACGGCGGCGGCTCATGCGTGACACGGCTGGACCTCCATTGGATGGGCTGAGTAAAGATAAAAGCTGAATTCGATCGATAAATTACGGCGGGCCGGAGTAGATGTCAATAGGGTAGGCCGATCGGTGACCGCCGAGCTTCCGCGAGGGTCGATATCGTGGCCGAAAAGGAAGATATTTTGAAGCGACGTTTTAATCGAGCCGAGAGCTTTCCAGGACTTGACAGGACCAGCAGAATCCGTACAATTATCGATTGTTATCTCCGTTTATTGTTATTCTGCGGTGGAGCGTACCGGGATGCCCGACGTTGATAGTATGGCTGATCGCAAGCGCTTCGTCGCTCGCCACCAGATCCGGACGGCCCTACAGGACATGATCCTCAACGGTGAGCGGCGACCAGGCGTCAAACTCGTCCAGCAGCAACTGGCCAAGAGATTCGGCGTGGCTCAGGGCGTGGTGCGTGAGGCGCTGCTTGAACTTCAGGCTTATGGATTGGTCGAAACCATCGACAATCGCGGCATCTTTGTCAGTGAACTCAGTGCCCGCAAACTCCTCGACTCCTTTGATGTCCGAGAAGTGCACGAGGGCCTGGCCGCACGCCTGTGCTGCGATCGGATCACTCGGCTTCAGATTCGTGAGTTGACCGACATGGTCCAGAGGATCCACCAGTTGGCCACGTCGGACCAGCCGATGGAGGCGGCGTCACTGGATCGCGAGTTTCACCACCGCCTGGTGCACATCTCGGGAAACAGCATGCTGATCCGGCTGGCGGACAACTACCGGCTGCTGGGGAAGGTGATTCAACTCACTCGCGAGCCGGACGCCGTGCGCAACGAGCATCTGGCCATCCTGAAGGCTATCGAGGGGGGCCGATCAGACGAAACTGAGCGCCTCATGCGCGCCCACATCCAAACCGCCAAGCTGGATCTGGAGAGGCAGATTGCGCGGGGCGAGTTTGTGCCGCGGTGGCTGGCCGGCCCGGTGGCGGACGAGACGAGTCAGAAACACCCTAAAGGCAAGGATAGCGAGCGGAAAGGCCGCGGCCGTCAATGGTCAGGACCATTGACCAAGAATCCACGGTCTCCCGCGGACAGTGGCGGATGAGGGCGGCTGACCCTCCGGGCGGCTCCCTCCAGTTCTGTTGATCGAGGGCAACTCATTTTGTGCTGGGGCGGATCCGGTCTTGCGGCCGGACGCTTGGGCGCGCCAGGAGGAAAGAAACATGCTGCAGCCGCGAGTATCGTTCTGCGTGGCGGGGATGCTGGTCGCTTTAGCCAATGGGGCGCTGGCCGCCCCGTTCACCGAGGGTAACCTGGTCATCCTCCAGGTAGGGGACGAAGACGTCGGGGTGAATGCCAGTGATGATGCCTCTCCGGCGATTTTGAAGGAGGTCGACCCGGCCGATCCGGACGGGACCCTCGTGCAGCGGCTGGCCCTGCCCACCGAGATCTCGGGGAACAACCGCCGGTTCACGCTGACCTCCAATCTCTACCACGGCCATATGAGCCGCTCGGCCAACGGCCTGTTTCTGGTCATGGGCGGCTACGACGCTGAGGTAGGGGCCCTTCGGCCCAACGAGGCTGATCCGCTGGAGGTGCATCGCGTCATCGCCCGGGTGGACAATGCCGGGGTCGTCGATACCAGCACGGCACTGAACGACTGCTTCGGTCTGCTGCGCGACAAAGGCGGTCTGCATACCGTGGCCTCCAGCGACGGCACCAAGTTCTGGCTGGGCGGCCGGGCCAATTCCGGCAGCAACGCCGGCGTTCGCTTTGCGGTATTTGGCGCGCCCGACCACAAGAGCGTGCGCGTCAACTCGAACAACAACTACAAAGAGCCGCGGGTCATCAACGTCTTTGACGGGCAGCTCTACAGCAGCTTCAACCTCTCCTCTGCGCGCGGCGTGCACCTCGTCGGTACGGGCCTTCCCGAAACGCCCGTCGCGATCACCCAGTTGGAGGCGGTCGAGGTGCCGGATAGCTGTGAAAGCGGCAGCCCGTATGACTTCTGGATCATGAACGAGGACACCGTCTACCTCGTGGATGACCGCACGCCGCCGTGCCTGGGCGGCGTTAACAAGTACACGCGCGACACCGATCCCTTATCGCCCACCTTCGGTGACCTGATTTATCGTTATACCCTCAACGCCGGCTTGCGATCTGACGCCCAGGCGGTGGGCTCGCTGGCCGCCAAGACGAATGAACAGGGCCAGGCGGTGCTGTATGTCATCACCCACGAAGAACAGCAAGCTTACCAGACGCGGCTCATGGTGGCGACCGACACCGGCAACCCGGCTACGGACACGTTCGTGACGCTGCAAACCGCTCCTGAAGGGACCATCTTCCGTTCCGTGGATTTTGCCCCGCGGCCCTGTGTGGGTGAGGAGTGTATCGGCGCCTGCTGCAAGCCCGGCGGCGGATGCGAGAACACCGTGGCCGAGAGCTGCGCCGGGGCGTTCCAGGGGGCTGGCACAAGCTGCGAAACCATCACCTGCCCGCTGGTGTGCTCCGACCCCTTCGCCGATCTGGACGGTGACATGGACGTGGATCAGGGCGATTTCGGGCTTTTCCAGGCATGTTTCACCGGTCCGGGCGGCACGGTGGTGGATGGCTGCAAGTGTGCCGATCGGCCGGAGGAGAATTTTCCGACCGGCGATGGCGACGTGGACTCCAGTGACATGGACGTCTTCAACGCGTGCGCCGATACCAGCGGGCCGACCATCCAGGTGGATCCGGCGTGCGACGACTGATCCGGTAGAGGCACGGGGATGTGAAGCCGCGGCCGTCACGGCGACACGGGCTGGCCGCCCGCGCGGCGCCATGCTGAGGTTCAGCGGTGTTGGGACTCTTGGCCCGGCCGGGTTCGCCCAGGACCCCGCCGGTGATCGGAGTGGTCTTCATGCAGTCATTTTCTGGCCGGGTCCGCCGAGCTCGCGAAATCTTAGGCGCTACCCATCAAACGCGTAGGACACCGATGCCGCGCCGGCTTGGTCGGGGAGGCTTTCGTAAACCGATCGATCGATTCGGGATTCCTGGATCTTCGCCGGGTTTCACGCTCATCGAAATCCTGGTGGTGGTTGCGATCATCGCGCTGCTGGTGGCGATTCTCATCCCCTCGCTTCATCAGGCCCGCGAGCAGGCCAAGCGAGCCGTCTGCCTCGCCCGCATGCATGACGTGGGCACCAGCTTCGTGGTTTACACCGAAACGTACAAAGGCTGGTACCCGATAACAGCCAGCGCGGGCACCGACAGCTTCTATTCGCTGTGGAAGGCGAAGCTGCTCAAAAGCACGGAGCTGATCCTCTGCCCGGCGACCAAGAACGTGGTTCGGTCGCATACGCTGCAATATCCGGAACGGTATGACGAAGAGAGCGAGCAGGATGACTCGATCATCGTCCCTTATCAAGGATTGGGCAAAAACGATTCACAGCGCAGCGATCTGGAGCACAGCGCCCTGGGGGGCAAGGATGACGACACCGGCGGTCACAGCTACGAATACAACAGCATCTACGATGGCGGCGACCATCCGCTGGGCCATCACCACAAGCAGACCAAGCATTTCATGTTCCCTCCAAGCCAGATGCTGTTGGTCCATGACAACGACAACCGCTACGACTTCATCCCGGTCAACCGGCAGGAGTTCGGCTGCGAAAATGCGGTCTGGGGGGGTAACAACTGCCCCCAGCCATGGGACAACCATGGTGCCAAGGGTATGGACATGATGTTCGGGGACGGCCATGCCCAATGGGTACCCAAGCAGGCCGGGACCTATGAGGACTTCCGCAGCAGCTCCGGCGGCACTCCGCCTGTGCGGGTCAGCAAGAACGCCTCGATCGACCGCATATTCCTCAAGTCGCAATATCCCTGGGCCTACTCCAGCAAGCATCGGCGGTGAAAAAGCTCATGGCCCCAGTCATCCGAACAGCAGGGTTGTGCATCCTGGCGGCATTGATTAATGGAGGTTGCTCCGACGAGTCTGCTTCAGGCCGTCCCCAGCCGGACGAGAAGACACCAGTGGTCTGCACCGCCTGCAAGGCCACGGGCGAGTTGCAGTTAGCCAGGTTCGCGCCACAGGAATCGTGGCCTCAACCGTGCCCATCCTGCGGAAAGACGGCGGCATACCCTTACCGCCTCTGCGCAAGCTGCCAGAAACCGGTCGCGCTGCGCGATGCGCAAACGGGCGGCTATGGGATTCCCCGGCTCTGCCCTTCCTGCGGGCGCAAGTGGGAACATTAGTCCCTTACTCCGGGACTTCTGTGCGCCTTGCGTGCATCTCTTGGTTGCGGCTGCTGGCCGCTTGGGCTTCTATAACAGTTGCGCGTGTGCCACCGCTCTGCGAGGCTCTGCGAGCAGTGCTGGAGGTGGGAACCTTAGCGGTTGGCTATGCTCTTGAGCGTGGTGAGCAACTGGGCCCATTGGACGGCCAGTTCACCCATTTCGCTGCCCACGAACAGCAGGTCCGCGCCCGCGGCCACGGCCGCGTCCAGCATGGGGCCCTGACCCACCATGATCCCGGCGTGCCGTTTGTATTCCCGGGCAGTCCGGACACACTGGGCCACGATGTGGATGATCTCCGGATCCTTGAAGTCTCCGGGACGGCTGAGATTACTTGAGAGGTCTCCCGGCCCGATGAGGATGCCGCAGATTCCCTCCACCTCGCAGATGGCCCGCAGATTCTCGACGGCCTGGCGGCTCTCCACCTGAACGAACAGATGGGTGCTGGCGTTGGCGCTGACGAAGCCCGAAGGACAACCCTCGAGCCCATAGCCCAGCCCCCGGCTGCGCAGATTGAAGCCGCGGGAGCCGAGCGGGGGGAACTTGCCGTACTCCACTATTTTGCGGGCTTCGGCCGGCGTATTGACCATGGGTACCACCACGATCCGGGCGCCCACCTCCAGCGCGCGCAGCACGTGGTGCCGTTGCCCGTCCGGGACCCGGACCACGGGAATGCCGCCTCCGGCATCGATGGCCACGCAGAGTTGTTCCACCTGGTTGAAGTCAGCCGGCCCGTGTTCCATCTCGATCCAGATGGCGTCGAAGCCAAGGCGGGCGGCCATCTCTGCGATGCGCGTCGATCCGCTGGCAATGGCCACGCCGCGCAGCACGCGGGGTTTGCCTTCCGCGGTAGTGAACAGGTCCGGTTGCGAATTCATGCGTTGCCCCCAACTGCGGGCTGAGAATGGCTTTAGATCGTCTGCTCCGTCGGACGCAGAATGATCTCGTTGATATTGAAATGCCACGGCAAGTTCACCAGGAAGGCGATCAGTTCGGCCACCTCCGCCGGACGAATGGGCGTGGTAATATTCGCGTATTTCATGGGGTGAACTTCGAAGGCTTCGAACAACTCCGTATCCACGACCCCCGGTTGGATCGCGCAGACCTTGACGCGCGTGCCGACCAGTTCCTCGCGCAAGCCCTCGGTCATGGCCGTCACCGCCCACTTGGTGCCCGCATAGATCCAAGCCGTGGCCCGGGTTTTCCGGCCACCCAGCACCGAGGAGGTATTGATGATCAGACCACTGTTCTGCTTTTTGAGGATGGGGACTACCTCCTTGAGCACCCAGGCGGCCCCCAGAAAATTGACCTTGATCATCTGCTCGATGTCGGCGTGCGTCAGTTTTTCGATGGGGCCGATGCGCATGAGCCCGGCGTTGTTGAACACCACGTCGATGCGGCCGAAAGCTTCGAGCGTCTGCTGGATCAGGGCCTGGACGTGGTCAAGCCGGGCGACGTCGGTGACGCAGGTCCGCGCCTCGCCGCCGGACTGGCGGACCTCATCCGCCACCTTCTCCAGCCGGTCTTTTCGCCGTGCCGCCAGCATGACCCGGGCGCCATCCCGCGCCAGCCGCACGGCCGTCGCGGCCCCCATGCCGCTGCTGGCCCCGGTGATCAGGGCTACTTTGGAATCATCACTCATCGTAGAACCACCTGACTTCAGACAAAGGCGGCGTCGCTGCCCCTGGAGTCCCGCCGCGCCGCCCCGAGATAATACCACGACCCCAACCACAGGCCCACTCCCCCCACACCACCCCCCCCCACCCCGA
>BTUC01000302.1:0-8794 GCA_045863575.1 Phycisphaerae bacterium
CCGCTGGTCGGCGTAACGGAAAGCCAGCTCACATTGTCGCTGATCGAGTAGCTCAATGTACCGCCACCACTGTTGGCGACAGTAAAGGACTGGCTGGAGGCATTGGTCCCCTGCGTACAGGAGGGAGTCAGCGATGCCGGTGAGCGGTTGATCGTGGGGGTCGAGGCCGCCGGAACCAGCCAGAAGCGGTTGACGTTGAACGAGTCATTGTTGCAGTAGAGCTGGATGGTCTTCCATCCGGTCCCGAGATTCACATTGCCGGCATTGAGCGTCTGCCACGCCTGCCAGCCGCCGGTGTTATTCAGATTGAGGGTGCTGGTGAGGGCGGCGCCGTTCAGCTTGAAGCTGCACTGCCTGCCGCTGTTGGGGGTGGCGTAGCGGACATACAGCGTGTACACACCGGTGCCCTGGCCCTGAATCGGATAATTCAGCCATTCGCCGGCGGCTACCCAACCGATGTTGTTACGGCCATCGGTAGAGTTCTCAATATCCACGTTCTGCGTGCGATACTGACCGCCGCTGTTACCGGCGGACGTGTCGTTATAGTCCGTCCCCTGGGCCGCGTTGATGCCGCCCTGGTAATCGGCCGCGTACACGGTAATCGTGTCACGCGTTCCGGCCGTGCCATAGACGGAGAATTCGGGCAGGCGAACGTAACTGTCGACGCCAGGATCCGTGATCACCAGCCGGATGTAGCGCAGACTCTTGGGCGTACCGTAGACGAAACGGTTGTATTGATCCTGGCAGGTGTTATCCACGTCGTACTCGGTGGTCCAGGGACCGAAGATGGACGTCCCCGACTCGATCCGGTAGCGCTCCGTGTTCATGTAGGCCGGCTCGCCGCCGTACTGGGCATGACGCACGATGTAGCCGGTCACCGTGCTGGTCGAGCCCAGATCGAGGGCCAGCGTGGCCGTCCCCCCGGTCTGGCTCGCATCGCAGCACCACTTGGTGGTGGAGAGGCCATCCAGGGCGGACTTGCCGTACTGGTCCGTGTTATTGCGGCCCGACTCGATATACTGGGCAGCCGTGAGCGAGAGGTTGCTGCCGCTGGGATTGGCCGTTCCCAGGCCGGCGCAGTTGCTGGGCGCCGTGCCCCACTTGTAGCCGAAGCCCACCGCCTGCTGGAAATCCTGAATTACGCCCGCTTTGTCGGCGATCCCGAAGGTGAACTGGCCTTCCGCGACTACCGGCCAGCGGAACAGCGCCAGGCAGCGGATCTTCTGGCTGCTGGCCTGGTTCCAACTGTTGATCTCCGCGTAGGCATTCCGCACCCAACCGCTGTTGGTGTTGGCCCAGGTATGCTGCGGGACGGGCCCCGAGGCGCATTCCACGTTCTGGTCGGTCTCGGTAATGAACACCGGCTTGGTGTTCATGCTGGAAGGAATTGACCACATATAGTTCTTGTAAGCACGGAAGTGATAGTAAATGGTCTCATAGGGAGGGCCCATTTTCTGTTCGCTGAACACCAGGGCAGGATCGCAACCGTGCGTATAGGTATGCAGGATCAGCCCGTCAATCTTGCTGGCGCCGATGCCGTTGAGGGTATTGACCCAGTAATCGACGAAGCCTTCAATGCCCTGGGCCGGCCAGGGCGGCGACCAGGTTCCGGAGGGAGACGGGCACAGCTTGGCACTGGGCGCCACCGCCTTAACCGCCGTGTACACCTGGTTGTAGCAGCTCACGTAGCGCGCCACCGTGATCGGCTCGCCCGTGGCGGGATCGCCGTTGTTGTTTCCCGGCCATTCGCGCGGCAGGTTGGTTTCGTTGCCGATGATCCAGTAATCCACGCCGGCGGAGTTCTGGATGTAGTTGGCCACGCGCGAGGCCCACTGGCCATATTGCGACTGGTACGGCAATGTGCCCGCCGACCCGTAGCCATGGTTGACGCGCACGATGACCCCGTAACCCTGGTTCGACCAGTTGGTGAAGTTGGCCCCGCCCGATCCGCTCAGACCCGTCTCCACGGTCCAGACAATCCACCCCTTGTTCGCGCCCATGTAACCTTCACCGCCCGGATCGTGAAAGGCGTAGATGTACTCCGGTTCGGCCTGGACGCTGCCAGACGGTAGAAGCAGCAGGGACAGGAGGGCGATGCATGATAGCCAAGCGCCAAGTCGGGACGTGCGGTCACAGCCGGACATGAAGGTCTCCTTGAGCGAAAAGACATGCGCGCAGGGATACTGCTCCTGGCGATACAACACATCGTCGCGGAGTGCCGCTCCGGATCAGAAGAAGTGGCAAACGATGTGGCAACTCACCCGCAGCGCGTCGAGCGAATAGCTACGCGCCAATCCGATCAACAACAGGAAGCCGAACGCTCTGGACGAACTGCGGGAGAATGGGTCAACACTCCGCTCAAGACGGGAGTACTACTCTGCTGCATTTACATAACCCATGAGTCGCCGCCTGTCAATACCAATATCCGCAAATCAAGAAGACTTTTCTTCTGCCGAGCATGAAAGCCGTTTCAGAGGATATCCGGAGTCGGGTGAATCCCGTATGACCGCGTGTTCCCTGACAGAGGGCGGACGAATCTCCGTCGCCCTTTCGACAACGCGCCGTCTTCCATCTGTCGCCCAAGCCAGATGGCAAGGACCGGACCGTGCCCCCACAGATGTGCGGGTGGATCCTTCAATCTGCGCAGCGCGGCTCCGAAATGATGTTCGCGCCCGCAGCGCACCTTTGGAAGTAACCGAAATCCTGCTGATCGATGTCACCATCGGCGTCGAGGTCCGCAGACAGAACGCCCTCCTCATCGGGAATCAGTGGACACCCAGGCGGCGCCGAAGCGAGATATGGAATCGCCGGCCCGGTGGCGCACGCTTCGAAGATGGCCCGATCGTCGTTGTCCACATCGCCGTCCACATCAAAGTCGGCCCGTGAGGTCGCGAAGATCCTCACCTGAAGCGTGGCGACGTTGGTGACAAAGCCACCGTTCAACGCCGCGTCGATAAACAACTCGTCGGCGTTGGAGGAGTGGATCATCGCTCCATTCGCGAACCGGCTGATGGTCAACTGAATGCTGGAGACAGATCCCACTCGATAACGGCCCCGAAGGTCCGCCGGGATCGCGAAACTGCCTACCTGGCCCAGGAACGTGAAGGCATCGGACTCTGGCGGGTCCAGCAGAAGGGACTCCACGCCCGCCAACGCGTTCAGATTCCCCGAGATGGTGAGCACACTCCCGGACAGCCCCCAGGCGAAACCGTCGGCGTCGCTGCCGTACGGCGTATTCAGCAAAGTGCCTCCCACAGAAGGGCCGGCCAGCGTACTATCCAGATCCGCACATCGATAACTGCCCGTGAGTTCAAGGTTATCGCCACCTGGCGGATTGGAGATCACGGCCTCGACCGCCAAAGAGAAACCATCACTGTCGCTGAGCACCAGCGTTCCGGGGATGGTGTTATTGGTGACGGTGTCCCACAGGAAGGCGAGTTGGCTGGACTGCTCGTTCTCCGAGAGGGTCAACTGCCCGGAAAAAGGATTGTACACCGCCGTCAGCAGATCGTAGTTCACCGTCATTACCGTCGCCCCGTGGGCCACGGTCAGCCAGAGTCCGGACAAGACCACCGCCAGCCGATAGCGCATTTTGAGCCCCTTCCCGGAAGTGCTCCACAGCAGCCTGGCCACCTCTCCCATTGTTGCTCTTACCCACGTCGTTAGTTCAGCATAGCCGCAGTTTCTCCTGAAAGGCAAGCAATCACCAGAAATTTGCTGCCCACCACCACGCTTATCGGACACCCAGACAGTCAGCAAGCGCTTGTTGATGATCGCCACAGAACGACTCTGCCCCGACGCAGAAAACCGAACGGCGTGTCCACACGGACAAAAGAAGCGGGGTGCACCAGAATCAAACAGAGCGATCCGGGGAACCGGGTTGCGGGTCCCGGCCTTCCTCCAAACGATCCGCGAGCGGTAAAGCCACCGAGCCGGCCGCCTGGTCCAGTTCCCGAACGCCCAACCGGTGCCCGAACCACGTGGTCAGGGCCACGTACAAGTAACCCACCATGAAGAGGCACAGAAAGGGAACGCCAATCGTCACCCGCGTGTCGCCCAAACACATGATCAGGCAGGCCATCAGATAAAGGCCTATGGCCAGTTCCAGGCAAGGCTGCCAGCGGCCGCGCTTGCGGTGGCCGTGCATTACGGACAAGTGTCGCTTCCAATCGCCTCCCCCTTGGGAGGTCAGCCCGAACTTGGGCGTGCGCACAAACTCACCGGAGGCGCCGAAGAAACCGTCGATCACCGCCCGGGCGTTGTTCAAAGCGATACCGATCCCCAGCGACATCAGGAAAGGCAGGTACTTCAGACTGTCTGACCAGGTCTTGAACAAGGCGCGCTGACTGGCTACGTAGAAAGTGCTCGCCGAGCAGGTCGCGACCAGCAGAATGCTGGCGTCGAACAGATAGCGCATCCACCCTTCCGGGAAGACGTGCACCTTCAGGTACACAACCGGAAACAGCATCAGCGTCAGCAACACGACATACAGGTACACCGTGCAACTGGTCAGGTGAAAGAACGCCTCCAGTTTGATGCTCCTGGGCAGGTTCGATCTCAGGATGGTGGGCAGCAGCTTGCGGCAGGTCTGCGCGCCGCCCTTGGCCCAGCGATACTGCTGCTGCTTGAAGCTCTCCATGTCCGGAGGCAATTCGGCCGGAGAAACGATGTCCGGAAGAAAGACGAACTTCCACCCGCGCATCTGGGCCCGGTAGGACAGGTCCAGATCCTCCGTGAGCGTGTCATGCTGCCAGCCCCCGGCATCTTCGATGCATGACCGCCGCCACAAGCCAGCGGTGCCGTTGAAGCTCATGAACCGCCCGGAACGGTTGCGGGCGGCGTGCTCGATCACGAAATGCCCGTCCAGCAGGATGGCCTGCGTGCGGGTGAGCAGGGACTGGTCCCGATTGATGTGCTCCCAGCGCGCCTGCACCATGCCCACGCGCGGATCGGTGAAGTAGTCGATGGTCTTCGTCAGGATGTCCGCGGGCGGCAGGAAATCCGCGTCGAAAATGAGCACGAATTCGCCGGTCGCGGATTTGAGGCCGTGGGCCAGCGCGCCGGCCTTGTAGCCGACGCGATCACCACGATGGATATACTCGATGTCGAAACCTTCGCGTTGCCAGCGCCGCACCGCCTCACGCCCGATCTCGACCGTCTCGTCCGTCGAATCATCAAGCACCTGGATCTGCAGCCGGTCACGGGGATACACAATCCGGCAGGTCGCGTCGATGATGCGCCGGGCCACGGCCTGCTCGTTGTACATGGGCAACTGGATGGTCACCCGCGGCGGCGTGCGGAAACAGGCCGAGATCTTCGGCACGTTGCGGCGATGCTTGTAATACAGATGAACGAGCTGGTAACGGTGCAGCCCATAGAAGCACACCATGAGCAGCACGCCGATGTAGCTGAACAGAAAAATCCGCACCAGCGCGCTCTCGTTCCAGTCAATACCCCAGGCGAGTGCATCACCCGCATGGCGGCAATCGATCAGCACCCTGCACTTGTCAGCGAGGCTCAGATCCATGATTGTCAACCAGACCCCCGCATCGATGGCCACCCGGTCACGGCGCACCCCTGTTTCAGGACGGAATACCCGATCATGATGAGAACGTCCCGCCGAGTCAAGGCGGTGCCGCCTCCAAGGCCGCTACCACCTGTCGGCACAACTCATCACCCCGGCCGGCCGGATATTTGGACGCCGCCCACCGGTACCCCAGCCCATCGCCCTCATGTCGCGGGATGATATGGAAATGGACGTGTCCCACGGATTGCTGGGCCACTGAGCCGTTGTTCTGAAGGACGTTGTAGGCGGCCGCCCCCGTGGCCTTCAGAACGGCGCGGGCCAGTCGCGGCAGGTGACGGGTGACCGTCGCCACCTCATCGGGGGTCATCGACTCGAGCCGCTCCCGGTGAGCCTTGGGGATGATCAGCAGATGCCCCTCGGCCAGAGGTCCGACGTCCAGAAAGGCCAGTACCTCGGAATCCTCGAAAACCCGCATGGACGGAATCTCGCCCTTGACGATTCGACAGAAGATGCATCCCTGGCTCACGAAGATCCTCCTCCCGTCGGTCTTTGGCACTGGTGTCCAACCGGTGTACACCCGGTTGAAAAGCCGGTGCCACACGGGGCCTGGTGGGATAGGCTTCAAGCAAAATGGGCAAGCCCGAAGGCCTGCCCATTTCATCTTACCGGTATACCACCCGAAGTGCTACTGAATGCAGCCTATTCGTTGGTTTGTTCGTTGCCTGCTTCCGGAGGAGCTTCCGTAGAAACCTGCGGCTCCGGTTGAGCTGCTGATTCGCCCGTCCGGCGACGCTTAACCGCCTTGGCGGCGGCGGCATATCGGCGCTCCGTGCGCCGCTGGCGGGCGGTCTTCTCGGGGCGAGTCACCGTGCCGGGGGATTCCTCACGACCGACAAGCTGCAGAACCGCCACTGGAGCGCTGTCGCCCTTGTGGATCCTCCCGAGCTTGATCACTCGGGTATATCCTCCGGCGCGACCCTCAAACTCTCCGGCCACGTTGTTGATCAGGTGGTGAACGATCGAGACGGCCGTCCACTTCTGGCCTGCGCGAGCCTGACCCAGGCGATACCGCCTGCCGCTGCGCGAGCGGAGCACCCGGGCACGCTCGGAATCTGACATCTGCTCGTACTGCTCCTGGTAATCCGCGGGGATCATCGCCCGATCGCCCATCAGAGCGATCAGTCGCTGCCGTGCGGCCAGGCTGCCGCCGCGGGCTTTGCGCGCCAACGTGATCAGCCGCTCCACCCAGGGACGGATATCCTTCGCCTTCACCAGCGTTGTCTCGATCTGGCCGTGCTCGAACAGGCTCTGGGCCATGTTGCGGCGGAGGGCCAGCCGGTGCTCGCTCGTTCGACTCAGTTGTTTTCCGGCAACACGATGCCTCATCGTACCTCACTCCGGCAGTCGCCTCCGAGACCTGCACCGCCCCGGATCGCTTTCTGAAGACCACGGCAATTGTTTTGCCGCCTGTTCACGTACCACGCGTTCACCAGCGGCAACCAGATGATCGCCGCTCAAGAATCCGGCCTCATTCACCCGACCGTGCTGGCCCCGGCTTCCACAGCGCTGGAACCGCCCGGTGTCGGGCCCTCGTCACCATCAAAATCCGCATCGCCCGCCGTTTCGCCGGTGGACGGGCCGCCGGCCGCCCCCAGCCCCAGGCTCAGGCCCAGGTCGGCCAGCTTCCGCTTGACCTCCCGCAGGGACGTACGTCCGAAGCTTCGCACCTTCAACAGATCCGACTCCGTCATGCGGGCCAGCTCGCCGACGGTGTTCACCTTGGCCGAGGCCAGGCAGTTGCTCGCCCGAACCGACAGGTCGAGTTGCGAGATGGGCATCGAGAGCCGTTCCTGCAGAGCCTTGTCCACTGCTGCCCCGCCAGTGCTCGGAAGCACCGGCTCGGGCTCATGGGCTTCAGAGGAAACCACTTCGTCGCCCAGTTCCTGAAGTTGAAGGAACGGGTTGAGGTGCTTGCGCATGATCTTGGCGGCTTCCACCAGCGCATCCTCAGGCCGCACGGTGCCCTTGGTCCAGATCTCCATGATCAGACGATCGTAATTGGTTCGCTGGCCAACACGGGTCTCCTCGGTCTTGTAACGGACGCGGGTGACCGGCGAGAAGATCGAGTCGACGGCGATGATGCCCAGTTCGTCGGACTCGGTCTGGTTCTCTTCTGACGTTCGATAACCTCGCCCGGCGCTGACCCAGAATTCGATGTTGAGTTCGACTCCCTCGGTCAGCGTCGCGATCGGCTGCCCCTGGTTGACGATGGTGATCGACGGATCGGCTTCGATATCCCGCCCGAAGACCTCGCCAGGACCCTTGCGGACCAGCCGCATGGTTCGCTCGCCCTCACCGTCCAGCTTGATGATGAGGCGCTTGATGTTCAGAATGATATCGGTCACGTCCTCGAGAACGCCGGGCAGGCTCATGAACTCATGGCTGGCCCCGGCGATGCGGACTTTGGTCACCGCGGCGCCTTCGAGGCTGGACAGCAGGATGCGCCGGAGGCTGTTGCCCACGGTGGTGCCGAAGCCGCGTTCGAAGGGCTCGATGGCGATCCGGGCGTACGTATCGGTGCTGATCGCGTCATCTCGAACAACCTGGGTCGGCAATTCAAGTCCACGCCATCTGATTCGCATTGAGAATCCTCCACTGACTTTGGACAGCGGGCGTTGCTTTACCGGCTGCACATTTCCACGATCAGTTGCTCTTCTACCGGGATCTGGACGTCATCGCGAGACGGAAGCGTCGTCACGGTCGCCTCGAGCTTGTCTGAATCGCGCTGCAGCCAGGGCTGCGGCGGCCGGTCGCCGACCAGGTCCAGGTGCCGTTTAGCCAAAGCCCGGCTGCGATCGGCGGGCTTGACGCTCACGCGGTCGCCGGGACTGACCAGAAAGCCGGGTCGGTCCACGCGCCGCCCGTTCACATGAATGTGCCCCTGCCCGATCATGACCCGGGCCGCTTTGCGGGAGGGGGCAAAGCCGATCTTGCAGACCGCGTTGTCCAGGCGCCGCTCCAGCAGTTGCAGCAATGCGGTGCCGGTGTTCTCCTTGGACCGTTCCGCCTGGCGGAAGTAGAGCATGAACTGACGCTCGAGCAGCCCGTAAAAGCGTTTGACCTTCTGCTTTTCGCGCAAGCGAAGCGCGTATCCGCTGCCTTTGCTGCGCCGCCACGCGTGCATGCCCGGCGGGTTGGAGCGCCACTGCTTCTCCATCGGGCACTTGGCCGTTTCGCAGCGGATGCCCTTGAGCATCAGCTTGATGC
>BTUC01000303.1:0-8774 GCA_045863575.1 Phycisphaerae bacterium
CCAAGCTGTCCTCCCGGCTGCTCGATCCCCGCGTCATTGGCGAGTTGCCCCGTGATTTCGTCGAAAAACAGGGCGTCCTGCCGCTGTTCAAGGTGGATGGTGTGCTCACCATCGCCATCTCCGAACCCTCCAATGTATTTCTGCTGGAGGAAGCCGGCCGTCTGGCGGGATGCGTCGTACAGCCGGTCGCGGCCAGCACCGCTGATATCACCAAGACGATGCAGGCCGCCCTGCCTTCGGCCAACGTGTTTGTGATCGACGATATCCTCGACGATGCTTCCGACGTGGCCCAGCCCGACGAGGCTCCGCTGGACATCGCCTCGCTGGAGGCAGATGCCGACGGTTCGCCGGTGATCAAGCTGGCCAACTACATCATCTCCAACGCGGTGCACGAAGGGGCCAGTGACATCCATATCGAGCCGGACGAGTCGCAACTCCGGGTGCGCTATCGCATTGACGGGCGGCTGCTGGAAAAGCTCAAGCCGCCCCTCCAGATCGGGCCGGCGCTGGTGTCGCGGATCAAGATCATGGCCTCGCTGGATATTTCCGAGCGACGCCTGCCCCAGGACGGCGCCATCCACGTGAAGATGGAGGGCCGCCCCATCGATCTGCGCGTTTCCACGCTGCCCAACAAGTTCGGTGAGAAGGTGGTTCTGCGGATCATCGACAACCAGAACGTGCTGGTCAGTCTGGAGCAACTGGGCTTCGATGCGGATACACTGGAGAAGTTCCGCCACGCGATCCACCTGCCCCACGGACTCGTGCTGGTCACCGGCCCCACCGGCAGCGGCAAGAGCACGACCCTGTACTCGGGTCTCTCCGAGCTCAACACGCCGGACGTGAACATCTGCACGGTCGAAGACCCCATCGAATTCAACCTGGTGGGCATCAACCAGTTCCAGGTCAACGACAAGATTGGTTTTTCCTTCCCGGCAACGCTGCGTTCGCTGCTTCGGCAGGACCCGGACGTGATCATGATCGGCGAAATCCGCGACGCCGACACTGCCCGCATCGCCGTCCAGGCGGCGCTCACCGGCCACATGGTCTTTTCGACGCTGCACACCAACGATTCGGCCGGCGCGGTGACGCGGCTGCATAACCTGGGCGTCGAACCCTACCTGATCAGCGCCTCGCTCGAGGGCGTCCTCGGCCAGCGGTTGGTGCGCAAGCTGTGCGCTTCCTGCGCGGAAGAAACCGCGCCTGCGCCCAACGTGATCAGTATGACGGAGCGTCTGGGTCAGAAGCTCGATCGCGTGTTCACGGGCGCAGGCTGCTCGAAGTGCCGGCGGACCGGCTTTGCCGGGCGGCTGGGCATCTACGAGCTGCTGCTACCCGATGACGAACTGCGCGACGCCATAACGGCCGGCGCCGGGTTGGGGCAACTCCGGCAACTGGCCAGACGATCCGGCATGCACACCCTGCTGGAGGACGGCTTCGCGAAAGTCCGCGAAGGCCGCACTACGGTGGAGGAAGTACTCAGCGTCACGGCCGCATGAGCTGTATCGCAAGGTGAGTTCGACGGCCATGAGAGAGGAAGCTATGACCATTGAAGACTGGCTCAAACGTGCCCGCGAAGCGGATGCCTCCGACCTGATCTTCGTGGCTGGCAAGCCGCCGTGCGTCTACGTGCACGCGCGCATGCAGCCGTTGAACGATCATCCGCTCTCTGCCGACGAACTGAACAAACTGCTCTTCTCGATGCTCGCCGCCGAGCAGCGCCACCAGCTCGAGGAGACCGGCGATCTGGACTTTGCCTGGGGATCCGCAACCGTAGGCCGGGCCCGCATCAACGTGCATCGCCAGCGCGGCTCCTACGCCGCGGCCATCCGCTTCATCAATACGCGGATCCCTTCGTTTGAGGAGCTCAGTCTCCCGCCGCGGCTGGCCGAGTTTGCGCAGTTGCCGCGCGGCCTGGTACTGGTCACCGGCACCACCGGTTCGGGCAAGAGCACCACGCTGGCCGCCATGATCGAGTACATGAACGAGCGCTTCGAGCGGCATATCATCACCCTGGAAGACCCCATCGAGTTCCTCTTCGCTCACCGCAAGTGCGTCATCGAGCAGCGCGAAATCGGCCAGGATTCTCCCAGCTTCGCGGCCGCTCTGCGCCACGTCGTGCGGCAGAAACCCGACGTGATCCTGGTCGGCGAAATGCGCGATCGCGAGACCATCGCCACCGCTCTGACCGCCTCCGAAACAGGCCACCTGGTGCTCGGCACGCTACACACGAGCAGCGCCGCCCAGACCATCGAGCGAATCATCGACGTGTTCGAGGCGGCTCACCAGCCGCAGATCCGCGTGCAGCTCGCCAATACGCTGCGGGCAGTGATCTGCCAGACCCTGCTGACCCGGGAGAACCGGCCGGGCATGGCCCCGGCACTGGAGATCATGGTCATGACTCCGGCCATCCGCCGGGCCATTCGTGACGGCGAGACGCACTTAATCCCCGGGATGATCGAGACCGGCCAGAAGCTGGGCATGTGCACGCTGGATCGTTCGCTGGCCGACCTGGTCACCAGCGGCACGGTACTGCCGCAGACCGCCATGGCCAAGGCCGCCGATCCGGAGAAACTGGAAAAACTCGTGGCTACGCCCGGCAACGCGGCCCGCGCCGGCGTGGCCGATTCGCCGGAGCCTGAGCTGGTGGCCACCGGATCGAACGGCAGCAAGGCAGGCGCTCGGCCGTGGCATTGATGAGCAGTGCTCACAGAGCAGTGGCACACGGGATGCGATCAGGCGTTGAGGACGACCATTATGGCCAAGTTCACCTATGTGGCTCGCGATTCGTCGGGCGCCGCGATCAGCGGTGATCTCGTGGCCGGTAACCCGACCGATGCCGCCCGCCTCCTGCGCGCGGAGGGCAAGTTCCTCGTCCGCATCCAGGAGGCCTCGAGCCGCGCCGAGGCTTCGCCGAGCGGCGGTGGCCGCAAACGCGTCAAAACCGACGAGGTCATCTTCTTCGCCAACCAGCTCGCGGGCATGGTCGACACCGGCGTACCCATTGCCGATGCGCTGGAAGCCACCATTGATCAGTCCCCGCCGGGGGCCTTCCGAAGCACCGTCGAGGATCTGATCCGCCGTGTCCAGGGCGGATCGGATTTCTCCGCCGCGCTGGCCAGCCATCCCAAGGTCTTCCCGCCGCTGTTCATTCACATGATCCGGGCCTCCGAATCCACTGGCATGCTCGGGCCCATGCTTCGGCGGGTGGCCGACTACCTCACCAGCCAGCGCGAGGTGGTGAAAAAGGTACGCGGGGCGATGATCTATCCCTGCTGTCTGCTGACTTTCGCGCTGGGGGCGGTGATTTTCCTGCTCACCATGGTCATCCCGAAGTTCGCCGGCATCTACGCCGGGAAACAGGCCATACTGCCTCTGCCCACGCGCATTCTGATGACTACCAGCGACTGGATGATCGCCCACTGGTGGCATCTGCTGGTGGGAGCCGCCATCCTGGTGAGCGGGCTGATCGTCTACCGTCGCACCCCCCATGGGCGGTACACCGCCGACTGGCTCAAGCTCAACGCACCCGTGATCGGGACCATGTTCCGGAAAGCATGCCTGGCCCGGGCTCTGCGCACGCTGGGCGCGATGATCACGGCCGGGGTATCCGTACTCGAGGCGGTCCTGATCACGCGCGACGTGGTGGACAACCGCCCCTTCGGAGAGATCTTCGAGAGCGCGCACCGCAAGCTCGAGCACGGCGAGCAGCTCAGCGGCGCCCTGCTGGATGCCCCCTACCTGCCACGGCCGGTCTGGCAGATGATCCGCGCCGGTGAGCGCAGCGGCCAGGTCGGCCCGGTCATGGACCGGGTGGCTGATCTCTGCGAATCCGACTTGCAGCACACCATCCGCTCACTCACTCAGTTCATTGAACCAGTCATGATCGTGGTCATGGGCCTGGTGATCGGCGGCATCGCCCTGGCCGTCCTGCTCCCGGTCTTCCAGATGTCCAAGATCATGGCCCATTGAGGCAAAGAGCCCGGTTTCATCCTGCCTTTGCCGCAGGCATGCTGTGAGCAACGGTTCATCAGCAACGGCGATCAAGTCCGGCTGCACTGCAGAAATTCGTTTGATTTGAGCCGGCCCGCACCGTTATTATGCTGAAGGTGAGGGCATAGAAGCGCCTATCCCATGAATGCCCCCGCGGAAGGTGGGCGAGGAGAAGCGTCCGGTTCTCACGTGCGCATGTGCCGGCTCATGGCAGATGCCGGTTTTCGGGCCAAGCTTCAGTTCCCTATAGAGGAGTCGTAGTCATGCCAGCAGCGGTGAGGATGCTGTGCGCAGGCGGTCTGTGTTCCGTTCTGTTGAACAGCGTTGTTCTCGGACAACCGTTCACGACGAATTCATCGGGACACTACGTCCCCGTCGCGCCGCGAGCCCGTGCGAACGGCGTGCCACCGGTCTGTCCCGCTCCCGAACTCAGTTTCTCGCTGGATCTGGGCTCGGACACAGAATGGAGCGATACCGGCATGGGGGGCAATGGCGGGTTTGATCCCGGCGATATCTACAACTCCTTCGGGTCGATCACCCCACCGGCCGAGCCGTGCGGTCTGGACGGCATCATCGATGATGAAGCCTTCCTGGGCATCGATGAGAATCCGGCCGTCCCCGAGTGCGGCACACCGCGCCATGCTTATGGGGGCATCCCCAACGGCGGCTGCAGCCCGGCAGAGATCTGTCACCTCGGTTACTTCGACCTCGACGATTATGACACGGTCAATTTCGACCTGTCGCAGTTCGTCTATGACTACGAGCCGCTCTATGAGCCCATCCCGGACTGGCTCTTCGATCAGCCGACCACCTGCGTCCACCCGCCGGATTATCTGCGCATCTCCTACGATGATGACGGTCCGGCCAGTTGGGCCGATGCGAATTACCCGGCAGAGGTCGCATCGGCGGTCGGCAACACCTACGGCCAGAGCGAAGGCAAGGATGAAGTCGTCGACGCGCACCTGATCTACGGCTTCCTCGCTCCCTATCAGGTCTCATCGCTGACCCCCTGGCTGGCGGAGACGGACGTGCATCCCGATCTGACCCCCAACCCCGACGACGCCCAGTTCGGCATCGAGGCTGACGACGATGACGTGGACGGGCTGGACATTTACCCCCAGACGATCGACGCCCCACCTGCTTGCGAGTATCTGCTGTTCAACGTTGATCATGAAGCCAACGCCGGCGGCTACGATCCCGGCGACATCATCTTCTGGCATCCACTGGACGGGCACCTCACCACCATAGACGACGAGATCCACCTGGGCCTGTGGGACAAGGTGGAAACGAGCATCACCGAGGATGCCGATGTGGCCGCCTTTGAGCTCGTGTGGTACTACCAATCAGAAGCGGCCCGGAACTGGCTGACCGTTCTGTTCAGCGTACACCCGGATGATCCGACCACCCCGGACATCGACGAGTCCGGCGGACTGGATCCCCGAATGATCTATGCGTCCTACATGGACGGGTACTATTTCGAGTTCCTCGAGGAACCGCTCCAGGATAATGTTGACGCCATCGCCGGGTGGTGCGCGCCGGCGACCACCGAACCCGACACCACGCCGCCGGAGATCGTCTGGGCGGCGTACCTCGTCGGGCACGGCGCTAACGGCATCTACGGCATCGATGCGGTGCTGGGCGAGCCGACCGGGCCGCTGCCGACCGAGCCGCGCACGAAAGGGCCGGAAACGGTCTACGTCGGCTTCTCCGAACCGGTCACCACGCTGGACGGTGACCCGGACCCGACCGATCTGGCGCTCTCTACCGGCAACGCACAGACATTCATCATCTTTGGTGATGAAACCTATGGCTATGGTGACGGCTCCAACATCGGTGACTTCTCCGGTGTACCCAACGGCACGTGCCTGACCATCACGCTGAACAACGTCGTGGACCTGGCGGGCAATCCGCTGTCGGGACCCAACTCGTTCACCATCGAGATCCTCCATGGAGACGCTAACGGCGACGGCCAGGTGGCCAGCGGAGACATCACGCAGGTGAAGTCCGTGAGCGGCCAGGTGACCGTGTTCGGCAACTTCCGCCGCGACATCAACGGCGACGGAATTATTGCCAGCGGCGACATCACCCAGGTAAAGTCGCGGTCAGGAAACGCGGGGCAGTGCCCATAGGACCCCCGCCTGCGGCGATGCTGAGACGCAGAATCGAAAACAACGTTGCGGGCGTGCTCATTGGTTCACACCCCGGCGGAGGAGGTCTGCACGTGTTCAGCTCGACCGTGCGCCTGCCGGGCTGCGCGGCAACAGGGTCCTCGGTGGCTCCGCGCCGTGCGGCGGCCGAGGTCTGCTCGCGTATGACTCCGACGTGTCGATGACGAACTGCATCGTGGCCGGCAACTCTGTAGAGACTTACCAGCAACCCCGCGGCATGGGAGGTGGTTGTTGGCTTGGTGGTCGCGCCAGTATTGAGAACTGCGTTTTCACCGGCAACCGGGTGGATGGTGCCGGTGGAGGCGTCGCGGCCTTGGGCAGTGCTTCCGGAGATCAGCTCACCATTCTGAACTCCACGTTCGCGGGAAACACGGCCAGCGACCGCGAGGGTGGGCTCGGTAACGCGGGCGAAGCCCTGGTCGCCAACTGCGTTTTCTGGGACAACCACGACGCGAGCGGCGCGACCTACGCGGCGCAAGTGGTGCATACACCGGTCCTGAACTCGTGCATTCAGGGGCTGGCGAGCCCGGCGAACGGAAGCACAGGCCTCGCTCCCCGTTTCATCGATGCCAATTGACAGGACGAGGTTTACGGCACGCCTGATGACGACCAGCGGCTGCAGCCTGGCTCGCCTTGCCCGCGCGGGCATGGCTTCAGGCCTCATCAACTGAGTTGATGTGGATCTTGCGCCACTGCATTCCCATGACAGGTTGAAGGAAGCCATGCGGGATCGAGCAGGTGACGGGAAGGTTGCCCTTCTCAATGCCTGCGGGACATTTGGTGGCGCATATAATCGACCTGGGAATGGATTTGACTGCCCGGCAATTCGGGCGGCCGATGGCGACGGCCGTCCGACACCCCCTGCAGCCGGCCGGGTGACGACGCGGAGATTATCAGCTACCCGCCTGCCAGAACGGTCTCTCCCTCCGGGAGTGTGCCATGAGCTTTCAATCGGGATCAATGACGGACTTGGGCCCAGGCCTGCCGGCCACGGATCCTGCATACTTGCCTCATTCTGTAATACCTGCATCCTTTGAGAGGAGTAAACCCCATGGAAGCTCCACACCATGTATCCTCTTGGCTGAGGATGGCACTGGTCACCGCCTTCGGGCTGACCCCGGCCGTCCAGGGCGGCACAGTACTGTACGTGAATGCCCGGGCCACCGGCGCCCAGACGGGCGCGAGTTGGACGGATGCCTTTACCGACCTGCAGGCGGCCCTGGCGGCCGCGGCGGCATCCGGCGGCACGGTAAACGAGATCTGGGTGGCGGCCGGCACGTACAAGCCGGCGGGTCCGGGCGGTGACCGCAACGCCACGTTCAGTCTGCAGCATGGCGTGGCGCTTTACGGTGGGTTCGCAGGCAACGAGACCAGCCGGGAAGAACGCGACCCAGCCGCTAACGAAACCACCCTCAGCGGTGATCTGAACGGCGACGACGATCAGTCTGTTAACGGCCTGCCGGATAATGCCTTTCAGGTGGTCAGCTCAATCGACAACGATGCAAGCTGTCTTCTGGATGGCTTTGCCGTTGAGTCAAGCTCGGATGATGTCGGATCCAGTGTGAGCAACGCCGGGCTCTTCTGCAGGGACAGCAGCTTGTGCGTCAGTCGCTGCCGGTTCCGAAACCTCTATTACAATGCCCGCCTTGAAGGGGGATCGCCGCTCTTTGACCGCTGTAGCTTCATATCAGGACAACGGGGGATCAGCGCCGTATCGAGCAATGTGCGCGTGGTCGGCAGCCAATTCAGCAAAAGCCGTTGGGGCGTTTATGTTGAGGGCTCGGCGAACGTCAGCATTCTCGCGTGCGCGCTGGTAGGCAACCGACGAGGCATACACAGCTCTCTTGCGGCTGGGGGCATTGAAGTCGTTCAATGTACCGTTGCCTGGAACATTCCTGTGTACCCTGCCGATCCCGCTGGGGAAGGTGTCGGCATTCGCAACGAGAACCGCGGGGGTACTGCGAGAGTCGTGAATTCAATCATCTGGGCAAATGAACTCGGCGGTCCCGGCTTCCCGGATGATCCGCAGCATCGCACGGAAGCGGCCCAGATTGCCGGGCCAATGGCCATCAGTTACTCGTGCGTGCAGGGTTGGACTGGGGCCTATGGCGGCGCCGGCAACATCGGAACGGACCCGCAGTTCGTAGCTGCCCCGGGCATCGACCAGCGGCCCGGCACCGAAGATGATGACTTCGCGTTGCTTCCGGGCTCGCCATGCATGGATGCCGGCGACAATACGGCCGTGCCGGCGGACATGACGGATCTCGATGCCGACGGGGATACAACGGAACCCATCCCCCAGGACCTGGCCGGGCGGGAGCGCTTTGAGGACGAGCCGGAGGTACCTGACTTGGGCCTCGGCACACCACCCATCGTGGATATGGGAGCATACGAGGGCACCAGCCTGCACATCGTCGCTCCTCGCGATCTGGTCTGGGTCCCGGAAGGCAGCAGTATCGGCGTTTCGATCGCCTTGTCCATCGATCCGGGGCAAACCACGACGGTCAGCCTCACTCTTCAGGACGCGGACGAGGACCTCTCACTGCAATCCCCCTCCGCGCTCCTGTTTGATTCGAGCAACTACTCCATTCCGCAAACAGTCACACTCGCTGCACG
>BTUC01000304.1:0-8769 GCA_045863575.1 Phycisphaerae bacterium
CGCACGATAACCATTGAGCCCGTCACGCGGATCGAAGGTCACGCCAAGGTGACCGTGCATCTCGACGACGCCGGCAATGTGGACAAGGCCCGCTTTCACGTCAACGAGTTCCGCGGATTTGAGAAGTTCTGCGAGGGGCGGCTGTTCTACGAGATGCCGCTCATCACCGAGCGCATCTGCGGCATCTGCCCGGTAAGCCATCACCTGGCTTCGGCGAAGGCCTGCGACCAGATTGTGGGCGTGGACCCGCCCCGGCCGGCCACGCTGCTCCGTGAGCTCATGCACATGGGGCAGACGATTCAGTCGCATTCCATGCACTTTTTCGAGCTGGCCGGCCCGGACCTGCTGCTGGGCTTTGACGCCGACCCGACAATTCGCAACGTGGTCGGCATCATCGGTGCCGATCCACAGCTCGCGCTGAAGGCAGTGGGCCTGCGCAAGTTCGGTCAGGAGATCATCGCCCGTCTCGGCGAGCGCCGCATCCATCCGAACTTCGCCGTTCCCGGCGGCGTGAATAAGGCCCTGGCCGCCGCCGACCGCGACGCCCTGCTGGCCCAGATCCCGACCATGATCGGCTACGTCCAGGAGGGGCTGGCGGTCATGAAGGGCTGGATGGAAAAGCACCAGCAGGAGCTGGAGACCTTCGCGTCCTTCTCGACCGGCTATCTGAGCATGGTCGATGAAGACAACGCGGTCGCATTGTATGACGGTGAGATCCGTCTCGTGGATCCGCAGCGCTACGAACTCGATCGCTTCGATGGGCGCCGCTATCTCGACCACGTGGCCGAGCACGTCGAGTCGTGGTCGTATCTGAAGTTCCCCTACTACCGCAAGCTGGGCTGGCCGAACGGCGTCTACCGCGTCGGGCCACTGGGTCGGCTCAACGCCGCGGAGAAGATGGCCACCCCGCTGGCCCAGAAGGAATACGAGAGCTTCCGACAGCTCCGGGACGGCAAGGTGGTCGAGGGCTCGCTGTACTACCACTACGCTCGACTGATCGAGGATCTTTACGCTGTGGAACGGGCGCGGCAGATCCTCGAGGACCCCGAGGTGCTCTCGAAGGAGATCCGCATCAACGGCCAGGTCACCAACCGCGAAGGGGTGGGCGTGATCGAGGCCCCGCGGGGCACGCTCTGGCACCACTACTGGGTGGACGAGCACGGGCAGCTTGAGAAGATCAACCTCATCGTGGCCACCGGCAACAACAATTACGCCATGAGCCGAGCCGTCGAGGAGGTGGCCAGGATGTACGTGAAGGGCGACAACGTCACCGAAGGCGCCCTGAACAGGATCGAGGCGGCCATCCGCGCCTATGACCCGTGCCTGTCATGCTCCACGCACGCGGTGGGGCAGATGCCCATGGAAATGGCCGTCTATGACGCCGCCGGACGCGAAGTGAAGCGCGTGGCGCGTGGGAATGTGAGACCGTGAGCAGGTAAGGCGAAGACGACGAAGGAGGCCCGGCGCCGCGGCTGCACACAGCGGCGCCTTGCCCTTTACCGCGTCGTCGCCTTCCTTTACCTTGGGTGCCATTCTGAGGCGTCTAAAGCCTCTGCATGTTGGTCCGGGGCATGCTGCTCCCGGCCGCAAGTTCAATTCGGGCGTCAACGCCCGCCCTGCCCGGCCGGCTGGTGACAGACTGCCGCCCGGCGGGCACGCCGTACCCGGCGAACGCCGGCCCGTAGTCGGGCCCCCGCGTCGCCGCCACGTCGTAGCTGTTGTAGCAGTGCAACTGGGTTCCGCATCTCCTGCGCCACACTGAAAAGCGGGCGATGCACACTGACGCGCGGCGCACACCCGCCCGGCCAGACCCGGCCTTCCCGCCGGTGAGCCCGGGCTGCCGCGAGAAAGGAGCCGCCATGCCCGAGGTCTCCCGTGTTGAGAACCAGAGATGGTTTCTGCCCAAGCCGGAACTGGGCAGAGTGGTTGAAATCCTGCAAAAGGAGGGTTACACCGTCATCGGACCCACGCTGGTGGACGGCGCCATCTCCGCCCGTCCGATCCGCAGCGTGGACGACCTGGCCCGGGGCATCACCGACGAACAGGACAACGGCCGCTACCGGACCGCTCCAGGTGACCCGGAGTTGTACTTCCAGTACACCGCGGGTCCGGACAGTCCCAAACGCTACCTGTTCCCCCCGTCGCAGATCCTGTTCGGACTGCACGTGGAGGGGCGGCGGTTTGTCGTAGACGCCGGGCCGCCGGACCCGCCACGGCTGGCCTTCCTGGGGGTCAGGCCGTGCGAACTGGCGGCGATCACGGTCATGGACAACGTCTTTGGGGCGCATGACCCGCGCACCTTTCGTTGCGAATCGAACCCCTATTACAAGCAGGTGCGCGAAACGGCCCTGATGATCGCCGTCAACTGCACCCGGCCCGGAGGTACCTGCTTCTGCGCTTCCATGGGCACCGGGCCGGCAGCCGAGAAGAACTTCGATCTGGCCATGACCGAACTGCGGGCCGGCTTCGTCGTGACCATCGGCACGTCACGGGGCCGCGATCTGCTCCAGAAGCTGGGGCTCCGCGAGCCGTCCCCCGCCGAGTTGGAGCTCGCCGAGCTCCGCCTGGAACAGGCCAGAAACAGCATGCGCCGCCGAATGGAGACGGAAGGCGTGGCTGAGCTGCTGGAGCGGGGCATCGAGCATCCCCACTGGGGTGACGTGGCCAAGCGCTGCCTGGGTTGCGGCAACTGCACCATGGTCTGCCCCACCTGTACATGCAGCAGCATGGTTGACTCCAACGATCTGACCGGCCCCGGTTCGGCCCGCACGCGCGTGTGGGAGTCATGCTTTGCCCATCAGTTCAGCTATACCACCTCCGGGCCGGTGCGGCACAGCATCCGGGCCCGCTATCGGCACCGGGTGCGACACAAGCTGAGCACCTGGCACGAACAGTACGGCGGCCTGGCTTGCGTCGGCTGCGGGCGCTGCATTACCTGGTGCCCGGTCGGAATCGACATCACTGAGGAAGTGGCCGCGATCCGCGAGAGCGTTCTCGCCGCGTCCGAATCCGGCTCGGCGCGAGCCAAGGGGGTCACCGCATGAGCACCGCCACATTGACACGGCCCGAACCGATCTGCGGCAGCGAAACCATGTTCCCGGTGCCGGTGCAGATCGTCGACGTGCACGAGGAGAACTTCAACACGCGGACGTTCACCATGCGGATCGAAGACGCCACCGCCCGTGAGTCGTACCGCTGGATACCCGGACAGTTCAACATGATCTATGTCCCCGGTGTCGGGGAGGCGGCCATTTCCATCAGCGCCGACCCGGAAGAACGCGGCGTGATCGGCCATACCATCCGCGTCGTCGGTTCGGTAACGCGGGCCATCAACCGCATGGGCAAGGGCGGGATGGTTGGGCTGCGCGGCCCCTTCGGCCGGGGCTGGCCGCTCGATCAGCTTGACGGCGGCGACATCGTGCTGGTGGCCGGCGGCATCGGCCTGGCTCCCCTGCGGCCGGTGGTCTACTGGCTGCTGCGCAACCGGCCGCGGTTCCGCCGCGTGATGCTGCTGTACGGATGCCGCACCCCGGAAGACCGGCTGTACGGCGCCGAGCTCGACCGCTGGTCCTCTCAGGAGGCCATCGACGTGCTGGTCACGGTGGACAATGCCACCTCCGGCTGGGTTGGGCCCGTCGGCGTGGTGACCAAGCTGCTCCAGCGTATCAAGGTTTACGCCGACCGCACGACCGTGATGGTCTGCGGCCCGCGGATGCTCAACCGGGCCGCCGCGTGGAGTTTCCTGCAGCTTCACGTCCCGCCGGAACGGCTGTTCCTGAGTCTGGAGCGGAACATGCACTGCGGCTTCGGCCAGTGCGGCCATTGCCAGTACGGCTCCAAGTTCGTCTGCAAAGACGGCCCGGTGTTCGCCTTCAACGAGATCGCCGACATCTTCGCGAAGGAGGAGATCTGATGAACAGCCACAACACATCCGCCGGCAACAGCAAGCCGCGGCTGGCGGTCTACAAGTTTTCGAGCTGCGACGGCTGTCAGCTTTCGCTGCTCAATCTGGAGGACGAGCTGCTGGCGCTGGTCGGAGCGGTTGAGATCGCTTACTTCCTGGAGGCGCGGCGCCGCGAACTGCCTCCGCCCTATGACATCGGGCTGGTGGAAGGCAGCATCTCGACGCCTGACGAAGAGGAGCGCATCCACCAGATCCGCCGCGACTGCAAATTCCTGGTGGCCATCGGGGCCTGCGCGACGTCCGGCGGCATCCAGGCACTGCGCAACTGGGCCGACGTGGAGGAGTTCACCCGGGCGGTGTATGCCCACCCGGAGTACATTCGCACGCTGGATACGGCCACACCCATCGCGGCCCACGTGTTCGTCGATTTCGAGCTCCGCGGCTGCCCCATTAACCAGCAGCAGCTTCTTGAGCTCATCGCGGCGACCCTCGTCGGGCGCCGACCGCTGATCCCCACGCACAGCGTGTGCATTGAGTGCAAGCGGTGTGGCATCATCTGCCGGATGGTGACGGCCGGCCAGCCCTGCCTGGGCCCGCTGACCCAGGCCGGCTGCGGCGCATTGTGCCCCGGATGCAACCGGCCGTGCTATGGCTGCTTCGGCCCCATGGAGCTGCCCAACGTCGACTCACTCGGCAAGTGGCTGCTGCAGACGGGCGTTGCTCCGGCGGAACTCACCCGCATGCTCCGATCGTTCAATGGCTACCTCGAACCTTTCAAACAAGCGAGTGACCGATATGAGCGCATCAGTAAAGCAACTTGACACCCGCACCATCCGGGTCAACGCGCTGGCGCGGGTGGAGGGAGAGGGCGCCCTGCACCTGGAATTGCGCGATGGCCAGGTGACCGCCGCCCGGCTCGAGATCTACGAGCCGCCACGTTTCTACGAAGCTTTCCTGAGGGGACGTGACTTCCGTGAAGTACCTGATCTCACCGCGCGCATCTGCGGCATCTGCCCGGTGGCTTACCAGATGAGCTCGTGCCATGCGCTGGAAAAGGCCGTGGGCGTGACCAGCCAGGTCGATCCGGGAATCCGCGCCCTTCGCGATCTGTTGTACTGCGGCGAGTGGATCGAAAGCCACGTGCTGCACATGTTCCTGCTGCACCTGCCGGATTTCCTGGGGTACGAAAGCGCCATCAGTATGGCCGCAGACCACGGGCCGGTCGTGCAGAAGGCGCTGGCACTCAAGAAGCTGGGCAACGAGATCCTGGCGGCGTTGGGCGGGCGGGCCGTCCACCCGGTCAACGTCTGCGTCGGCGGCTTCTACAGCCTGCCGGATGCACAGCGCCTCGCCGGCATGGTGCCCGAAATCAGAAAGCGGCTCGATGAGATGTGCGAGCTGACCTTGTTCCTGGCCGAGAAGGTCGAATACCCGGCCATGGAGTGCGACTACGAGTTCGTCGCCATGCAGCCGGACGACGAGTATCCCATGAACCGCGGGCCTATTGCCTCCAGTAAAGGGTTCAAAGTTCCCCAGGAGGAGTTGCTCGACGTGATCGAGGAGCGGCATGTCCCGCACTCCAACGCGCTGCACGCCGTGGTCAAGGAGCGCGGCAACTACCACGTGGGGCCACTGGCACGGCTGAACCTGAACGCCGAGCGGCTGCATCCACGGGCTGCCCAGTTGCTTCCGAAGCTGTGTGCGGCCGTCGGCCAGCCGTTGCCCTGGCGGAACAGCTTCCTGAGCCTGCTGGCCAGGGGGCTGGAGACGGTGCATGCGTTGGCCCTGGCCCTGGACATCCTCCGCAATTACGTGCCGCCGGCCCGTTCCCGCGTCCCGGTTATCCCGCGTACCAGTGTGGGCGCGGCAGCCACCGAGGCCCCCCGTGGCACCCTCTGGCATCGCTATGAAATGGACGCTGCGGGGTTGATCACCGCCGCGCGCATCATTCCACCCACAAGCCAGAACCAGGCGCGCATCGAGGAAGATCTGATGCAACTGGCCAGTGCCTCGCTGCATATGAGCGACGAGGAGCTGTGCCACCGCTGCGAGCACCTGATCCGCAACTACGATCCGTGCATCAGTTGCTCGGCCCACTTCCTGAAGCTGCACGTCGACCGCAAGGGCTGACGAGCCCCCTTACTCGCCCCTGTCATGTACAAAAAGCGGCCGGCCCGAGTGCCGGTCGCTTTTTCTCCATCAGCGCAAGGCCACAGCAGCCATCCAGGAGCCCCGGAAAGGGAGACAAACAATAGCCTCAGCGCAGAGGCGGGCGCACGCCGGGCCAGAAACTCCGCAAGGGGCGATAGAAGGTAGTCCGAAGCCGGAGGCGGACGATGGCCCGCCGCAGCCATGGGAACCTGTGAACGGCCTCCCCCCAGTGCCCCGCAGGGGCGCGTGAGCCCGTAGCGCCTCGGGGTTAAATCTGCGACGGAGCGTGCTCCGTCAAGAAACGGTGAGGGGGGATGATCGTTTCAGCACACCTTAGGCCGGCCGGGAGATCTGCGTCTGGTCGCGCTCTCTGGCGATCCGGCCGCGGATCTGTCGGGAGGCGAGGTAATACGGCCGCGTTCATGACAGCAGGCTCGCCGAATCCGGGGACGTGCTGCTGCATGCTTCGCTGCAAGGCGGAGCGGCCACGCAGGCCAACGATGAGGCCATGTGGTTCGGATCGGCCGGGAGCCTCTCCCTGCTGGTTCGCGAGGGACAGGACGCGCCGGGCGCGCCGGAAGGGGTGAAGTTCGGCTCGCCCAAGGGCAATGATGACGCGTTCTGGGCGGGGTCGGTCAACGCCCGGGAGCAGATCGCCATCGTCGGGCAGGTGACGGGCGGCGGGCTGCTCGACAGCGGCAACGATGGTCTCTATGGGATCTGGGCGTACGACCCGCTGCTGGGCATGCAGCTCGTCGCCCTGGAGGGCATGCCGATCGAGGTCACTCCGGGCGACCTGCGCACAGTTGCGTTCGTCTCCCTCAACGGCGGGATGGCGGAGCGCGCCCTCAACGATTCCGGCCAACTCGCGTTCTATGCCAGCTTCACCGATGGGAGCGAAGCTATCCTGGTGGCCTGGGCGCCGGAACCGAAGGGAGCGATGCTGGCGCTGATCGGCTTGGGGCTTTGTGGCTTGAGGGGGCGTTCGAACAAACCGGACACCGGGGAGAGTAACAGCTTAGAGCCCACCCCAGTAGGGAGTGTGCCACTGCGCTGTGAGCAGTGCTCAAAGCAATCCAGAGGACAAACTGGCCCCAGTGTGGTGACGTGGGAGTGAGTATCTCCTCCAGGCCCGCTCTCAACAACCTGACCCAGCCGTTGACCCACGCAAACTGGACGAACGGAAAGGCCCAGCCGATGATAATGAGGATCAGCAAGCCAACCACCAACATGCGCAACAACTTGTTTCGACCCATGCCTCTGCCGGCGGTTTTTGTCGGCTCAGGATGCGTGATTGCGAAGCAGGCAATGCACGTCAGGACGTTTGAGCCGTTGGCGAGGATCAGATCCATGAGCCACCAGCGCAGGGGAGCAGACGGGTCCAGCAACCTCGGGGCCATCAACTGGAACAGTTCCCCGACAACCGGCACCGCAAAGGCTCCGGCCAGCAGTGCCAGTCCCTTGCGCGTCACGCGGAGCCAGCCTACATCAGCGTGGTGCAACTCACCGCGCCGCAGCGAAGCCGTTACGGCGGTGCCGCACTCGGGGCAGTGGGCACCCAGTGAGATGGTGCGAAGGTTATACTGGCAAACCACGCAGGGCACGTCGGCGGCCACCATGCCCGTGGACAGGTCGACGCGAGACAGGTCCAGGGAGTCGGACACCCTCCATCCGCATGCCCGGCAAGCTGTACTCAGCCCGACCGACTCGATCGGCTCGCCGCACCGGGCGCATCTGGACAGGACGAAAGCCATCTGGCGTTATCACCAGTCTCCCGCACTCCCGTCGGCGTAAAAGACGCGCTGCGGGAGCTCCTGCTGGAACGGGTGCTTCTGGACCTCGGCCTCGTTGATCTCAATGCCCAGGCCGGGGCGGTTCCCGCAACGGACGGTGCGGCCTTTCGGCTCGACGGTGAAACACTCGCTGACCACGTCTTGGCGCCACGGCACGTCCGAGTGCACGGCCTCGCAGATGATGTAGCTGGGCGTGGCGAAGCCAAACTCGATGGAGGCGGCCGTGCTCACCGGGCCCTGGGGGTTGTGTGGGGCCATGGCCACGCGGTGGGCCTCGGCCAGCGCGGCGATGCGCCGGGCCTCGGACAGGCCGCCGCAGTGGGTGATGTCCGGCTGGATGATGCTGCACGCGCGGGCATCCAGCAGCTCGCGGAAGGCATACAGGCTGGTCAGACGCTCGCCCGTGGCGATGGGCGTCTTGACGGCGCGCTGGCATTCGGCGATGCCCTCGACGCTTTCCGGCCAGCAGGGTTCCTCGAACCAGTACAGGTTGTACGGTTCCAGGGCCTTGGCAAACAGTACGCCCATGCGCGGCGAGGGGCGGGCGTGGCAGTCCACCATGATGTCGATGTCGTCGCCGACGGCCTCGCGCATGGCCCGTACGCAGGCCTCGGCGTAGTGGATCGGGCGCAGGCCCTCGATAGGCATGGTCCAAGGGACGGCCATGCTCTTGAACGCAGTGAACCCCTCCTCGACCGCCTTGACGGCCAGCTCGCCGAAGCGCTTCGCGTCGTTGGGCTTGGTCTCATAGAAATCTTCCATGCGCCCGCCACCTAAGTGGGCATACATGCGCACGTAGTCGCGGACCGGCCCGCCCCACAGCTTGTGGCAGGGCTGATTGCAGACCTTGCCGGCGATGTCCCAGAGGGCCAGATCGATGCCGCTGATGGCCGTCGCCCGTACGATGCCGTTGCCATGCCA
>BTUC01000305.1:0-2600 GCA_045863575.1 Phycisphaerae bacterium
TATCGAGTAGCGCATGCCGGAGTTGGCCAGGTTGCGACACCAGGCATTGATCCGGTACTGGCGTTGGTTGTGCCAGTTATTGGCGATGTAGAGGCTCGCCCCCTTACCGCCAGACCCCAGCCCCTTGACGGCCAGGCAGTAGAATGCATCCGGCAAACCGCCGGGTGCGTCGCGTTCGAGCGGGTCGCTGTTGCCGCCCGTGCCGATCCACATCGTCCAGGGGGCGATCCCGCTCTCAAAGCTGAAGTTGTCGACCACCGGCAGCGGGGGCGGCGGCAGGGGGCCTGTGTACGGCTCAATCTCGACGGAATCGATCCACAGTGTGGCCGTTCCCGGCACATCGCTGCGGCGGTGCAGGCCGCCCGTGAACACGGTCAGGTAATCGTTCTGCGCCGTGGCAATGGCGGTCACCGTGTGCCAGGTGTTGAGCGTCGTCGGGGCATCGGTCCAGTTGACGCTCGCCTCGCCGAAGTACGTGTGGCCGGCCGTGCCCAAGCCGAGGCGGGCGAGCACGTCGCCCGGCAGCAGCCCACCCTGCAGGTTCAGGCGAAAGCGAGCGGTAACCTGGTAGCTGGCGCCGCGGGTTACCTGCACCTGCTGGGCGATGCCGGCGCTCTGCGGGCCGGTGATGGGGCGGGCGATGACGATCTTCTGTGACCTGGTGCCCGCAAAGGCCTGATCGGTGCCGGGCGAGAACGTGCAACTGGTCTGTCCGTAGTAGCCCCGCGACTGCCAGCCGATCCAGCCATTGGCTTCGCCGTCCAGATGCCCGCTGAACCCTTCTTCGAAGCCGCCGTTGACCAGCGGCTCCTCCGCCAGCGGTGGGTTGATCGGTGGTGAGGGCGGCGCGCCGGCGGCATCGTCGCGGTAGAAGAAGGCCACGCTGTAGTAGTCGCCGTTGGCTTCGTTCACCCCGCCATGCTCGATATCGGCAACAAGGCCGTTGCGGAACACGACTGGATCGGTCACGCAGAGGCGATAGGAGGAGGTGCGCAGGTTCACGTTGTCGACCACCGGCGCGCCGCTGAAAGGCAGCGACACGGGTCCGCCGGAGTAGTAGAAGCCGCCGTTGAAGTAGTCTTCGGTGCCCGTGCCGCGAATGGAGGCGAAGTTCTCGCCGTCCACGTAGATGTATTCGTCACCTTCCAGCACGCCCCAGTTGGCGTCGCGCGACTGGATGGAGAGCACGCAGCCTAGGAAGTGCCCGCGCCCGGGCGAGCTCAGGATGCGATAGGAGGGTGACCCGCCCGTCGCCGGCGTTCGCGAACGGGCTTCCGCGTGGAAGCGCAGCCGACCCACCTCGGCAAGGGACTTGGGCACATACGTTACCGTGTAGCTGGCGGTGAACGCCGTGGCACTCGGGTTGTAGAGTTCGATGGTCGCTCCGTTCGAGTACGGCATGGGAAAGTAGCAGTACCGGTGGCCATCCTTGTGGCCCAGCGGCAGGCCCTCGGCGTTGGCCGGGCCGAACCCGCAGCCGAAGAACGCGCCCAGCGGCGCATCCACCGCGTAAGTCGCCGATCCGTCCCAACGGCAGCGGATCCGGGCATTGAACAACGCGTCTGTGGCGTTGGGGTTGATGGTCACACGAATGCCCGCGATCACACCCGCGCCTGCGAGGTTGGCCAACGTGGCACTGCCGCCGTTCTGGGCGAGGAAGGGTGCTCCGGTGAGGCTCTGCTGGCCCGGCTGGGCGGGCTTGGGGTCCAGCCCTCGGTTGGTCCACTGCGTGGCCAGTTGACTGAGCGCGGTCTGCTGGGCCGGGCCGGGGGGCATCTGGAAGACCTCGCCAAGCGGCTCGCCCGAGGCATAGGTCCGGTAGCTCACGTTGTAGTAGATGACGTTGTTGTCCTGCCGCGCGTTGACCGCCTCGATCCGGCAGCTCCGGCGGAAGGGGATGGGCACGTAGGAGACCCACGAACCGGTGGACGGCGTGGCCAGCGGTGGCACGAACGGGGGCAGGTTGCCGAAGAAGTCGCGCATCCAGGCGCTGACCACGGGCGTGGCCGAGCCGTCCAGGAAGATCTCGATGCGGGCGGTGTTCGGATCGAAGGCGGTCACCCAGATCCGCGAGACGCACCCGGGGCCGCGCAGGTCGGCCATCACCGCTCGCCGCGAGTGGGCCCTCAGGTAGTACCAGAAAATGGCGTCGGCATTGCCGCCGGTGCGGTCGTAGCTGGAGGTCTGGCCCGTGCCGCCGTTCATCGGTGACGTCAGTCGCCACAGGTCGGTCAGGTCCGCGAAGGGCTCCACGGGCAGGGGCAGGTCTTGTGCCGATACGCGGTGAACTCCTCCCAGGAGCAGTCCGGCGAACAGCACAAACACGGCAATTCCACGACCGGGACGAGTTGTCATCGGCGGCGGCCCTCGCGACTGGCATCTCCTCGACTCTGAGGACCATTGTACCATGTGCGTGCCGTCAGCCGGTATTCAAATCCTCAGTGGAACTCCGATAATGCTTGGGCCGTGTCCAGGTGCGGCGCTAGTGCCCCTTCCGGTTGGCGATTTCCGCGTCTGTAGCGGCCGGCCTGGAGTGGTGTGCCCGGTGTACCCCGCGACCGCCCCCCCCCCCGCCGCGGGGCCCGGGCCGAGGGGGCGCG
>BTUC01000305.1:2610-8752 GCA_045863575.1 Phycisphaerae bacterium
TAGGGGCGGGCTTGGTGTGCCGGCTTTTTTGCTCGATAAACGGCCGGCACTCCAGGCCGGCCGCTACGGAACTGGCGAACTGGAAGGGGCACCAGGTTCTTGACAGGGTTGGCGCACGGCCGGTAGCGTTTGAGGCCCATGCCGACAGGGGTGAAGGCGCGAAGTTCTGGAGGATGTCATGCATCGAAACGTTTGCGGCTGGATGCTGTGCGGGTTAGTCGCGTTGTGCGGTACCGCGTGCTCTCCGTCGGCCCGGCCGGACCTCCGGCGGGCAGATAGACAGCACAACGAAGCGGATTTCATCACCCTGTTCGACGGCACCAGCACGGAAGGCTGGAACATCTACATCGAGCCGGGCCCCAAATCGCGGATGCGCATCGATGGCCAGGAGCGGGCGGTGGACAACGTCACCGCATTCCCGGACGCCTTCTATCTCGAGGATGGAGCCCTCGCGTGCAAGGGATACGGCTATCACTGGTTCCGCTACGAAGCGCGCCCGTTCGCCGATTTCGTGCTGCGGCTGGAGTTCAAGACGGCGCGGGAAACCAACAGCGGCGTCTGCCTGCGCACGCGCAAGGAAGGCGCCCCGCCGTTCACCGGATTTGAGATCCAGATCTCCGACGATACGAACAAGGACCCCAACCGCCGCCCGGGCGACGGCCTGCTGGACCCGGCCGGCACAGCCCCGAATAAGCACTCTACCGGCGCGATCTACGACATCGTGACGCCGATGTACAACGCGTCACGCCCCATCGGCGAGTGGAACGAGATGGAGATCACCTGCGACGGGCACCTCGTTAAGGTGATCCTCAACGGCTTCACAGTCATCGATACCGACTTCAGCAAGCTGACCGCAAAGCACGGCAAGTTCGACTTCCCGTACGCCCAGATGCCCAGGACGGGCTACATCGCGCTGCAGGACCACTGGACGCCGATCTGGTATCGCAATATACGGATTAAGACGCTGGATGAGTGAGAGGGTCAGCGGTCAGTTGTCAGTGGTCAGTTGTTGGGTCAGTGGTGCTTGGGTCAGTTGCTTCGGTGCGTCCCCCGCTCTCCTTGTCCCTTGTCCCCTTGTCTCCTTGTCTCCTGGTCATCACTTGTGGGTTGTTGGTGGTGGGTTGTCGGTCCCACCGTCTCTCCCTCGCTCCTTTTCTCTATCGCTCAGTCCGCCTCCCCCGCGTCCCCCCTCTCCTTGTCCCGTAGTCTCGTTGTCATTCCCTGCGGGTCGTTGGCCGACTCAACCCACAGCCCACAACCTCCCTGGTCTGTGTTGTCACCGACGGCTGCTGCAAAAACTGCATCACTGGACAATCTGCTATCTCCACAGCATTGTATATTGCGCTGCATTCCGTCTTTAGTTGCCGTTGGCGACGTTCAAGTTGTACATCCTATTCCTGGCCGCGAGGCTGAAGCGCGGCTGGTCTGATCCGCCTCGCTGCCGGTGAGCACTCCCAAGGAGCGGCCCATGAACCGGGCACCTCTGGCCGTTGCCGGCGCCGTTCTGGCGGCGATGATCGCGATTGCGGGCTTGCTGGTCCACGGAGCCGGAACGGCACCGCCCACACCCGCGGCAGGACTTGTTCAGGCGGCAGGTGCACTGACCCCCCGCAACTTCGCTGTCTTGGCCTACAACGATCTGGGTATGCACTGCATGGGTCAGGACAACTCCGACCTCATGATCCTGCCGCCATACAACACGTTGCGCGCCCAGGTCGTGGATCGCTCCGGCGAAGAGCCGGAGATCATGGATAGTGACGTTACCGTCAAGTACACGATTCCGGGCAACACGCACTCGGCCGACAAGGACAACTTCTGGACGTATGCCCCGGCGCTGCTGGGGGTTACGCTGCCGCCGGACGTGGGCCTGACCGGCAACGGCATGGCGGGAACGATGGTTCCGACCGGCGAGAATGACTGGATCGCCAGTGGCATTCCCATCACGCCCATCGACGATACGGGGCGCGAGAATCCCTATCCGCTCGCGTTAGTTATGGTGCTGCAGAATGGTACCGAGGTGGCCCGTACCCAGGCGGTCGTCCCGGTCTCGTGGGAGATGAACTGCCAGCTTTGCCACACCACGCCGGGCCTTTCGGTCGCGGCCGATATCCTGGCCAGGCACGATCAGCTTCACGGCACGAACCTCCAGAACCAGAAGCCGGTTCTGTGCGCGGGATGTCACGCCGACAATGCATTGGGGTTGCCCGGCCAACCCGGAATCCCCAACCTGTCCGCCGCTATGCACGGGGCGCATGCCGATCGGATGCAGGCCATCAGCCTCGATAACGATTGTTATGCCTGCCATCCCGGCCTGCGGACCAAATGCCTGCGCGACGTGCATTTCAACAAGGGCTACACCTGCACGTACTGCCACGGCTTGATGGCGGCGCTGGGCGACCAGCAGCGACGGCCGTGGCTCGATCAGCCGAGCTGCGGCGGCTGCCATGCACGGCCGGGATTCGAGTACGAGGAGCCGGGCAAGCTGTACCGCGAATCCAGGGGGCACATGGGGATTCACTGCGAGGCATGCCACGGCAGCCCGCACGCGATCACGCCCACGGTGATGGAGGTGGACAATCTGCAGGCGATCCTGGTGCAGGGACATGCCGGCGTGATCAATAACTGCACGGTGTGCCACCGGGAGACGCCGGACGACGCGTTTCCGCACCGTAGAAGCGATGACTGAAGGGCCTCGCTGGCCGGAAGTGATCGGGGATTGCGTCCGATCCAACGGCCCCGCGACCGCATAACCTCAAAGGAGGTATGAGCCCATGCCAACCTGTTGCACCAAGCGTCTCGGGAACCGATTCACTTTTGTCGCCATCTGTTTGGCCTGCTGGCCCTGCGCTCAGCTATGGGGACAGCAGTTCGCAGTTATCCACATCGGTCAATTAGGCGGACCGATGGCTGGTGCGGCCGCCATCAGCGCCGGCGGCACGGTCGTGGGATATGCGGCCTTGCCCAGCGCAGACTTCCATGCCTTCCGGTGGGACTCATCCCTTCAGGAACTCGTGCCGCTCATGGGCGACACGCAAAGTCATGCCATGGCCGTTGATAACCTTGGCACGGCAGTAGGTGTGTCCTACTTGATGGGAGCCATCAACCCCCACGCGGCGCGTTGGCAGTCTGCACTTCCTGTAGCGCTGGGTACCTTTGCACCACGTGCGATGAATGAGGTCGGAACCGTCATCGGCCACACCTCCACCGCCATGAGTGGCCGGGGGTGGGTGGATCGCGCCTGCCGCTTTGCGGATGGCTCTCTCACTCTGCTGCCCACCCTGGGCGGCAGCTTCAGCTATGCCAGCGGTGTGAATGATGCCGGGCAGATCGTCGGGATGTCCCACACCACGGCCGATGACCTGCGCCGTGCCTGCATGTGGTGGAACGACCAGCCCTCCGATCTGGGCACGCTCGGAGGCGCCAACAGTCAGGCTTACGCGATCAACGCCCCTGGACAGGTCGTCGGGATCTCCGACACCGTCGCCGGCCAGCCGCACGCCTTCCTGTACACACTGAACGGGTCCGGTCAGGTTCTCTCGCGGGCGGACTTGGGTGAATTGGGCGGCGGATACAGCGCGGCTTACGCCCTCAACAGCTTCGGCGAAGTCGTGGGTACGTCCGACTCGCGCGCGTTCTACTGGCATCAGGACGGGATGGTTGATCTCGCCAGGCGGATCCCTCCTGGTTCCGGGTGGGTGCTGAGTGCCGGCGCGGCCATCAATGAGGGCGGCCAGATCGCCGGAACCGGCTATTACCAGGGATGGCCGCAGGTCTTCGTCTTGACCCCCGTGGCGCCCGACTACGACCATGACGGCGATGTGGACCAGGAGGACTTCGGCCACTTCCAACTCTGCTACACCGGCTCGGGTGTGTCCCAGGAAGATCCGAACTGCTGGAATGCGCTGCTCGACGGCGATGACGCGGTGGATGGTGATGATTTCGACGTGTTCCAGAGATGCAGTAACGGGCCGAGTGTGCCGGCGGACCCGGGATGCTGGAGATGAGGTGCTGGGGAGCCAATGGTCAGCGGTCAGTTGTCAGTGGTCAGTTGTTGGGTCAGTGGTGCTTGGGTCAGTTGCTTCGGTGCGTCCCCCGCTCTCCTGGTCCCCTTGTCTCCTTGTCTCCTGGTCATCACTTGTGGGTTGTTGGTGGCGGGTTGTTGGTCTCACCGTCTCCATCGCTCCTTCTCTCTGTCGCTCCGTCTCATCTGCTTGTCCCCTTGTCCCCGTGTCACTGCTTCTGGGTTGTTGATCGTAGGCCGATGACTTCTACGAACAACTCACAACCAACAACTCACAACCAACAACCTACAATCACCCTCCTCTGCGCCCCAGCTGACTCTGTGGCTGGTTCACTCCGGCAGCTTTTCACCCAGGGCTGCGCAGATGGCCTCCAGGTCGTCGGCCACCTTTTTCGGCGTGTTAGCGCAGCGCCCGGTGGGGGGCTTGGGCGGCGGGGGGGTGACGGCCTTCATGTCGATGCCGGTGTGGTACTTGACGGTGGCGTCCGGGTCCTTGAGCTCGTGGCCGGTGAGTATGCAGACCACGCGATCATCGGGCGAGATGACCTGTTCACGAATAAGCTGGCGCAGGCCGGCCACGCTGGCGGCGCTGGCCGGCTCGCAGCCGAAGCCGTATTGGCCAACCAGGGCCTTGTGCTCGAGGATGTCCTCGTCGGTGACCTCGCGGACCACGCCGTTCATGATGTCCAGTGCCCGCAGGGCCTTGGGCAGGTTGACCGGCCGCGAGATCTCAATGGCAGACGCGACGGTGTGCGGTCGGTAGTGGCCTTCGTCCATGGCCGCATAGAGGCCCTTGATGCGGTTCGCGTCGTAGCGGCCTTCGTTCCAGCGCAACTCATCCCGCTCGAACACGTGGTAGAGCGTATTGGCTCCGGTTGCGTTGATCACCGCCAGGCGTGGAATGCGGTCGACGAGATTGAGCGCCTTGAGCTCGCGGAAGGCCTTGCCAAACGCGCTGCAGTTGCCCAGGTTGCCGCCGGGGACAATGACCCAGTCAGGGACCTCCCAGTCGCGGGCCTCGAGGATGCGGTACATGATGGCCTTCTGGCCTTCGAGGCGGTACGGGTTGACCGAGTTCATGAGGTAGATGCCCAGCTTGTCGGCCACCTGGCGTACGCGGCGCAGGCAGGCGTCGAAATCGCCCTCAATTTGAAGCGTCAGGGCGCCGTAGTCGAGCGCCTGGGACAGCTTACCATAGGCGATCTTGCCGGAGCCGATGAAGACGATGCCCTGCATGGGAGGGTCAGTCTTATGGGCGAACATGGCCAGCGAGGCGGAGGTATTGCCGGTGCTGGCACAGGCGACGCGTTTGCGGCCGAGCATGCGGGCGAGGGTGAACGCGGCCGTCATGCCGTTGTCTTTGAAGCTGCCGGAGGGGTTGAGCCCTTCGTATTGCAGGAAGAGACGGTTCTGCTTGAGGCCGACCTCCCGGGCGAGAAGATCGTTCTGCTCGAGCAGCGTGCGGCCTTCGCCGATGGTGACGATCGAGTCAGCCGGGGCGAAGGGCAGCAGTTCGCGAAAACGCCACACACCGGAGAAGTCCAGCCGGCCCTCGGCGCGGAAGCCCTTGGTGCTCCAGCGGTGCTCGAAGAACTCCAGCGAGCTGGGCACGGCCATGCGGTCCCAATCGTATTCCACGTCCAGCAGTGAGCCGCATTGCGGGCAGGAAAAGACGACCTCGTCGAGCGCGAACTGACGGCGGCAGTCGGGGTTGATGCAGACCTGAAACGCTTTGTCGGTCATGGTGGATTCACCAGAGCAGCACGGTACGGCAATAAAGTCAACGCTGGAGAGGTTTTATGCGAACCGCCGGGATTTGGCAATAAAGGACCAGCCAGGTGGCCAAGAGCAGTGTGCCGATGGGCAGGGCGGCTTGGACGAATGGGATGATCTGAGCGAGGGCGCGCTCGGTGGCGCCGAAGGTGAAGAGGGTGGTCAGCAAGTAAGCGGATAACGCCAGCACACGACCACGTCCAGGACAACCCCACCCCTGACGAAGCGGCGCCTCGCGCCTCTCCCCCTCGCCAAGTGTCGCCTCGCGCCTCCCCCCCTTACCAAGGGGGGGCTGGGGGGGGTTCTCGGCGTGGGCGTGGGATTCGAACGGTCCGTTGCCTGCCAAGC
>BTUC01000306.1:0-8717 GCA_045863575.1 Phycisphaerae bacterium
CGGCGAGCGGCGGCGGGCGGAGCTGAGGCCCCACGCCCTCGCCGGTGATCTTCATGGTGAGCGTCAGCGGAGCCATGGCCGTCGCGGTGGTGCGATCGAGTGCCGTGGAGTATGTGAACGAGCTGCCCACGGCCCCGTTATAACCCGGCGGCTGACGGATGCCGGGCGGATCGACCACCTGGTGCGACGGCACGTCGATCACCCGGTCATAATCCTGCGTCCTGATGCTCTGGAAGAACGCACCCGGTCCGCGGCTTTGCTCTCGCACCATCAATCGTAGAACGGCCCGCACGCCATTCAGGTCCAGCTCGCCGGCGGCCATCGGTGTGATCTTCAGGGCGAACCGCAGCAGTTGCTCTTTTTGCCCCTTCAGCTCGCCACTGCCCGACAGCAGGACCGCTCGATCTTGCGCGCCGAATTGCACCTGGATGGGCTGGCCGGACCAGCCCTCGTAAGAGAGATCGTTCACGGGCTCGACCTTCACGTAAGGACGGCCGGCAAATCCGGCCTGAGACAAATCGATGCCCGCTGCCTGGAATTCTCCGCGGAAGAACACCTCGTAATCGACGACGAACGGATCGCCCACCGTGGTTTGCCCGATGCGGGCTTTGCCTCGGGCCTCGAGGATGCCGCCTTCACCGGACTGCCGGACCGCGAGCGTGATCGGTTTTGACAACGTCGCCTGCCGGCCGTCGGCGAACTGCATGGTGGTGATCGCCGGCGCACCCGGCTCGAGCGCGGTGATGTTGAAGGAGAACACGGTCGTGCCGGCCGGGCCCTGATACTCCTGCGGGGCGGGCTCGATCTTCAGCCCCGCCGGCGCGACCAGCTTCACCCCTGCGGACCTCTGCAGCCCGCGGATGACCACGTGCACGAGCGTCGAGTCCCCTACTGCGAGAGAGGGTTCATCCACCTGCGTCCGTACGACGACAAAGGGCTGCACCTTCAACGTCACCGGTTGGGCCGCTACGCCACCCAGGGAAATGCCCTCGATCACATGGCTACCCAGGTCGGTCGCAGAGACCTCGATCCGGTAAATGTGAATAGGCATGCCTTCCTGACGAGTAACCTGGTGTTGCGGCGGGCCCAACTGCCCGATGGACAGCCCCTTGACCGCGGGCAGAGCCAGCCCCTGCTTGGGCGGGCTGCCCTGATACGTGAGCGTGAGCGTAGCCTTCTCGCCCGGGCGGATGTCCTCGGGCTCGAGCTGCGCAGAGACAAACTTGAGCGGCGCCTCCACCACGCGGAGCTTGAACGGACCCTGCTTCAGGGCGGCTGCTCCGCTGCCCAGTGCGACCGACGGGATTTCAAATGTGCCCGTGCGGCTGGGGTTCACCAGGAACTGATAGCGGCGCCGGATGGAGCCACTGAACAGATCTCGAACGATGCCGGGAGAACCATACGCACTGATCTGCAGGCCGTCCACCGATGCGACTGACGGCCGTTCACTCGTAGAGGCATCGACAACTTCAACGACGAGTACCGTCTGCGCGCCCAGGTAGAGGGTTTCACGCTCCAGACCGGCGCGCATCTGGGCAGCCAGCCCGCCAGCCGGCCAGCGCAGCAGGCAACTGGCGGCCACCGCGGCCGGAAGAATCCATCGAGTTGTGCGCCTGTTCTCGGTTCTCAGTTCTCAGTTCTCAGTTGCCAGTTGTCAGGCCGTGCAAAGCTGCTCACCAGTCCTTGATGATGGTGCGCGGGGTGCGCTTGTGAAGCTCGCGTTCGGCTCGCTCGCGTTCTCGTTCCATCCGTTCCAGCTCGCGTTGCAGGTCCTGCTCCTGTTGCCGCGATTGCTGTTGTTGCTGCTGATTCTGCTGCTCGGGATCCTCACTGGGTTGCGTACTCGGGGGCTTTAATGCCGCGAGTGCTTTCACCCGTTCCTCGAGCGCCTTGGCCTGGCTGGTCTGAACGGCCTCCTCGGGCTGCATGGGCCGCAGTGAGTTCTCGACAGCGACCTGCTGGAAACCCCTGGCCGCATCCTCCATGTGGTTGCCCGCCTCGGTCAGATGCTTGGAAGCCTCGATGTATGCCTTCAGCTCCGCGGGTTGAGATGCCGGCGGTGGTGAGCCGGCGGTGGGCGATGCATCCGCGCCGGCGGGGATCTGCTGCCTGATCTCCTCATCCACCGCGGCCGTGTCGGTTCGGATTTCCTGCTGACTTCCACGCAGGCGATCGGCCAATTGCGCCGGCTTGCCGCCCAGCAGTCTCGACTTGAGGCGAGTGGCCCACTTGCGGATCTCGTCCAATGCTTCACCGGCCGGAGTGGGCGTGCCCCCATCCGCTCTGCGAGCGGGCGCACCGGCCTCGGCCTGAACTTCGGAGTTGAGGCGTGCCTGGCGCACGATGAGCTCGGTGATGCGCTGCTCGAGCGTCTTGGGCAGCAGATCAAGCGCGGCATCCATGATCTTGATCAACTCGTCCTGCGCGGCCAGCGTCGCCTTGCGCTCGCGGGCCACGATAGCAGTCAGACTGTCGGCTTGGGGAGCTTCAGACGTCTTGAGCACATCTGCCAGCTTGCGGTTCAGCTCCGGGTCGAGCATGGGCTCAAGGGGTTCCTGTGCACCGCTGGACTGTTCGGCGGGTTGTGAGGTAGCGGCCACGTACTCGCACTGCCGATGCAGCAGCGCCAGGCTGGTGCCGATCCGCGTCTGGTATCGATGGATCGGTGTCTTATCCGGCTCAAACCCGGCGGCCTCGGTGGCTTCCACGTCCGGCAGCAACGGGTCGCGCATCCATTGGTGGTCCGTCTTGATCGTATCCACGAGCCCCCGCAGCCCTGCTTGCAGCATGCGCGACGATACCAGCGCCTGTGCCGGATCGAGCGGAAACAGGTACAGCGCGGTGTACATCTGCTCGCAGGCGGCCGACTGCTGCTCGTGGGCTTTCTCGATGTTGTTGTCAAGGAGATACGCGCAAGCGTCGCGTTGGGCTGCGATGGCTGTCGCGAGCTGTTTGGCCGCGGCCCGGTAGACCTGCTCCCGCGGCGTTTCCTCTGGTTGACTCGCGGGCGCGGAAGCGGGCGTATCCGGCTGCACGGCCGCAGTGGACTCGCGGAACTGCGCGAGGTGGTCGGCGAATTCGCCGGTGTTTTCCATGATCTTCCGCTGGGCGCGGAGCCCGGCCCGCCGCGCCTGGCGAGATTCGGCCGGATCCTCCGGCGGCTGAATGATTAGGAGGCGGCCGAGGCTCACCTGTTGCTCCTGCTCGTGGATGAGGGCCTGCAGGTAAGCGCGCGGATCCTTGAGCATGTCGTCTTTCTGCTTGGCCTCGGTCGCCTTGCGCAGCAGGCCCAGGACGTCTCGCCGCGTGATGCGGGCCGCGCGGATGTTGTGCTCGGCGTCAGCATCAGGCTGGGCCTCGGCGGCCTTGCGGAACCCGGCGATGGCCTTCAGCAGGTCATCGGCGATGGCCTCGAGCTTGGGAATGCTGGCCGGATCGTCGGCGGCTGGCTTCTGCTCGGATGGCTGCGTGGCCGGGGCGAGCAGGTCCTTGAGCTGGCTGCGCGCACTTGTCGCTCGAACGAGGCCGATGTTGTAGAAGGCGTCCCGTTGCAGCGTGCGATTCACTTCGCTGCGGCTGGCCACGCGCTCAAACTGCTGGATCGCTTTCTCAGGATCATCCAGGCTGAGATGGCACATACCGATGTTGTACTCGACGGCAGCATGACCCGGCTCGGCCTGATCGGCTTGCTGATAGAGCTTGAGGGCCTGCTCGTAGTGGGACTGTTCGTACTGCTCCTGGGCATCCAGCAAAAAAGGGCGGATCTCGGCCGCCGCAGCGGCGGCACAGGGCAACAATGCCCACACGGCTATCAGGCAGGCCCAACTCAGCCGCCCAGCGAAGCACCGGCTCATAGGACGCCGCGACGAGCGTTTCCCTCCCCCGGTACTCCGGGGGAGGGTCAGGGTGGGGGCTTGGAGAGGGGGAGTCAAGCGAAAAGCAGAGAGATTAAGATTGGGATTAAGATTAAGATTAGGAGCAGAAGTCCTAATCTTAATCTTAATCCCAATCTTAATCTTCTGTATTCTGATCTCGTTACTTGCCATCCCGTTCATCCAGTGATATCCACCCTCAGGTCCCCCGCGCCGGTCGTTGATCGCTGATCACGCCTCCCGCCACAATCAGCGCCAACCCGATGCCCACGAACAACTGGAACTTTTCTTCCCACACCGTGAACGACAGCTTCTGCGTCTTCCCGGCCTGCCGTGAAATGACCTGATTGTAGACATCCACCAGATCCACGTTGGACTTTCCGGCCGCCAGGAATCCGCTCCGATCAGGAAGCCCTTCAATAACCGCCCGAAGCGAGGCGTCATCGAACCGGGTAATGACGTCCTGGCCGCGATCCTTCAGGTGCGTGATCTGACCATCCACTTCGATCGGAATGGGCGCCCCCTCCGCCGTACCCATGCCGATGATATAGATGCCCACGCCCAGCTTGTGCGCTTCGGCCGCCATGAGGCGAGCGTCGCCCTCGTGGCTCTCGCCGTCAGTCAGCACGATCAGCACGTTCGCGTTGCGATCATCCTCGGGCTGCTCGGCACGGATCGCTGTTGCGTCCGCCGGCTGAGAGGTCTGGCGCGCCACCTGGTCCTGGCTGGACGGGCGCCCACCGGCAGGCACGGTGCTGAGTCCGAACACTTCGCGCGTGGCCTTGTCGATCGCATCGCCCAGGTTGGTCCCGCCCACGTCCACGCTGTTGTACGTAACCCGGTCCAGAACCCAAAGGAGGTGCCGGTAGTTCGGCGTCAGGGGGCACTTCAGCTCCGCCTGGCCGGCGTAGGCCAACAGCCCGACCTGATGGCCCGCGGGCAGCTTCTCCACCAGCGAACGAACGGCCGACTTGGCGGCTTCCAGCCGCGAGGGGTCGACGTCACGGGCCCGCATGCTGTTGGAGACGTCCAGGCAGAACAGCAGATTCTGCCCGCGCTGCTCGAGCTCGATTTGCTTGGGGTCCCAGCGCGGCCGGGCCAGGGCCAGCACCAGCGCCGCAACGCCGGCGGACCAGAGGGCGAATTTCAGGATCGGCCTGATTACCGACCGCCGCGGAGCGACGTCGTCCAGCAGCGAGCGCTCGATGAAGAGCTGCAATACGCGCCGCCTGCGTCGCAGATCCCAGGCAAACAGCAGCCCCAGCGGCACCAGCAGCCACAGCCACTGGAGCGATTCCGGTGAACCCAGGTTGAAGAAGTGCGACGGCATGGTTACGGCGATCTCCTCAACCAGGTCAAGCCCATCAGCGATTCGGCCGCCAGCAGCCCCAGCGCGCCGGCCAGCCATCGCGTGTAGCGCTCTTCTCGCGAGAACACCGTCTGCCCGCCGACGTCGGCGCGCTCGAGCTGGTCGATCTGCTCATAAACCTCCCGAAGCTGGTCCCCGCTGGTGGCCAGAAAATGCTGCCCGCCGGTGCGCCGGGCCAGCTTACGGGCCTCCTCGACGGCCTCGTTGACCAGTTGCGCCTCCCGATCCGCCTGCAGCCCCCCGAAGAACCCCGCCTGGCGCGGCACGATCACCTCGATGGTCCCGTCCGGGCGTTCGCGGTATCGCTGCTGGGCGAGGATCTGGATGAAATAAACCTTGACGCCCGCGTCGATCAATCTGGCGATGGTATCCTCATCGGGATAGCCCGAGCCCCGCCCGCCGTCGGCCACCGCCGGCTCGCCATCGGTCAGCAGGACCAGGACCTTGCTCTTGAGGTCGTACTTGCGCAGCCCGGCCGCCGATCGGCCCAGATCCTCCGCCAGAAGCGCGAGTTTGCCTGCGGCATACTCCAGTGCCTTCTTGATATCCGTATACTGCATGGGGTTCATCCGCGGGGCGGTGCGCCCGAGCGGGTCGCGCAAAACGCGCCCGTGCTCATCCGTCTGCGGAGCCGCCTGTTGGATGTCGTCCGTCGGCCGGCCGAACTTGTCCACGAACGGTTTCTCGGCCGACGTTTTCTCGACCACGTTTACCAGCGAAGTATGATCCAGGCTGAAGGGGTGATCGGTCTGCGGATAGGTGGCAAACGTGAACAGCCCGATCAGGTCATTGGGGCGGCCGCTCAGATCCTTTTTGTCACCCTTCACGAACTGCTCGAACACGCTCTTGGCCACGTCCATGCGCAGGGCCAGCTTGCCGTCGTACATCAGCTTGCCCTGGGGGTCGGCCATGCTTCCCGAGCGGTCCAGCAGCATGGCGATGGCGATGCCCTGGCTGGGCCATTCCTCGCTCGCCAGGCTGCGCGTGGGCCGGGCCAGGGCCACGATGAGCAGCAGCAGGGCCACACCGCGCAGCAGCGGCAACATGAACCGCGCCCGCTGCCGCAGGCTCATCGGCAGCCGTTTGAGATGCCGCACGCTCGGATAACGGACAGCGGCCGTGGTGACGCGCCGCCGCATCCACCAGAGGTACGGCGGGACCAGCAGGGCCAGCCATAGCACATGCGGGTTATTGAATTGAAGGTCGAAGCTCATGCTCCGCCTCCCCCGGCTCCTGATGCCGCGCCGGCCCCGACCAACTCCGGCTCACGCCGCGCGCGGGCCGGATCCGACGACTGGATGACGAACTGCTCGGCGGTGTCGAACGCGCGTTGCATGGCCTCGGCGTCCGGCCGCAGGCCGGCAAACTTCACTTCGTCGGCGGCCACCAGGAAAGGCTCGAGCACATGGCGATAGCGGGCCACGCGCGGCTCCGCGACCATGTCGGCCAGGAATTCCTCAGTGGTCTGCTCGGGCGCCCGCACGCCGAAGGCCGCTTCAATGTAATCCCGGATGATACTGGTGACCTCGACGAAGAAGGCCTCGCTCGCTCCGGCCGCGATCAGCCCGCGCTCGGCCAAAGCCCGCAGCCGCCGCAGGGCCGTCTCGTGCGCCGGCGGCGGAGTAGCCGCCGGCCGTGGCCGTCGTGCGATATAGACGCCCAGCAGCGCCAGGACCGCGACACCGGCCACGCCCGCTGCCACCCATGGCCAGACGCGCCGCTCCTGGGCCTCAATCTGCTCGACCGTGACCAGCCCGCGCATCGGCTTGAACGCCACGTCACCGGCCGTCTCGTGCGTGGACTTCACGGTGATCTCGATCGGCTCGGTCTCCAGCACCGACTCGTTCACCTCGCCGGTGCGGTGGCTGTAGATCTCCATCTTCGGCAGCGTCAACTGGCCTTCGTACTCCGGCTCCAACTCGTAATCGCGGCGCAGGGTCCGCCGATCGCCCTCAGATGATTGCTTCTCCTCAAAGCCGGTGACCACGAAACCGGGCACATCATCAGGGAAAGCAATGTCCGGGAACTCCGCCTCATATCCTTCGGCCACCCCAAGAATCATCCGGCATTTCAATGCATCGGCCGTGGTGATCTCAGATGCCGAGAGCTGGATGGTGAACCGGACCGGACCGCTCCCGAAGCTCTTGCGCACCTGATACTCAGGCTGCGCCGGAACCGTCGATGCGTCCGGCGACTCCGCCTTCCGACAGGCGGCCATCAACGCCACCGAAGCGATGGCCAGGATGAAAAACCCACGACCCATCAATGTCCCCGGGTATCGTAATGTCGAATGACGAAATCCGAATGACGAAAGAAACCAGAATGACGAAGCATTCGTCATTCGGACTTCGACATTCGTCATTCCCCAACTCAGTGCCTGCTCCTCCGCTCCCGCTGCCGGAAGAAGCCCAGCAGCGCCTTCATATACGGCCGATCCGTCGAGACCTCGAGCGAATCTACGCCCATCGAGCGCAGCAGGCCGGAGAACGACTCCTGCGCCTGGCGGCCGGTGGCCGCGAAGGTGTCGCGGATGTTCCGGCGGCGCGTATCCACCAGGATGCGCTCGCCCGTCTCGGCATCCTCCAGTTCGATCAGCCCCACATCCGGCAGCGTGCTCTCGCGCGGGTCGGAGATCCGCACCGGGATCAGGTCGTGCCGGCTGCGGGTCAGGGCCAGGTCGCGCTCGAAGTCGCGGTCGATGAAATCGGACACCAGGAAGACAACCGCCTTACGCTTGAGCACCTTGTTGAGAAACTCCAGAGCCCCCGCCAGGTCCGTGCCCCCGGCCCGGGGCTCGAAGCTGAGCAGCTCGCGAATGACGCGGAGCACGTGCTGCTTGCCTTTCTTCGCCGGGATGTACTTCTCGACGTGGTCGGTAAAAATCAGCAGGCCGATCTTGTCATTGTTCTTGATCGCGGAGAGGGCCAGCACGGCGCTGATCTCGGTGGCCAGGTCGATCTTGAGCTGATGAGTGCTGCCGAAACGGCCCGAAAGGCTCAGATCCACGACCAGGACGGCCGTCATCTCGCGCTCTTCGGCATATCGCTTGACGTGGGCCCAGCCGGTGCGCGCGGTGACGTTCCAGTCGATGGTGCGGATGTCGTCACCCGGCTGATACTCGCGGACCTCGTCGAACTCCATGCCGCGGCCCTTGAACACCGATCGGTATTCGCCGACCACCACGTCATTGACCAGCCGGTCCGCGCGCACCTGAATCCGCCGCACCTTCTTGAGCAGCTCGCGGGTTTTCGCGGCAGTATCCTGGTCTGTGGGCATCGCAGAAAACTCTGTCCCGAAAGGTCAGCTGTCAGCCGTCAATGGTCAGTTGTTGGGTCAGCGGTCCTGTAGTCAGTTGTAAGAAGTTCCGGAGAGTTGGTTGCATTCCGGGTCTGCCGACAACTGACAAAAGAACATGTAACCCAACCACTGACAACAAACTACTGACCACTGACTACGGTACTCTTATCGAATCAACC
>BTUC01000307.1:0-8663 GCA_045863575.1 Phycisphaerae bacterium
CATCGAATATCGCAAGACTCGCCGTGGCGGCAAGGGTGTGATCAACATCAAGACCACGGAACGCAATGGCAAGGTGGTTGCGCTCAAAAGCGTCGATGACACCGACGAACTCATGTTTATCTCGGCCAAGGGCATCTGCCTGCGGACGGGCCTGTCGGAGCTGCGCGAGATCGGCCGGGCCACGCAGGGCGTGCGCCTGATGCGCATGGAAGAAGGCGATGAGGTGGTGGCCGTCGCCAAGATCGCCAAGGAGGAGGATGCCGTAGCCGAAGGGCAAGCTGTTGCGGCGGAGAACGGCAACGGCGAGGTTTCCGGCGACGGCGCCGTGCCCATATCCGGCGAACACGAGGTGCCGCCCGAGGAGGTCCTGCCGGAGGAAGCAGCGCCGCCGGATTCTGGCGAGGCGTCTCCACCATCCGGAGATGGCGAGGAGGTCTGATCGGTCCTCCTGGCCTTGCTTGGCCGTGTCCCGCTCCTATCCGGCAGCCTCCACGGATGTTCGCTGGTTGATCGGATATAATCTGGGAGGGACTGCAGTGCTTGAGGATGCGCGATGACGACCACACCAGGACTCATGACCGCCGATGACCTCTGGAACCTGCCCGATGACGGTATGCGCCATGAGCTCGTTCGCGGGCAGCTGCGCACTATGGCACCGGCGGGATTCGAACATGGCGGCACGGGTATGACATTGGGTATTCTGCTTGGCCAGCATGTGCGGGCCAAGGGACTGGGCCTTCTTCTGAACGCCGACACCGGGTTCCTGTTGCGGTCGGATCCAGACACCGTGCGGGCGCCGGATATTGCGTTTGTCAGCCGGGCTCGGTTGGACAAGACAGGTGTGCCGAAGAAGTTCTTCCCCGGCGCGCCCGATCTGGCCGTCGAGGTTGTGTCTCCTGGCGACACAGTCGACGAGGTCGAGGAGAAGGTGGAGGACTACTTGCTCGCCGGCACTCGGCTGATCTGGATCGTCAATCCTCGTCGGCGCACGGTGACCATTCGTCGCCCCGGCGTGCGCGCCGAAATCCTCAAGGAATCGGATCAACTGACGGGGGAGGACGTCGTGCCGGGCTTCTCCTGTACTGTTGGTGAGCTGTTCCCGGAGTGAACCCGTCAGGCACTTCTCGTAACATACCCCACCTGGGGGCCGAATCCGTTTCGGCTCATCGAATCACCGCATCGAGGATTACATCATGACTCCGAGCCTGATCGGGTGGCTCGCGGTCGCGGCGGCCGTGCAGACCGCGCCGCAGACCTTGCCGCCATCGCAGCCGTTCGCCCATGTTCTGCCCGCCGGTCCGCATGGAATGGGCTGGCGGGTGCCGGCCGTCTCTGACCCGCGGATCGCCGATCGCTGCGAGCGGATCTACGACGTGACGCAGCGCCTGGCCCGGCATCTGGACGAGGATCCGGCTTTGCTGCTGGCGACCGTCAGCAAGAGCACGGAGCCGTTTATCCGGCCGAATACCGGCATCGTGTGCGGCCTGTCCTTTCTGTATCGCTTCGGCCCCTACGACGAGGCAGAGGCTGGTATCTCGCGCGAGCGGCTCCTGCGCGAGAAGATCCTGCCGATGATCGGCTATCTCACGCAGACGCACGTCACCGGCCCGCGGGCCACCAGCGATGGCAAGAAGTGGGGCGATGCATGGCAGTCGGCGCACTGGGTTCGGGCCCTCGGGCGGGCCGCCTGGTTCCTCGGCCCCGATCTGCCTGAGGATCTGGCCGTGCAGGTTCGGAAAGTTGTCGCCCACGAGGCCGATCGCATCGCCTCCATGGAGCCGCCGCACCAGGTGCGCAGCGACACCAAGGCGGAAGAGAACGCCTGGAACAGCGGGGTTCTGTCGGCGGCGGCGGTGCTCATGCCGGAGCACCCGCGCCGGCCGGTTTGGGAAAAGGCATTCCAGAAGTGGGCTCTCTCTTCTTATCTTCGGCCGGCGGACCAGCGGTCCGACAAGATCGTCGATGGCTGGCCGCTTGCCGAGCAGTTCACCGGCGCCAATATCTATGACGATTACACGCTCGAGAACCACGACATCGTCCACCCCGACTACATGACCACGTTCAGCCTGCTGCTGGGATCCGCATTGGATTACGCGATGACCGGTCGAGCCATGCCCAAGGCCCTCCTGCACAACGTGCCGGGGATCTACGAAAACCTGAAATGGTTCGCCCTGCCGGATGGGGGTTTCGTGTATCCGTCCGGGCAGGATTGGGGTCTGTTCCGGAACCCGGACTGGTTGAACCCGCATGTGTGCATGGCCGTCTTCGCGGGTGATCCTCAAGCCTGGGAACTGGCCGACCGTTCATTGGTCACCACGGAGAAGATGCAGGCCCGGGCTCAGGGAGCGATTTTCCTGCCCGAGGAGAACTTTTTCTCATCGGCACACGCGGACAAGCTGTACATGTTCGGCACGGCCTGGCTGATGCTGCACTACGCGAAGCACGGTCCGCCGGAAGACCTCCGGCGGGCATCGGCTGAGCGTCGCGGTGTTCGGCATCTGGAATCCGCCCGGATCGTGCTGAACCGAACGCCGACGGCCGTGCACACGTTGAGCTGGGGTACCGGGGTCATGGCTCAGTGCCTGCCGTACCGTTTGGACCGGATCGTCTCACCGCACCTGCGCAGCGGCATCGGGTCCATCGTGGCGGCTGGGGACGTGAAACCGCTGCCCGTCAAGCTCGTGGAGGCCAAGGTGGATGCCGGCACGCAGGCCTTCACGGCCGAGCTGGTGGTGACCCATGGCGACCAGGTGCGGGCGCATCTGCGGTTCGCGTCTCACTCTGATGGTCGCTGGGAGATGAGTGAGCGGCTGGTCGCACTGAAGGATGTGCGCCTGTCGCAAGTGACCACCGGACTGGTTGGCGTACTCAACAATCGGCGCTGGATACACGAGCGCGGAGAGCGGCGGATGGCCATGGATGATGAGCAGGTCACAATCGCCTCCTGCAGCGGCCAGCGGCTCCAGAGGAGCGGTATTCGGCAGGTGACCATTGATTCTGTCTTGACGGTCAGCAGCGCCAAGCCGTTGAGCATCCTGTACCAGGCGGCCACGCAGCCGGAGCGAAGCCGGGTGACAGATGAACTGTACCTCAACGTCCTGGAAGGCGAGCGGGCGTGGCGGGCGGACGACGTCATTTCGGAACACGAGCTGGCGATGCGGTGTACGGCGGAGCCCTAGTCGGCGTGATCAGGTTGGCTCAAACCGGCGAACACTGAGCAGCTCGCATGCCCGTGCGGCACATCCGGCTCCAGCGGCGGGCGCTGAAGGGCGAGGATATCGCATTCCCGGTGTGAATGCCGGGTTTGGGCGATCGGCCCGCTCGCTGGCGCTCGGGGCTCTGAGGTACCGGCTCGCGGCGGGGAGATGGGCTCGGTAGAATGCGGGCCGCTTTTGTGGTTGCCCGGTTCGCAGGAGGATTTCATCGATGAAACACGCGAAGCATGTCTCCCGACGCCAGTTGCTGCAGCAGGGGACGGCGGTTCTGGCCGCCGCCGCCGCGCCGAAGTTTCTGGGCTCGCGCGTGCTGGGGGCGCCGGTGCGGTTGGGGGCCAACGACGAGATCCGCATCGGCATCATCGGGCCGGGTCGGCAGGGCGTGGGCGTGCTGGCCCAGGCGGCCAGGTTCGGCCGGGTGGTCGCGGCGGCCGATGTCTACCTGCCCCGCGCCGAGGAATGCGCCAAGAAGTACAACGCCAGGGCATTCCAGGATTACCGCAGGCTGCTGGACCTCAAGGATGTGGACGCGGTCATCGTGGCCACGCCAGATCATTGGCGGGTGTTGTGCTGCATCCACGGGGCTCAGGCCGGCAAGCACATGTACGCCGAGAAATGCCTCACGCTGACCATCCGCGAAGGGCGCGTGCTGGTCAAGGCGGTCCGCAAGCATGATGTGATCTTCCAGACCGGCAGCCAGCAGCGCTCCATGGCCGCCAATCGCCTCGGCTGCGAGTTGGTTCGCAATGGGCGCATCGGTAAGGTGCACACGGTCATCGGCAGCAACTATCCCAGCCCCTGGGAGTGCGGGCTGCCGGCCAAGCCGCTACTGGCCGGGCTGGACTGGGATATGTGGTGCGGACCGGTCGATCCCCTGCCCTTCCACAACGATCTGTATGCCCCTCGGGCCAACCCCGGGTGGCTGTCGTTCCGCCCCTTCAGCGGTGGCGAAATGACCGGCTGGGGCAGCCACGGCCTCGACCAGATTCAATGGGCATTGGGCATGGACGAAGCCGGGCCGGTCGAGGTATGGGTGGAAGGCGGGAAATTCGAGGCGCCTGTGTACCGCGATCCGGCTACGCGGGATAAAGGCAATGCCCAGTGCAGCCGGCCGATGATTTTCTATCGCTATGCACCATCTGCCGAGATCGCTGGCGACGGCACGGGCAGCGCCGTGCTGGGCGGTTTACGTGCCATGCCGGTGCCTCCCGAGGGCACTGTCGTCAAGCTGGACAACGGCCCGGGCGGCGGCGCGGTATTCATCGGCGAGAAAGGCAAGATCACGATCGACCGGGCCAAGGTGACGTCCGATCCGCCGGAAATCGTGAAGGAGCCACTGGGCGATGAGGATCTGCGCCTGTACAAGAGCGACGACCACATGGCCAACTGGTTCGAGTGCATGCGTTCGCATAAGCGCTGCGTGGCCGACGTGGAGATCGGGCATCGCAGCGCCACGGTCTGCCATCTGGGAAACATCGCCCGCTGGGTTGGCCGCCGACTGAAGTGGGACCCCAAGAAGGAAGTCTTCATCGGCGACAGCGAGGCCAATACATACCTCGATCGCGAGCGCCGCAAGGGATACGAGCTAGCGGACAAGGTCTGACCGTTTCCCGCGGTGTCTCCCTCCCCCGGCACGCCGGGGGAGGGCCGGGGTTGGGGCTTGGTCGCAGAGAGCCGAACGCGATCAGGAGGACACGGCAGAACGGGATCAAGATCAGGATCAGGATTAAGATTGAGATTAGGACTTCTAGACTGGTTCTTGTGCTTCCGGAGATCTGCCCTGGAGAACTCGTGGGGACCCGCGACTCAGCCGGCCGATACAGGTATAATGCCTCGGAAATACTGAGGGAGTCTGGCATGAAGCGATACAGGACACGGAAATTATGCCTGGTGGCGCTGGGACTGCTGGCCGGCTGGTCGGCGCCGGCGGTCTGCGTGGCCCAGGATGGAGATTTTCTGCAGTACCCCAGGAACAACGTCCGCGGCGGCGCCATAGCGGGGCGCCGGCCCGGTTTGTGGGTCGGTAGCGGATTGTCGACCGCTGCTCAGCGGGTGGATATCGCCCTGCATGATTTTGGCGGGGCGGAGCCCATTTCGGCCGACCAATTGCCGCCACCGCGACGGCGGGTGTTCCTGATTGCGGCGCTGGAAGCTTTCTTCGACGTGGCCCAGACATTGGCGGATTCACTGACGGCTGGGGCCATCCTGTTAGGACAAACGGACAACATCAATACGACCGGCGGGGGGTAACCGACTCTCGCGTTCGCGCCGATTGAAATTAAACGTATGCACGCGAGCCCGGCACCGAAAGTGCTGGGCTCGCTTTCTTAAGCGATCAGCGGTCAGGAGGATCACTTGGGGCCGGCGTGCTGCCGTTTTGGTTTTCCCGAAGCCTTGATGTTCCGCGGAATTAAATGATTCAATCGACGTTCGTTGCCTGCCAAGCCCCCACCCCGGCCCTCCCTCGAGTACCGGGGGGAGTGAAAAGGAGTCCCAAACGCAAGTGCCGGGGGAGAGTGACGGAGCCCCGAGCGCAAGCGAGGGGGGGGAGTTGGAGCCCTGAGCGCGAGCGAGGGGGGGAGTCGGAGTCCCGGATCGCAGGCAACGGTAGCCACCTGGCGAGGCTACTTTGCCTTGGGGTAGCCGATGGGTACGAGGTAGACCGGCCGCAGGTTGGGCCGCAACGCGAGCGCGGTGGCCAGTCTCGTTTCGTTGATGCCTCCGGCGGGGACTCCGGCCAGGCCCAGAGCGGTGGCTTGCAGGAGAAGGTTCTGGGCGATGTGGCCGGCTTCCAGCAGGCTGTACTGCTCGGCCTTTTCGCCGGAGCGCGGCTTCATGTTTTCGATGTCCAGGGCGATAATGAACGACACGGGCGCGGACGCGGATGAGGGTTGACCGGCCGCGGCATGGAACTTCTCAACAGATGTGCCTTTCTGCCGAACCAGGCGGTGGGTCTTGGGTTCATAGACGAACACGCCGTCCGCCTTCGCCACCAGCAGGGTGGCCGGGTAAAGCGCGTGCGCGGACGGCGCCGTGCGCTTCCCCGATTGAGGATCGGTCATGCCTTGAGCCGCCCAGCACAACTGGGCCACCTGGTCGGCGGAGAGGGGACGGTCCTCAAATGATCGGCAGGATCGTCGCTTGGCCAGTGCTTCTGTCAGCGGCATGCCGCCCGTCGTGCTTGGGGGAGGAAGCCGGAGCTCGGCGGATTCACTTGCGGCCGGCGAGTCGGCGGAAACGGCCCAGCGGACGGTCAGTGTGCTGGCCGTGAGCACGGTCCCTATCACAAGGATGCGAGGTGAAAGTCTCATCGGATGCTCCTTCATCGGGATGACGGTTTGCTTTTGAAATGTTTGTCCGCGAAGTCGAGGTACTGCTGCCAGTCATAGTCGGTCACGTCGTGGCCGCCGGTCCGGTAGTGATAGCCAATGGTGCCGTGCACAGGCTTGTCCAGCGGGGGCATTTCGGCAGCCGGCATGCCCTCCAGCTTGAACAGCTCATACACCTGCGTGGCGTGCAGGGCGGAGAGAAACTCGCCTTTCGGGTCGGCCCAACGATCCTTCTCCGCGCTGGCCACATACACCGGCCGTGGCGCCATGAGCGCGATAAGCATGTGCTGATCCACCGGCAGATCCGCCTCGCGGCTGTTGTACTTCTCGAAGTTCTCACAGAACCAGTGGGGGAACAGGGCGTTGATCTTGGCTACGGTTTCGCCGAAGGCCCGGCGGCTCAAGGCCGCGCCGCCGCAACCGGAGTTGTTGGAGATGACCACGGCGAAACGCTCGTCCTGCGCGCCGGCCCACAGAGCGGTCTTACCCAGGCGGGAATGGCCCATCACCATCACGTGTTTCGCGTCCACGTCGCCGTCCGTCTCCAGGTAATCCATCGCACGGCTCAGGCCCCAGGCCCACGCACCAAGGGCCGCCCAGGCATCCGGCTTACGTTCACCCTGGTCGAATACCCCATGCACGCCATTCTTGAAGCCATCGTCGAAGTCCGGATCGATGTCCCCGTAGTAGGCCGTGGCCAGCCCGTAGCCACGTTGCAGAATCTTCTCCACCGCCCAGCGCGAGCGGGCCATGCCACGGCTGGCGTCCGTGGCCCGGTTGTCCACCACGCCCTTGTAGTTTTCCCGGATCCAGCTCTCGGTGAGCCGGATGGCCGGATCGGGATGCATCGCATGGTTGCCTTGAAAGTTGAGCCCGATGAATAGGGGTGCCGGCTTCTTCGCCTGCCTGGGGAGGTAGATCAGCAGGTCCATCCGCGGGCCGTCTTTGCGTCCAGTGAAGTAAATGGCCACCTGCTTGCGGATGGCCTCACCGTCGAGGGCCTCGCCGCTGCGCTCGAAGACCTCGAAGGTCATGCTGGCCGGCTTACCGGGCGCCCGCCCGTAGACGTGCTCCCGGAACAGCTCGAGGATCTCCGGGCGGCGCTTCGATTGCCAGGTCGTTGCGTCTTTCACCCGCTGGCCGTTGGCCATGACCAGCGGATCCGGCAGGGTATAGTCGGGCACCTTGGACTCGTCATAGTTCACCGGAATGTCCTCGGCCTTCTGAGCCACGGCCATGCCCGAGATGGACAACAGGCCGGCCATGATGCCCAAATGCACGCTACGACGATTGAATGGAAGCATGTTCGACCTCCGGTTTGAAAGCAGCAAGCGGAAAACCGGGAGGATGGTAGAGCAGGGCAGCCGGATGTGCAAAGATCAGCCGTACCCCAGCTCGCGGAGTTGGCGTTCGCTGAGGCCGAAGTGGTGGCCAATTTCATGCAGCACGGTTTTGCGGATCTGGTCCACCATCTGGCGGCGGGATTTGCACATGCGCTCGATGTTGCGCTGGTAGATCACGATTCGTTCGGGATAACGGTACGGATCCTCGACATGGCGATGCGTCAGCGGCGTTCCGCGGTACAGGCCCAGCAGTCCGCGCGGATCGCGCACGCCGACCTCCTCGCAGGTGAGCTCGTCGGGCATGTCCTCAACATCGATGGCCAGATCCTCGAGGTAGCGATGAAAGCCCTCCGGGATGGAAGCAATGGCATCCTCGACCACCAGCTCGAATTCCTCGTCACTCAGGTGCATACGACGCTACCTCGCTAGGATCGCTGCCGCCGAAGCCGACAGGACACGGCTTGACCGAACTGCACTTCAGATCCAGGCCTGCCCGGAAAGTCAGACCGCCCGGGCAGAACGCCGCCGTATTTTAGCGGGTGCAGGGGCCGGCGCGCATCGGTATACTGGCGGCTGGTCGGGTGGCGCTGAACGCCCGGCGATGGGCTGCACCCTCAGCATCCTGGAGGATTCCCTTGCGTCAACGCAGTCATGCCAACGAAGCGATCCTGTTATGGGTTGGGGCTCTCGCCTGCTGTACGGCGGGGTGCGGGCCGACGGATTACAAGATCACGCCGGGACCGGCCGAGCGGGACCGGGAAGAGACCACGCTGATC
>BTUC01000308.1:0-8485 GCA_045863575.1 Phycisphaerae bacterium
CGCGCTCAGGGCTCCGACACGGCCCCTTCTCACCGTGTCTCCTTATCACCGTGTCGCCTTGTCACCCTGTCACCCCGCCGCCTCCGGCGGTACCTTCCGCCCGTCTCCCGCGCCAGCCGCTCTACACGCGCCGCCAGCTCCCTCGGTCGTCGCACCACGCAGTGCGGGCCCATGCTCAGGATCCACCAGATGATCTCTTCCAGACCGGAGACCTCGCAGCGGAACACGATCGAGCCGTCGTCGCACTCCTCAATTTCCTGCGTATCGTGCCAGTGGGTATCCGCGATCGTCTCCGCGAACTGGGCATCGAAGTGCAGCTCGACGCGGTACACGCGATCACCCGGGATCATCCGCCACGCTTTGCCCAGGTACTGCTTGAGGGAGAAGTCCTCCGGGATGGCGTAGGGGATGTCGCTGAGTTCGATTCGCGTGAAGCGATTGAGCTTCAGGCAGCGCAGCTCCTGCCGGGCGTCGTGGTGGCCGATCGCGTACCAGGCCCGCTGGTTGAACAGCAGGCGATACGGCCGGAAGAGGAAAACTTCTTCGCGCGGGGCTTGGCGGTGGGGCGACGCACCCTTGCGCCGGGCGTCTGGCACACGGCCTCCTGACGACTGCCCGCCTGATCGCGAACGATGAGGCGATGGGCCGGCGTGCGGGCCCTGGCCGTGGGGCGGTGGACCCTGGCGCCGGCCGTTGCCGTCGGTCGCGGTCACACCGGCCGCCAGCGTGCGACGCTCGCTTCGGCCGATCGCGCTCTCGGCGGATGCAAGACCGTCAGCCCGCCCACGGCCACGGGGCGATTCGTAGCTGCATCGCAGCGCCCGCCGGCGGGCGATGGCCGCCCGGACCACCTCGTACACGTCGGTCACGCCGTCGGGCGGCATGGACTGGGCCAGGCGGATCTCCACGTTCGGGCTGACCGCCTCCAGCGCCTCGAGCAGCGCCGTGGGGTTTCGGCCGCGGATCTTCTCGGCCGCCCGGGCCGCCGGTGCCATGAACGGGATCTGCTCGTCGCCGCCCAGCCGATCGGCCAGGCACAGGATGGCCAGCGATTCCTCCAGCGTGAGCTCCACCGGCGGCATGAAAAACTCGCCCCGGACGCGATAACCGTTGGACTCCTCGTCGAAGTAGTAGGGTACCCCGGCGCCTTGCAGCATGTTCAGGTCGCGATAGATCGTGCGGGTGGTGGTCTGGCAGGCATCAGCCAGGCGCTGGGCATCCCAGCCTTTCTCCGCCTGGATGAGCGCTAGAACACGCAGCAGTCGATGAATGCGGGAGTAGTCCTTTGAGTTTTCCGCGCGGAGTTCGGGCCCTTTCCGGCGTCGATGCCGCGCCGCCCACTGAGCGCGCCCACTCGAAGGCTGTATGCCCATGGCTGCTCCTGCCGCCTCGGACCTCGCTCGACGTGGTGTCCTTGCAAGTTATGTGAGGGAACGAGGCGTTGGCAGGATAAAGCAATAGGTTGCAGTTTGCCAGCCTCAGGAAATGGAGTGGGCGGGTTCTGCTGCGGCTTGTGGATGGCTACGGCGGGCATACCGGGGCCGAGCTGCCGGCGCTGTAAAGCTGGTCTCGCTGCAGGAGGTGAGCCATCTGGCGCGAGGCGCGTTCTGGCCGGTTCCTGATCGCTTCGCTTCCTTTGCCCGCTGGCTGCGGGTAGACTGCACGGCCAACACGCCCAACACATCGCGGTGAGGACCAAACGATGGAAACCGAATGGCGCGTCGGCGACCGTTGCATTTACCACCAGCCGGATGGGACGGACGCCAAGGTCATCATCCTGAGCATCCGCGAGAGATCAGCGAGCCTGCATGGCGGCAATCCGCCACCCGCGCAGCCGTCTGGCCATCAGCCGCTGGTGTTCACCCTGAAGCTGGAGGGCGGCGGTGTGGTATGGTGCGGAGAGGGGGAGTTGTCGCGGCCGACAGAAGGGCGGTAGACTGCTGCCGGCAACCAGTCAGTTCATGACGACGTGAGGAAACAACATGAGCGACGAAGAGCGGGCAAGCCGGCTTGTTTCGGAAGATCGTGGCGGCAGGCGCGCAGGTCAAAGGCGGGTCATTCCATCAGCCATCTGATTCAAGACTCGGCGGCGAAGCTCACGCCCAAGGAGGAGGTCAAGATCGTCCGGTGTCTCATTGGACGGCCGGATTGAAAGCGGTTCGCAGGTGAAGGGAGGCTGGATTGACTTGGTTTTGCAGTTGGACCCAGTTTCGCCTAAATATCGAGTGAGAAAAGGCTTAGGTCGAATTTTTTGCTCATCTCGGCCCTTTTGCCCTGCCGAAGAAGGTACAATCGATACCAGTCCTGTTGTGTGCGTTGGGTTCAGCGGGTATCGTACCGCACGTGGACGAGGAGGACAGGAATGGACACGAAAGAGGAGCAGCCCAGAGTGGTACAGCCAGAGCCAGTTAAAGAACGGCCTCAGAGAGCGGACTACACCTTTAAATCTGCGGATGTGTCAAACGGCGCTCGCCTCCCCGTGGAGGTCTATCAGTTTGCGGAGGCGTTACGCATCTGGCGAGAGCAATCCTCTCAGTCCAGTCTGCTGGTCAGGTAAGCTCTCGGTCTACAGGATGCTCACAGGGAACAGCGGTGTCTGCATCGCTGTTCCTCTCTGTTTTTAGAGGCCACGGATGGACTTCTACTCACATCTTGATGAGCGCAAGTTTGCCGAGTTGCTCGCCCACTTGGGCGGCGGGACTGCTCTGGGCCGCATCTTCCGGCTTGTCCAAGCGGCTGGCTGTCGGGCTGTCGTGGTTGAACCCAATCCGACCGAGACGGAGTACAGAAAGGAGCACGAGGTATTCTACAGCCAAGTCATGGCGGTGGACCCTCATGCCAAACCGATCCGCCTGCACTTCTTCGAGGACGGCCCCGCCAGTCTCGCTGAGATCGCAGAACATGATAAGCGATACCTGGGCTGGTGCGACATCCGGCCCGCGCCGATGGGAACAGTCAGCAATGCGTTCATTGACACTCGCGTGTTCGTGAGGACCAACAGCGATTACCTTTTTGTCACCTGCCAGAAACAGTTCGAGGTTTCCTGGCCGGACGGTCGAGTGTTTGCCGTCCGGGCTTTCCCCTACGTCCAACAGGATGGTGCGGTGGTCCGCTGCGCCCAAGCAGCATTGACCGGCATTGCGCAGTTCTATGGGTCCGAGTTGCGAGGGCCGGATTTCACCGACATCGGAAAGGCGTACCCCTCTGGCATGAGGGCGATCCCAAGCCGGGGGCTCATTCCGCCCCAGATCGGCCTGGGCATCGAGAAAATCGGGCTGGAACCCGTCATTCACGACTACACCCTTGTCCCGGATGAGCACAAGGAAATACTCCATTGCGAGCAGGTGATCTACCGCTACATTGAGTCCGGTATCCCGGTCCTGATCGGCGTCGATGCTGGACGTGAAATGCACGCACTCGTCGTGATCGGCCACACATTTACGCCGGATTCCTGGCTCGCACACACAGCCCGCTTGTACTACGAGCGGCCGAAAAGCGGCTTCTCCTACCACTGCTCGACGACCTGGATCGAGCGATTCGTGGTGCAGGACGACAATCTTGGCCCCTACATGCTCACGCCGTCTGACTTTATCCAGTATGTCGCGTGCAAGCTGGTCGTTGTGCCCCTTCCACGGAGCACCTTCCTGGCGGCGGAAGAGGCGGAACTCTTCGCCGCCGATCTGTTTCGTCCTGCCGGCCAAGACATTTGCTCAGTTCTGGGCGCATTCATCAAAAAATCGGAGGACGACCAAAAGCCACTCCATCCCGACACGAAGTTCTGGTATGAGCAGTTCCAGAGCCAAGTGTATGGGCTCGAACTTGTACTGAGGACGAGTTTGAGGGACGCTGTGGGATGGAAGCGCAGTATGGAGTCATGTGAGTCCGTCGCAGCCTTTAGGTCGGTGCTCGACAAGCTGCCGCTCCCGGAAAACGTGTGGGTGGTCGAGATCAGTTGGCCGGAAATCTTCACCCACGCCCGCAACTTTTGCGGGGAAGTCGTTCTCGACCCCACCGCGCTCTTATCTCCAAGCGTTCCAACGCTGGATCAGGCGTGGTTATGGGTGCATGTGCCAGGGGTGGTCATGTGGCGCAACGGCCGGACCAACGAGAAGGGCATCAGCATTCTGGAGGTTCGAGATACGATCCGTGCCCATCACAGGAATACCGGCTCAGCGGAAAACGCGGTTTCGGAGTGCGGTGGATGCAAGAGGGCACCTGGGCCTGAATCGATCGGCGACGCTAACCCGGAAACGGAAGTGGCAGACGGAAGCTAATCGCTGACCTGACACGGCTAGCCAACAGCCGGACGTAGCCTCCAACCTGCGGACTGCCACATGGCGGCACTGGGCCATCCGTGCTTGTCCACCCTGCGTTGGGCCTTTCGGCAGTACCGGCTCACGAAGAGCGTGGAATCCGAGACGTTCAACGTGGAGTTTGGCCCAGCGCGCCGGCAGGTTGACCTGGATCAGTACCGCTCTGTCGGTTGCCGCCCTGATCATCGCCACCCTGGCAATGGTGGCCGAATGGCGGCAGGTTACGGAGCCGGTTCCGCAGGCCACCACGAGCCCGTCGCCACGACCCCGCCCCGAGACGACGATCTGCCCGACGTGCGCGGCTTCGACCATCTTGCGCCCCTCCCGGGAGCATGAGCTGGGACACCTGCTCACGGTCGGGCTGCCGCTGGCGGGCATCATCATGGCCCTGATCCTGCTGGCGCTGTGGCTGGCTGCCTGGCCAGTCTGGCTATCCCCGCCGGCGCCCGCGCAGAAGCCTAGCAGACCGTCAGATCCACCCGCTGCTGCATCCACAGGGCGTGAGCAGAAGAGAGCTTCTGGCCTGACTTCACCACAGGGGTTTCATTTATCTGACCGATAAGGTAGTTTAAGCTTGCCTTGCAGACTACCATAAGGTAGTCTCTGGTTTGGCGACATCACCATGGAGGTCAGCGCCATGGAATTTCACTTTTCTACCACCGTGGCGGCACGGCTTGCAGGGGCCACGGAAAGACAGCTTGGAAGCTGGGCGAAGACGGGCCTCGTGCGGCCGTCCGGCCGCGATGCGGCGGGCAGCGGAACACGCCGCAAGTACACCTTCCAAGATGTGGTGGCCCTGAAAACGATCGTCAACCTTCGAGGCCACGGCGTCTCGATACAAAAGATCCGCAAAGCGGTAACGTGCCTGAAGGACTACTTCACGAAGAACGATCCGAGCGAGACCAATTCTGCAATACTGTCGAGGTTGTTGCTCTTGACCGATGGCAGTTCTGTCTTCATCTACACGAACAGAAATCAGGTCATGGATGCACTGACCCGCCAGAATGCCTGGAGCGTTGTTTGCGTGGGCCACCTCATCAATGAGGCAAGGGACGCCATTCTCCGGCTGGACGAGGAAGTAGAACACGAGTTTAGCCACGCAGGACAGGTATACCACCTGATCATTACGCCCGACCCCGACACCGGCACATACGTGTCGCAGTGCCGCGAGCTTCCGGGGGCCATCGAACAAGGCCACACCACCGAGGAGGCGATCAAGAACGGCATGGAGGCCGTTCGCTCAGCGCTGGCATTCATGGCCAAGCGGCAACGTGGCAGGGATGCACGGCATGTCAAGACTGGGTAATTGTTGCGACAGGACAAGGGTGTTGCGCGCGCTTCGAAGGGCTGGCTTGCGCAGCCGCCCCGGCGGAAAGCACACCATCATCACTGATCGGGACGACCATTTCCTGGCAACGATGCCCAACAGTAGTCCCCTCGCTCTAACCACTCTTCGCAAGATCCTCGGCCAGTGTGGGGTGTCTGTTGAACGGTTTCGGGAGCTCTACTGAAGCCCGCCGAGCAGCACCGAAGTGGGCACAGGACCCCATTTCTGAGTTCAGTAGTCACAGGCTGAACTCGCCGGCTGGCGCGCTCGTTTGCTCATCTATGTGGGCCTTGATTAGAATCCAGCGACGATCCGGGACGGCGCGCCCGATTGCAAGCGGGCGCACCAAGCGGCCCGCGTGGGGCAAGTGGCGCCCACACCTGCCACCGCTCCACGCCGGCCGGCCCGGCGGAAAGGTGTGGCATGGCTGGAGATTGTCGGCTTCATCTGCCGGAGTTGATCGCACGGGTACATTGGTTTCGTTGCCAAGAACTAGCAGATTTCCACCGGAAGATGATCCAGTCGGCAGCCCAAAAGGCGCTGGAGACTCCCCCACCGAGCATCCCCGCCTGCGTGCCCGGCTACAATCGTTTGGTCTTCTCGGACCATCCAACAGAGACTTTCAGCATTTACTCCGATGAGCCCACCCCACCTGAGATGGTTGAGAAGGCGAAAGTAATCTGGAGGGAGGGTGAGGAGATCACGCGTAAGGCCGCCGGAGGTGATGTCAGCGGCCTTCTAGTCTTCAGAGTCGTCAATGGCGAGGTGGAGTTCGACCTGTCGCCCCTCACTGAGGATCTCCGCTGCTACGCAATTCAATGGCACCTGGGGGAATCCATGAGCCGGTCGTTTGCGGGTCAACGAGAACAGATCGCGGCTCGAAACTTCGCGCCGGAAATCTGGGAGTTCGTCGCCCGCGAAATTGCCTTGAGAGCGACCGTGCCTTGTGACGAACGGATACTCACGGCGTACGCGCACGCGGTCCACGGAAAGGAGATTCCGCCGCCCAGCTTAAAGCTGGTTACTGCCGAAATGGCGCGGCTGGACCGGGATGGCTTCACGGAGGAACTCCTGCAGCTGCTTTGGCGGAAGTACCCGGTGGAAGCGGAGAGGATTTGTCTGCCGAAGCCGGGGAAGCCTGACGAGCAGACCGAAGCAACGCACTCGCCGGACTTCACCTCTGTTCGTTGGTTCGGTCGTGTCTACCAGTTTGCCAAGGGTAATCAGGCACAGTCTGTCCAGATCTTGTGGGAGGCGTGGGAGGAGGGACACACCCTCTCTGAGAGCAAGATTGCGGAGTTGATTGATGCCAGCCCGGATCATTTTAGACTCAGCAAGGTGTTCCGAAAGAAGAAGCTCGGTGGTGGCTACGAGCCACATGAAGCCTGGGGCACCATGATTCGAGCTGTCCGGAAGGGCGTCTTCGGCTTGAGTCGCCCTGAATCCTCTGAGAATCCCACGTAATCCCAAATTGCGCCCCACTTCGCTCCCCAACGCATGCGCCATACTTGGGGCATGGAAACACAACTTCACACCCTCTCAATGCTTGCCCGTCGCTTCCGACGCTACGGGCTCTCGCGGGCCTGGCTGAAGGCAGAGGCCGAAGCTGGCCGCATTCCCTATTTTCAAGCCGGGAGACGGCTCCTCTTTGACCCCGAGGCCGTTGAGAAAGCACTCTTGGAACGTGCTCGTCGGGGAGAGCGAGGGGGCCAACTCCGATGATGAAACGCCCAAATCCCAGAACCCAGGAACTGCCTACGCCGCGCGCGACCCGACCGCTGGCAGTTGATGTGCACGGGCTGGCCGAACTTATCCCGCTCAGCGAATCGCAAATCGAACTGATGGCTCGCCAGGGGCAGCTACCTTGCTTCAGGGCCGGACGCAGGCTGCTGTTCCCCGTCTCGGCGGTGCAGGAGTTCATGCATCGCAGGGCCATGGAATCTCTGCGCACGGCAGAGACAGCGGACGACATGGCCGTGGAAGGCAGTGCCGAATGAAGCCTGTCAGACGGAGAAGCGACGGCGATTCAAGAGGGGGCGCGGCTCTGACGGATGCCTCGCCCACGGCGCTCCCACCTATCCTGGACGAGATACCCGACGAACTGAAGGAGCTTCCACAGTGGGTGTGGTGGCAGCACGAATGGAAGCAGGACCGAGACGAATGGGCCAAGGTTCCCCATGATCCCAAGACCGGCTACGGCGCCAAGGCAGACGAGCCCTCCACCTGGGGCACGTTTGCCGACGCAGTGACCTGCTTCCGCGAGAGCGATGCCGCCGGCGTGGGCTTCGAGTTCTCCGCCGACGATCCTTATACCGGGATTGACTTTGACGACTGCCGCAATCCACAGACCGGCGAGCTGGCCCCGTCGATTCAGAAGTGGGTTGACGCGTTCAATACCTACACCGAAGTCAGCCCATCGCAGACAGGTATCAAACTGTTGATCAAGGGCACGAAGGCCGGCAGCAGGTGCCGAGACGCGAACCAAGGCGTCGAGATCTACAGCCACGGCCGGTACTTCACTTTGACCGGCCATCGCGTCGATGGCACGCCTGCAACCATCGAGGCCCGGCAGGAGCAACTGGACGCGCTCTATGCCGAGGTCTTCGGCCAACAACCCAAACTTCCGCCCGCATCGACCACGAGCTCGGCACCGAAGCCACCTCCACCCAAGCCGCAGACAGCCGATGACGACCTGATCATGATCGCCCACAGCGCGAGCAACGGTGCCCAGTTCAACAAACTGTGGACCGGTGACACCGGTTCCCACGGCTCACGCTCCGAGGCTGATCTGGCCTTGTGCAACATGCTCGCGTTCTACACCGGCGGCGACTCGGTACGCGTCGAT
>BTUC01000309.1:0-8478 GCA_045863575.1 Phycisphaerae bacterium
AACGGCACGACGCTCGAACGGCACGACGCTCGAACTGCACGCCCCCCCTCACGATGGCGGGCAAGCTCTCCCCCCCTTTCAAAGGGGGGGCCGGGGGGGTTCGATAGCGAGGGGGCGTTCCTGAACAACAGAACTCCCCGCCCGAGTGTTCTCCTCCTCGTCTTGCCTGTTCGTCCAGCGCATTCTATGCTGCGCCGGCCGGAATAGACCGACTGACGACAAGGAGCAATCTATGCATCGCACACCCTTCGATCGTCTGGCTGTGGTGTTCTTGATGATCTCGGCCTGCCGCTGGTGCCTGGCCCAGGACCAACCCGCGCATACGCGCACCGAAGACGTGATCTACGGGCGCAAGTTCGGCACAGCCCTGACGCTGGACGTGTTCACACCGAAAGCGAACGCCAACGGCGCGGCCGTCGTTTACTGCGTGAGCGGCGGATGGTTCTCCAGTCATGAAGGCATCCATCCGGCGTTATATGAGCCGTTCCTGAACCGGGGCTACACCGTGTTTGCAGTCGTACACGGCAGCCAGCCCAAATTCACCATTCCAGAAGTGCTCGAGGACATGCACCGGGCGATTCGCTTCATCCGCCACCACGCGGATCGCTATCGCATCGATCGGAATCGGATCGGCATCACCGGTGGCTCGGCCGGCGGCCACCTGTCGCTCATGATGGCAACGGCCGGTAACGCCGGGACGCCCGATGCCAAAGACCCGGTCGACCGCGCTTCCAGCCGCGTGCAGGCGGTGGTGTGTTTCTTCCCGCCCACGGATTTCATCAATTACGGCCGTCCTGGCCGCAGCGTGTTACAGGCACTACAGCAGGAGCTCAGCCGCTTCCGGGCGCCCTTCGAGTTCACGCGCTTCGACATTGAAAGTCGCCGGTTCGTGCGCATCGAGGACGAATCCCGTCGCGTGGCCATCGCCCGCCAGATTTCTCCCATCACGCACGTCAGCCCCGATGATCCCCCCACGCTGATCATTCACGGCGATGCGGACCATCTCGTGCCCATCCAGCAGGCGCAAACGCTGATTGCTGAGCTGCAAGAGGCGGGTGTTCCGGCGAAGCTGATCACGCGCGAAAAGGCGGGCCACGGCTGGGGGAACATCCGGGCGGACCTCAGCCTCTTCGCCGACTGGTTCGATGAGCATCTTGGAAAAGCCCAAGCAAGCGCCGGCTCCGACTGAATAGGCCCACCGAAAATCGAAAGCAAAGAGCCGCGGGCTTCAGCCCGCGCGGCCGCTCGAATGGGAGAACGGTACTTTACCTGTTGTATGGACCTGTTTTAGTCACGTAGCCGGCCTCCGCCAACGTGAGCAGCCTGCTCAACAGCCGGCGGCATCAACTCCCCTTACAACGGAAGGCCGACAGGGTTCTATGTACCTCCAAAGAACCCCCACCCTGACCCTCCCCCCGGAATACCCGGGGGAGGGAAAAGCAGCCCGGCGTGCGAGGAGGGACGCAGCGCCAACAGCCCGCCTGAGTCGCACCAATGCCTTGGCGCACTTACCCGTATTTGCCATCAATGGTTGCGTTGCTTTCTGCTGCGCCGGTACAGCCGATAGCCTCTGAAGAGCAGGGCCACGCTGAACCACAGCAGCAGCGCGCTGAACGGGTAAGCCAGCACGCTCGGGAAAAGGGCGAACAGAACGGCCAATACCAGCAGCAGCAGGCCGGTCGTCGCGGTGATGCGCGCCTCGACGGGCTCGAGGACGCGCCGATCCGTGAACACCGCCCCGACGGTGTGGCCGATGCGAATCGCTCCGGCCGCAGCACGTCCCGCACTGCCGCCACCGCTGGTCCGCAGGACGCGGTGGCGACGAGCCCGAGCCGGCGGTTCCAATTTCTGCCGTTCGTTCAGCACGACCTCCGTGGCGTTGTGAAGGTCCTGCTCGTAGATCTGCTCCATCTGCGCTGCAAAGCTTTCGTCCTCAACCACCACGTCCATCTCGCAATTGCCCAGCCAACTGGAAATGTTGAGATTGGTCGAGCCGACGCGCGCCCAATGGCCATCCGCGACGGCCGACTTCGCGTGCAGCATGGTGCCGTTCCACTCGAAGACGCGCACGCCGGCCTGAAGTAGCGTGCGGTAGCCGGCCCGGGACAAGGGTCGCAGCAGCGGAATGTCCGTGGAGTTGGGCACCAGCAGGCGCACGTCGACCCCATCCCGCGCCGCCGCCCGCAGGGCCTCGGCATAGGCGCTCGTGCCCGCGTAATACGCATCGGTCAGCCAGAGGCGTTTTTTCGCCAGGGCAGCCACGAGCTGATCGACGCGGAACGCTTCCGCGGCGCCCGGCCGACCCGCTACGACACGAAGCGACGTCTCGCCGGCGGGCGAGATGGCTTCCCGGCTGATCCGTTCATCCCGGGGGACCGGCTCGCCTGTCATGGCCCAGACGTCGACGAACGCCTGCTCAATGTCCGCAACCGCCGGCCCGCGCACCTCGACGCCCGTATCACGCCAGGGTTCGATGTCCTTTTCGGGCTCGCCGACCCACATCTGTCCGATGCACAGACCGGTGACAAAGCCGATTTCGCCATCCACGGAGAGCGTCTTGCGGTGGTTCCGGCTGAGCCAGCCCAGGGGGGAGTCCCAACGCGGTGGATTGAAGCAACGTACTTCGACGCCGCCAGTGCGCAGACGGTTCCAATACCCGAGCGATGCCTTTCCGAAACTGCCCATCCAATCGTAGATCAGACGTACACGCACGCCCTGCTGCGCCTGGGTCAATAAGGCATCGGCAAACATGTCGCCTGTCTGGTCTTCATGAATGATGTAGTTCTCGAAATGAATATAGCGTTTCGCCGCCCGGATGGCCTCGAGCCAGGCCGGATAGTTCTCGCGCGCGTCGATGAGCAGACGGATGCGATTGCCCTCGACCAACGCGGCGCCGGCCGCGCGCGAAAAGGCCTGGTCGGCGAGAGTCCTGACGGGGGCGGTCGTGTTCTGCTGCCGGCCGGTCTCGCTGATTGCACTCATGCTGCATTCTATCCCTCCACTTTCACCGGAGCCTGTCAGGCAGAGCCCACAAGGTGAAGTCGCGTTCATCCACCTCCGGTTCGCACAGTAAGATCACAATCCCGAGTACGCAGGCCGTGCAACAGGGCGGATCACCGCACTCCAGTTCATGGGATCACCAGCGTCTCTGAATCGACGGCATACTGGGTTCGCCGCTCACCGGCGATTTCGTACTCGACGTACAGTGAGCGCTGGTCGTCCTGGCCGGCGTCGCCGGCCAGTTGATTGTTCACGCGAATGGCGAGGTGCCCGTCGCGGACGTGTCGAGTGACGGCCTCGGTGACATCTGTCCATTGTTGCTCCCTGCCGTAGTGAGCACTGATGATGCCCAGCGGGCCGCGCAGAACACGCAATGGAGGCACCGGATCGAACCGTAGGGCATCGCCGTACAGGCGGTCGGCCAGGCACAATGCGTGGTAGTTGCAACCGGTGCAGAAGTCCGGCGCCTGAACCTCACCGTCCGGTGAGATGTCGTGAACCAGGACCTTGCCGTTGAAGTAGACGTCGGAGAAAACGTACTTCACAAGCTGCACGAGCATGGGCCGCCAGCGTGGGTCAGAGTCGATCGTCGCCAGATCGGCGCACGCATCGGCGAGGGTCAGATGCAGTGAAAGCACGTCCGCATAGGGTCCCTCGAAATGCAGCCGCCCCTGCTGGCTCGTGAACCGGGGCGCCGCCTGCAGGACAAGATCTTTGGCGCGCCGGAGGTCGTCCGGATCACCCGAGGCACGGGCAATGGAAGACCACACAAAGGCCGCGAAGTTGATCCGATGGATACGCTGTCCAACGCCTTCTGGCGGCACCAGGCGTCCGCCCAGAGCTCGCGCTCGTTCGAGCCAGAGCTGCTTAGGGCGGGAGTCGAAACGGTAGGCCTCCGCCAGCAGATAAGCACAACCGACGGCCTGAACGTCGCTGAGACTCCGCTCATCGACGTTGACGATGAACCACTCGAGAACGGTCATGAACAGCGCATAACGGGGGCGGTCGCCGCCCAACGCTCCGGCCACCATGATGGCCGGAGTGCCTGCCAACTGGTACACATCCACGCCGCCACGGCCGGGCAGCAGGCGAGCGGTGAGTTTAACCAGATTCTTGAACTCGTTGTCGGCGGTGGTCCGGCCAATGGCGATGAGATCCTCACGGCCACGACGCAAGCCCGCGCGATAGCCGAAAAACGTGCTGTACAGTTCCACACAACCAGGATCGCCCTGCCGCCGGTCCCACGTACCGTTCATGATGGGGCAGTCTTGAATCAGGTTCGAGAGGACGGTGTTGACCCGACGGCTGATCGGGGCGGGCACGACGTGGTCATCGGACGCCCACGGGCGAGTCTGGGGCGTCCCGGCCGGGGCAGTCGTGACGTTGACGTGGGCGGTGGAGGAGTCGGCGGGTGTTGTGGCAGTCGTCGTCATGGTATGGCCGACGAAGAGGATCGCAGAGAGCGCCCTGCGCATGATACGAGCTGGCATGGTGTGTCTCCCGGGTGTGTACTGTGCATTTCACCTTAGGGTAAGACGACCCAGACCGCTACCCGTTAGCTCTATGGAGTTCGCGGGGTGACGTTTACACGGATGCTGTCGGGCTCGGTACCCTTTTGGAATTCCACCAGATGATGCTTAAAACGAAACCGGGCGACCTCGGGACGGCCGATGAACGGCTGGAGCGTCTCCGCGACCCGTGGGTCCTTGAAATCGTCCACGACCAGCCAGTCGCCCGGCAGATCCGCTTTCGCGTGCCGGTTGTACAGTCGGCGGGCGATGATGCACGTCGCCCCGGCGGCGACGCGCTCCCGGATGGCCGTGAACGACTCTGACGAGAGGGCGTGGCCGCAAACGATCAGGCAGTCCACATTCCGGAGATGCTTGGCCGTCACGTGATGGTCGAAGACGGCCACGCTGTCGATGGGGGCGAAGAAGTCGTCCAGGCCCTGGGGATAGATGCGCGGATTGTTGATGGAGATGGCTCCCGGCCGGGCGACGCCATGCGTGAGGATGGGCCAGACATGCAACCATTCGGAGGCCGGCTCGTCCAACGGCATGTCGCGGTTGCCCAGCAGGCGGTTTCGCGATTCGACTTCACCCGGCCCCGGTTCGGGTGAGAACTGGCCCCAGCCGCCGTCGGGCAGGCGGATGATGGCCACGCGAGGATCGTAATTCTGCCAACCGATGGCGCGCGGGTGCGCGGGGACGTACTCGCGGTAGAACTCGCGAACGACTTCGCCGTAGGCGGTGAGTCGGTACTCCTCCGGGCTCGACCAGGCGATCAGCGACCCCTCGAGTTCGGCGAGGGGATGGCGCTTCGTCCACTTGGGAAAGTCGAGGTTTTCGACGTAAACCGTTTCGGCGCCCAGCCAGTACCCAAGCAACAGGGCGGAACGCAGCGCCTGCGGAGAGTGGCCGGGATAGCCGTGGTTGCGATGCCAGAGATCGGGCGAGGCCCACAAGGTGGCGCCCTCGTCCTCGTACTGAATGGCCGCCCCCAGAGCGATCGACATGACCACCGGGCTGATGTTCTCCTTCAGCAGCTTGGGCGTCACGATCCAGCCGGCCCGGGCGAAGAGGTGGAACAAATCCGGCCAGACCTGCTCGGTCTGGGGACGAACCAGGCCGGCGTAGTGCTCCTCACGGATTCGGCGGGCCTCGGCCACGAGGCGGTCATACGCCGCCTCCAGCGGCAGGCCGTGCGTCGGCACGAGATACGGCTTGTCGAACGTGCTCTTCGGCGCATTCGAAAACCTGTTGTTCGAGAGGAGCATGTGCTCGCATTCGTCGTAAGTAATGGCAATGAGGGCGGGCTTTCCAGGTTTTTTCGGGGGCAGGAGGGGCGCGAGCCAGTCCATGCGCAGGTCCCAGCGGTGCGTGCCGTTGGAATGCTCGAATTCGTTGACGCCGGGAGTGATCTCCAGGCGCGTCAGCCAATTGGAGAGCTCGACGTTGATCGCATACTCGCAGTTGTGCTTTCGGAAGGCGGCGTCAAGGGCAGCAAAGCGGTCGCCCGTGCGCGCGGCGTTGTCCTGCCCCGCATTGCTCACCGGCCAGAAATGCGTGGAGACGAAGCGGGCGCCGAGGTCGTCGAGCGCACGAAAGAAGGCGGGAAACTCCCAGGGATGCTTGCCGGTCGTGGCGTGAAGATACGAGCCGGCGTCATCCACGCCCAGGCGGATGGAACTGGATAGGGGTGGGTCGGCGGCGGCAAAGGAGTTGAGTAGCAAAATCAGCAAGGTGTACCGCGAGAATCGCATAGCTGGACTCTCCTATGGGTTGGCATGATAGCTGCGGGGCCGGCGGCACTGTGCGTGATGCGCCATGTGGTCATCACACCGCAGGTCACCATCATCCCTGCTCGCGCAGCCTTATGGCAGCATGCCTTTCACGTTGGCTGATCTTTCGGGCGCTCACTCTCTTCCTCTGATTCCGTCGCCTGCGTCACCTGGGTCCAATCGATGAATTCAGCCAGATAGGTGAAATGCCGCAAGGAAAGAACGAGCATAAGCACCCACCCCATTGAAATCGCAGCCATCGTCTGCGGGATCAGCTTGAGCGGCGAATCCAGATTCGAGAAATAGGTATGCGCGATGAAAAGCAGCAGGAGCAAAGCCAAGTACCGCACAATCAACAGCTTTCGCCGTCGCGGGTCACGCTGACGAAGCAGAGAAATTGCCAGTTTTTTTCTCATACCCGGATGATTACCTCGCTTTCGTTGTTGAGATGATGATGGCACAGACTCAACCAGTTCTCAAGAGTCGGACGAGCTCCGAGTTCAATAGCGACCGAGTCCCTTGATCCATTCGCATGTGAATGAACGGCCGGCACCGAGGCCGGCCGCTACCGGAATGGCGGCTGGAATTCTCAAAACGCAATAGCCATGCGCAGACCCACGACGATGGCATCACGTCCGTTGCCGCCTGGGTTGGCGATGTACTGCAGGTCGGGCTTGAGGCTCAGGCTGTTGGTGAGCTGGATGAGGTGAAACAACTCGATGGCGGTTTCGGAGTATCGCTCCTCCACCGATTGGATTCGGCCGCTGAGGCTCACGTGGAAGACACCCAGGCCGGTCACGTCGTCGTCGCGCCCGGAGATCAGGCCGCGGTACTCCATGCCGCCGCCGTAGTATTGCGTGAGCTCGTTGTGCTCTGAGGGCGCCCATGCAAACTGGAAAAAGGCGCCCAGGCCCTGCACCGGCGGATCGGGATCGGGCTCGCCGGTCTCGCCGTCCGGCGCGGGCTCGCGATAGAGCAGCTGGTCAGCGAGAAAGTATACGCCACTATTGCCTTGCCGGTAATCAAGGCGCTCCGGCCGTGCGTCGTCTTCCGAGAGCGGGCGCGTCGGCAGAACCAGCCATTCGCCGGAATGGTACCAGCCCCCCACCTTGTAGATCCCCGGGAGTTCACGATCGGCCAGCCGGAAAACCGGCCGAACCGCCATTTCAAACAGCGTGATCGAGTTGTCGGGTCCATGCAACGCCGAGTCGAAGCCCCAGCGGTCGCCGGAACCATCCGCATCGTAAACGCCGCCGGCCAGATGCAGCCAGTCCGTCGCCTCGACTCGAAGCACCGCACCTAGCGCCGGATCGGGATAACTGGGCATCGGAATGACCGGCGGAAATCCAGGCGAGGAGTGGATGAACTCCAAGCCATACTGCACCCAGGCGAAGTCGGCGTTGGCGTCCATCTTTCCAAGCTTCAGATGCAGGCGACGGTCCCAGAGGTGCTGCTCGAATACATACTCGGCTACCTGGCTCCGGTCGGGCGCATCGACGTTGTTGAGCACTTGCAGATCGCCTACGTGTTCCAGCGTGATATCCCGGCCGTGGATGTTCTGGAAGCGGACCAGCAAGGTGCCCCCCTTCCACAAACCCGCCGCCTCGGTATCCAGCGACAGGGCCAGATCGAACAGGCCCCGGTACACGCCGGCATCGGCGCTGTTCTGTCCACCGCGGAGGTTCTGGAACCAGTCAGCCACGTAAATGGCCTCCACGGTGAGACCATGCTCCTCCATCGCCGGCCGGAGCCCGAACCAATCGCCGGTGGCATGTAGCCATGAGGGCCAAGGCTTGGAGAAATCGTCAGGCGCCCCGTCCACGGGATGATCCGTTCTGGGCACCCACTCGGCGTCTGGCTGGTCCTCCGGCAGGCCCAGGGGCGGGATGCGCAGGTCATGGGGTCCCACCGCGCCGCCCGGCGGAGGAGAAGAAGGAGCCAATCCATCGGTCGTCAGCTCCGCTCCAGCCAGTGCAGGACTTGTGGCGAGGAAGGTTATGACTATCCATGAGCGGCGAATCTCAATCACAACGAGACAACTCCTTCGGGCCGCCGGCAGCGAGCACCTGCCGACGTGGCACAGGATCGTCACGGCGCCTTGCTGCCGGTGAAACGGTCATTGTTCCCCGGCACCGAAGGCAGACCGCCGCGCCTGGCGATCCCATCGCGGGCAAACTGAGACTGAGTCGCAATTTCTG
>BTUC01000310.1:0-8425 GCA_045863575.1 Phycisphaerae bacterium
CAGGAATTTCGCCTTGCCCGCGTCGCGCAGTGCCAGCATGCGCCGGAACGGCTCGCCAGCTTTGATCCGCTCCAGGTCGAAGACGGCCAGTTGCAGGATCTCGATCCGCCGACGGCCGATGCAGGCCAGCAGCGCGTCGCATTCCTGGGACATGGATCGATCCCAGTGAGCCGGCCCGACCCGCGCCAGGACGTACGGGCTACTTGCATCCGGCGGTTCGGGTGGTTTTTTGCATGCGTTCAGCCACTGCTGCCGGGTCAGTTCCGTCGGCACATCCACCCAGTTGAACAGTTGCGGCGGCGGCCCGGTCGTCGAAGTTTGACCGGTTCCAAGCCTCGCTCCAAAAGGCGACAGGATCAATCCGGTGCGTCCAAGTCTTTTCCCATTCATGCCCGCTGGACCTTTACTGCAGAGACTCTCCCCATATTGACGCCGATTCTGTCGGGCGCTAAGATGCGCGGGGTCTAACCCGCTGAAACGGTATCTCTCTTTTTCCGGCCGGAGGAGCCCATGGCACGTCTGTTTGATGATATCACCAAGACCATCGGGAACACGCCGCTGGTGCGAATCAACCGACTGATCGACGCTCCCGCCCAGGTGTACGCCAAGCTGGAGTTCTTCAACCCGCTCTCCAGCGTCAAGGACCGTATCGGCGTGTCCATGATCGAGTATCTCGAGCAGCAGGGGATGCTCAAGAAAGATAGCGTGGTCATAGAACCCACCTCCGGAAACACCGGCATCGCCCTGGCCTTTGTCTGTGCCGCCAAGGGCTACCGGCTCATTCTGACCATGCCTGAGAGCATGTCCATTGAGCGGCGCAATTTGCTCAAGGCGCTGGGCGCGGAGCTCATGCTCACCCCCGCCACCGAGGGCATGAAGGGCGCCATCAACCGCGCCGAGATGCTGGCCAAGGAAACCCCCCATGCCATCATTCCCCAGCAGTTCCGCAACCCGGCGAACCCGGACATCCACCGGCGCACGACCGCCGAGGAGATCTGGAACGACACCGATGGCAAGGTGGATATCGTGGTATCCGGCGTGGGCACGGGCGGCACGATCACCGGTATTGGAGAGGTCATCAAGAAGCGCAAACCCGAATTCAAGTGCGTGGCCGTCGAACCCGTCGATTCGCCGGTGATCACGCAACAGATGGCTGGCGAGCAGATCAAACCCGGGCCCCACAAGATCCAGGGCCTCGGCGCAGGTTTCATACCCGAGAACCTGCACATGGAGATCGTGGACGACGTCGTTCGCGTCACCAACGAGGACGCCTTCGCATGGGCTCGCCGGGCCGCCCGGGAAGAGGGCATTCTCTGCGGCATTTCCTCGGGCGCGGCACTGTGGGCGGCCAACGAGGTCGCCAAACGCCCGGAGAACAAGGGCAAGCTGATCGTGACCATCCTGGCCAGTGCCGGCGAGCGTTACCTGTCCACGCCGCTGTTTCAGGAGGGCTAGCCCGGAGTCTTGGACGCCAACAGCCACCAGCAACGGATCGACGCCGTCCGCCTGTTTCTGCGCCACAGTGGGCTTCAAGCCGGCGGCCAGCACGACTGTTCGTACCTGCCCGGCCGATCATCGCGCGAATTGGCGTTCCGAGCCTCTGCACTGCCACCGGGCGTCTACCACGCCTTGATGGACCTCAATTTCCGGCGCAGCGGATCCGTCTTCTACCGCCCGCAGTGCCCGGCCTGCCACCAGTGCCAGGCCATCCGCGTGCCCGTGGCCAGCTTCCAACCGAACCGCGCCCAGCGCCGCTGCTGGCGACGGAACCAGGACCTCAAGGTCACAGCCGGGCGACTCAGCCCCGACGCCGGGAAGCACGCGTTATATCGCGCCTACCAGGACCAGCGCCACCGGCGGCAGATGGACGCGGGTTGGCAAGGCTTTTGCGAGTTCCTCTACCAATCACCAGTCACCACCTTCGAGGTTAACTATTCGCTGGCCGGTCGGCTGATCAGTGCGGCCATCGCTGACGTCGAACCGGGGGCTGTCAGTACGGTCTACTGCTACTTTGATCCACAACTCGAAGACCGCTCGCTGGGCACGTTTAACATTCTGTGGACGATCGACTGGGCTCGTCAGCTCGGACTGCCCTACGTTTACCTCGGTTATTACATCGCGAACAGCCCCAAGATGAGCTATAAGCTCAACTTCCGCCCGTGCGAACTGCTCAATGCCCAGGGTGCATGGCAGTCGGTGGGCCGCGGCGATGTGCCGCTCGAGACCTGATGAGGAATTCGCGATGTCTGGCTGGCCCCTGCTTCTTGTGTTGCTCACTGGCTTGCAGTCTCCCGAAGAAACGCCGGTTCCGCTGGTGAATGGGGATTTCCAGTCCGATCGTGGCCCGTTCAACGTGCCGGCCGGCTGGGTCCCCTTCGGCGACGGCGCTTTCGAAGGCCGCTGGGAAGAGGGCAACTGGATGGCCCATGTGGCCAACGCCTGGCCCAGCCATGAGGTCGGACTCTACCAGGTCATTCCCGAGGCCGTACCCGGAACGCGCTACCGCCTGACGGCCCGCGTCCGCAGCGGCCATGCACACCTCTCGGTGAGGATTGGACTGATCCCCGGTGGATCGGCCGGCAGAGACAAAACGGTGTGGAGCGCTGCGCATACGGAACACCACTGGAAGGAACTGAGCGCCGAGGCTCTGGCCGCCGGTCCCGGGCTCACGGCCGTCCTGGAGATGCGCAATCTCAACCGCGAGCACCAACTTCTCCAGGCGGGTTCCTGGGATGATGTGAGGCTGACGGCCATCAACTTCGGACAGGCGATCGAACAACCTGCTCCCCCGCCGCCGACCATGCCCCTAGCCCGGGACGTCTACGCCTCCATGGCCAATCTATGGTCCCTGGCCTGGCCGCGAAGCGGCGTCCGGACCTTCCTGGCCGGCACACACCATCCCGATGCGGAAAACAATTCGGACTTCGATCGTGTCGAAGGGCAGGCCGAGATTGACGGCACGCGCTGGACCGTGCTCAAGTCGTTTCAGGGCCCCGGATCGCTGGTGCGCATCTGGATGACCAACTTCGCCGCGAAAGGCCGGATTCGAATCGAAGTGGACGGGGAGACGATCGAGGAAAGCCGCCTCGTGGACTTCTTCGGCAGTCCCGGCCCGTTCACCTGGCCACTGGCCAATCGCACCACCGGCGCCTGGATGAGCTACGTACCGATACCGTTCACCCGGTCCGCCCGCGTACTCGTCCGGGAGGCCGAGCAGGATCGATTTTACTGGCAGATCACTTGGCAGCGATTCGACCAACCGCAGGGTGTTCGACCTTTCACGCAACCTCTCAGTGCGGTCGACTCAAGGCATCTGCAAACGATCCAGAACGCGTGGCGTTGCGCGACGCTCGATCCGAAACCGCCTTGGCCGGGAACCCGGGAAGAGTCTCGGACGTTTTCAGTAGCGACTGGTGAAACGGCCACCCTCTGGAGCCAGGAGGGCAGCGGAATGGTGGGCGCGTTCTGGATCGACGTACCCACCAATGATGAGCGCGTGCTTCGGAAGCTGCGCCTCCGCGCGACGTGGGATGGCGCAAACTCACCGCAGGTGGACGCCCCGCTGGGTCTGTTCTTCACGGTCGGCTATGGCCGGACCATCAACCGGGGCCTGCTGGTGGGCATGGCTCCGCCCCACGGCGGCTACTGCTACTTCCCCATGCCGTTCGGTCGCGGCGCGCGGCTGGAGTTGCTCAACGGCTGCGACGCCGGAGTCAAGGACGTACGCTTCCGGATTCAATGGGTACCGCTGTCCACCGAGGTGCCCCCGATGCGCTTCCACGCGTTCGCCCGGCAGGACCCACGAGCGGGTCAGGGTGAGTTGTACGTCCCTCTGGAGGTCGAGGGCCGCGGCCACTTCGTCGGCCTCACCGGCGCGCTGGCCCACGGCGACCGCAACGACATGCACTATCTGGAGGGTGATGAGTACTTCTGGGTGGACGGCGAGGAGAATCCCTCGACGGCCGGCACAGGCACGGAAGACTACTTCACCTGCGGCTGGTACTTCATGGCCGGCCCGGTCACACTCGCGCCGATCGGGGCCACGGAAGTCAGCCGGAAGGCAAACCGTGTGTCGGCCTACCGCCTGCACGTGCCGGACTGGGTACCGTTCGAGAAATCATTCAAATTCGGACTCGAGGTGGGCGACCGGGTATCCGCTCCGGAGTACGGCGAGTACACGACAATCACTTACCTCTACATAGAGTCTACACCCCTATGACCCCCTCCCCCCCGCCCTTTGCTCTCCGGCTGCTCGTCTGGACCTTCGTGTGTGGCGGCAGCGCGGTCCCGAGTTTCGTCTTCGGCATGGGGTTCGATCACCGGGCCATGATCCTGGGGATCGCCGTTTTTGTCATCTTGTACACCTTGATCACGGGGACAGACAGTTTTCTCCGGCTTCGTCGTCGCTCTTTTGTTGACCGGGTTCTTCTCATCGGCTTCGCGACCCGGCTCATGGCCACGATCATTTTCCCGCTCGGCATGTTCCTGGACTTCTGGCCGGGGATGATCAGCGTGGGCATCGTCCAACGTTTCCTTCCGGAGCCGGAGACATTTGTACCCACGCTGGCTATCACTCTGATACAGGGCACGCTGCTGAACGTTCTGCTGGCATGCTGGATGGTGTTCCTGTACGTGATGCATTGCGCGTTCGCGAAGCCCGCCCCTCCTCCTGAAGGCATCTGTTTGCAGTGCGGCTACGACCTGCGCGCGTCGTACGACATCGGGCGTTGCCCTGAGTGCGGAACTCCATGTCGGCGTCCGGCGCCAGGGGTGATATAATGGAAAGGCAGCAGACAGGAGCCACCGCATGGGCGAAGTAATGACCATCGATGAAATCCGGCGGCGTTATGACTCGGAATGGGTGCTCATCGAGGACCCCGACGTCAGTGAGCAGATGGAGGTTCTCGGGGGCAAAGTTGCCTGCCACAGCAAGGACCGTGATGAGGTTTACGGCAAAGCGATCGAGCTGCGGCTGGCAAATTCCGCCACGCTGTACACCGGGTCAATTCCCGAGGATACCGCGGTCGTTTTATGAGTAACGCCTTCAGATTCGAACGGGACAAGGGCCTGATCGTCGTCCATGCGCGCATCGACGGCCCTTCAGGCCGCAGCTTCGCCGCTCTGGCGCTGGACACGGGCGCGACCTCAACGATGATCAACACCGCCAAGCTGGTGGCGATCGGATACGATCCCGCTGCCGTCCAAGCGCGCATGAGCGTCACGACTGCGAGCGGCGTTGAGTCAGCCGTGCGGCTGCCGGTGAACACCATCGTGGCACTGGGGCAGGAGCGAAGGAACTTCGCTGTTCTATCCCACACGTTGCCACCTGCCACGTGAGTCGATGGTGTTCTTGGGCTGGATTTCTTACGCGGCCTGGAGCTGCGGATCGACTTCCGACAAGGCTTGGTCAGCCTGTCCTGAGTAGCCGTCGACTCCCCATTACTTGACGTACTCCATCACCGTCATGGTCACGTCGTCGTCAGGCCGCTCCAGCCAACGGCCATCCTTGAACTGCCAGCCATGCCCCTCGTACGGGTCGCCGGTGATGTAGGGGTTGAAGCCTGGCGATTCCTCCGGTGGATGGACGGCCTCAAACTCCACGAAGTAGGTGCGGCCCGCCTTCAGTGGTACCTCGCCGCGATTATAGCTCACGCCGTGCAGTCCGCAGCCGGACGCCTGGAAGGCGGCCTGGGTCGTCTTCACCGGACCGATCTGCCGGCCCTGGGGCCCTTCTTCCCGGATGCGCCAGGTAAAATCAATGTTCCACTGGTTTTGGGCCCCCGCGGCGAAAACGTCCACGCCCGCCAGGCCCTTGCCTTTGGCGATGAAGGTCTGACCCCACTTGGGAGCGAAGTAGCCGCTCTTGAGCTCGTCGTTGCCCGGAGTTCGCTTGCACAGCGTGACCATCGTACCGTCGGTGTCGCCGAAGACGGTGTAATTCAAGTCGAATTCCTGGGCATGCCCCTGCGAGTTGAACGCCCGGCCGCCGCGGTAGCTGGCCTTGTCCTTGTCGCGCTTGTACGGCTGAATCCGCCCGTCACCGCCGACGCCGGTCACGCGCACCGCGTACTGCCGCCCAGGCTTGAGCGGAATCTCGCCGGAGCGCCAGCGCACCCAGTCATCGCGATTGGTGCCGATCTTGTCGGCGCGGCGGGTGCCCAGTACTTTCCACCGGCGCACATCCTTCGCGCCGGTGTCCTCCAGGACAGAAACATCCATGCCTGCCGCCCCGGCGCCGGCGAAGGTCACGGACACGCCGGTCACCGAAGTGCCTACGGCCGTGAAGGTCTGATACCAGGCCGTGTCGCCGCCGGTCCACTGATCTTTGTCGCGGAAGTAGGTGGAGAACTCCAGGGGCAGCTCGGGGTTGAGCTCCAGCGTCTGGCCCTCCTTGACCACCACATCCTGCACGACTTTCGGCCTGATGAAGAACAGCGGCTGGCTGATCAGCATCGAGTATCTGCCCGCCGGCACATCATCGATGGGATAGAAACCGTCGTGCCGCGGGGGTTTGCCTGGGGGGGCACCCAGCCGTCGCGATGACCCCACGGGCGGTGATTTCACCGGGCAGAAAAACAGATTGCTCTCGTAGAGCTCGACGTAGCCGGCCTGCGGCTGGCCCTTGATCCGCTCAAAGCGTGCATGGCCCTCAACCCGCCCCACGGGCTCCGCCGCATGCAGAGCTGTCGTCAGGGGCAGGCAACACACGACAGCAGCACAGAACCTCAATCCTTTCATCCATTTCACTCCAAACCACGTCATTCGCTGCTTCTCAAAGTCATCCTCCTCCATCCGCTTGCGGCACACCCGTGCTCACCTGCCGGAGAGAGAAGTCGTCGAACTCCACACGGAAGATCATGGGATCGAGCTTCAGCTTGATCGGCGTCGCGGCAACCGAGGTCGTCCGGGCGCGCAGCCAGACGCTGATCTGGCCCGCCGCCGGTCTGATCGGATCGCTCCCGTAGGGCACAAACACACCGTGCACGCCCGGCAGCGTCGTCCATTGGATCGTCGCGGCGCGAGGATCCTCGTCTTGGCCGGTGGGGTCATAGCCGATGAAGCACTGGTGCTTCTCGTCCACCGCCCACGACGACCGCAACCGCCCACTCAACCGATAGGTTTCGTCAGGATCGAGTCCGGCCACACGCTGCACGTAGCCACCGTCCACGGTCTTGCCGTTCCAGCAACCGCCGATCACCCGCAGCATCCGGTTTGCAGGCTGCTCGTCATCAGCGATGTAGTGGTGCGTAGTGCCCGGGTCGATCGCGAACGAACGCCATCCGTCGGGCCGCCCACGTTCGGGCGCCTCCACGTCGAGCGCACCGGACTGCATGTCACCGTTGACCAGCAGTTCCTGGCTTTCGACCACGGAAGCCCAGTTCAGAGCGGCGTGCTCGTACTCGACGATCTGCATGTCCAGGTCGAGGTCCGCCTCTTCGCGCCCTTCGATCCAGGCGGTGCCTTCGGCATATTGATCCGGCGGGGCCTTGACGAAAGGCGTGAAGCCGCCGGTTTCCCGGCTGGGCACGTTCTTGATGTTGATGTAGCCGTGCAGCGTGTTGAAGTTCTCGAACGACTCAAACTCGATGGCGTACCGGCGCCCCGGCTCCAGCGCTACTTCGCCCGGCGCCCAAGCCGCGCCGAACACACCCCAGGACGCATCGCCCGTGTAATCTCCGTTGCCGGAAGCGATCTTCACAGTTCCGACAACCGGCCCGTCGTGCCCACCTTCCCTCACCCGAACGGCCAGCCGCTGCCGATTGATCGAAATCTGGTCCGTGCTTCCCGATGCATACAAGACGACCGAAGCCAGGCTGCGGCCGCGCGGACGCCAGGTCTGGGCCCACCGGGAGGCGAACCGGCCGCGGGCCGCGAATTCCTTGTGCACGCGTTTGTTGTAGGGAATGACCAGCCCGTCACCGTCACCCGCCACCGCCAGCCACAAGTCCTGGTCGGCAGCCGTGGTGCGGCCTTCGGGTCCGCGCCGCAGGCACTGCGTACGCGGGTTATCATCCGAGCCCCAGCGGGCCTGGAAGGTGCGCGAGGACGATTCCGTGGCGATTCGGACCGCGTAAAGCTCACCGGGCTCTGTCGGCACTTCGCCTGAGTTCCAGCCGGCCGACCAGGGAAAACTGCGCGCGCCGGCCGCCTTCACCAGATCGAGAAGAATCTCGGTGTAGAGCACCGTGGCCGTCGGACCGACCTGGGGCCAACTCTCCGGCGGTCCGTCCGTAGGTCGGTGGATCGAGACCAGCAGGTTCCGGCCACCTTCTCCGGCGGTACTGACATTGCGGCCCAGCTTGAAGCCAACCTGCGTCACACCCGGGCCGGTGGCAACAAACGTCTGCCAGTATACAGTGGCTGGCGCTGGATCGAGGGTCTGCTCTTCGAAGCAGGCATGCGTTAAGCGCGCGGTAAAGTCGCC
>BTUC01000311.1:0-8370 GCA_045863575.1 Phycisphaerae bacterium
GAGAGGATCGATCAGTTTGACGGCGCATCACGTCTGACGAGCTGGGTCTATCGTATCGCCATCAACGAGGCATTGCAGTTCCTCCGGCAGCGCAGGCGGCATGAAAGCCGGCTCGCGAAGGTGGCCAAGTCTTCAACGATGGCGGGCCCTCAGGAATCTGAAGACGTGCAGATGGATGTTGAGGAAGCGCTGGCCAAGTTGTCTGAGCCCGATCGCGCCCTGATCGTCCTGCGTTACATCGAGGGCCTCAGTTACACGGAGATCGCGCAAGTCCTGGAGAAGCCGGTGGGGACCATCTCTTCGGGGCTCAACCGGGCGCGCCAGGCTCTCCGAGACGCGCTGGAACCGCGTGGGGCTTGGCCGGAAGAAACACCGGACCGCAGGCATCCAACTTAGTAGACATGCAGGCGAAGGGACGGCTGCGTGTGTGGCTTTCGTGGACAGTTGTGCCGCGAGAGGACTGGATATGGACTGTCTGACGGCTAAGGAGAACCTGGGACTTTTCGTTGACGGCGAACTGGCTGGCACGCAGCGCACCGCGCTTCGGGAACATGTGGCCGGCTGTGAATCGTGCTTAATCGAGCTTTCCCGACTGCACTGGCTGATTCATCGGCTCCGCTCCTTAAGCGAGGCCCCTGAGATCAAGGCTCCGCCAGATCTGTGGCCGAAGATCGAGCAACGACTGAATACCCCGAGCAGTAAGACCGCCGCAGGTACACGGACGATCGCGTTTTTTCGCAGACCGGCCGCCGCGGCGGCGGCCGTGGCACTTCTGATTGGCGCAGGGCTTTTCATGAGCCTTTGGCCGATGGCCGGCCCTCAGACTGCTCGGGCTGAGAGCATCGACTACGACGTTCTGCTGGACCGCCTGAGCAGCGGCCCCGAGTCGGCCTTTCTTCGGTTCCTGGACCATTACCAAGCCCAAGCCATCACGGCGGATGCGGCCCGGTCGGCAGCACCGCAATTGGGCTTTTCGTTGCCCCCTCGACTGCCAAGCGGGCACCAGTTGGAACGGGTGTACAAGCTCCGGTTCGGGACGTCGCCCGGCATTGCTGCCCGTTACGTAAGCGGGCGGCAACCACTCTTCGTTTTCTTTCATCCGCCCACGGATCGCGAGCACACCGGAAAGTATCAGGAGCAGCCATGTCTGGTTGGGGACTACCACGGCCGTCAGGTCGAAATCGGCCCGTGGCGACTGGTTCACGTGACCGATTCCGCCACGTGCCGCTGCATTCTCACCACGTTGGTCCTGGAGTCGCAGCTTCCCCCCATCCTGAAGGCCGTGACACCGGATTCCGAGGCGCGTTAGCCGGCTGGTTTAGCGAACCTGCGGCGGCTAACATCTGCGCTGTGACAGAGGATCAGGTCATTCAAGGCTGCCGCCGAGGGGACCGGGAGGCCCAACGGACGCTTTATGCGCTCACCTCCGACCGAGTATACCGTCTGGTCCTGCGGATGACCCGCAATGAGGATGACGCATTCGACCTGGCCCAGGATGCCTACCTGCGAGCCTTCGAGCGGATTGACCAGTTCGATGGCGGTTCCACGATCGCGACATGGATCTACCAGATCGCCATGAACGAGGCCCTGCAGTTCCTCCGGCGGCGAAGGACTCACGAACGGGGCCTTCGGAGGCACGAGAAGGCGTTGAGGAGTGAACTTCAGGTCGAGGAGCCTGATGCTCGCCTGGATGTGCAGGAGGCCGTCGCTCGCCTGCCGGACGCGGAGCGAGCCCTGGTCGTCCTGCGGTATTTCGAGGGCTTCGATTACGCGGAGATGGGCCGGATTCTCGGAAAACCGCCCGGCACGATTGCGTCCGGTCTGAACCGGGCGCGAGAGAGCTTACGGCGCATGCTGCGGGGCGAACAGAGCCTGGCCGAAGAAACCTAGGGAGGATGGCATCTAACAAAGTAGGGGGGGACTCGTGGAGGGGGCAGGCCTGGGGAATGCCCGCAGGTCTGCACGAACCGAAAGGTGACGGTCATGGACTGCGATGCAACTCGCAAGGAGATAGGGGCTTATCTCGACGGCGAATTGCCGGCCGAGGACGCGGCGGGCCTGCAGCGCCATCTGGAGGCCTGTCCGGCCTGCGCGGATGAACTGAAGGAATGGCGTGCGATTATCGGCCAGGTGGAGGCCCAGGGACGCTCGGACCTGCGACCGCCGCCCGAGCTTTGGCAGTCGATTGAAGCAAAGCTGAATGGACGGAGCAAGCCGCGCAGAGCTCTGAGGCTGGTCAAATTCCTGCGTCGCCCATTGGCGGCTGCGGCCAGCCTCGCCTTCCTGCTGGGTTCAGGCGTCTTCGTGGCCTTCTGGCTGAACCAGGGCGCTCAGGTTGCCCAGGCCAGTGTGGTCGATTACGGCATCCTGATGGATGGCGTTGCCAGCGACGTCGAGGGGGCGTTCCGGCGGTTCCTGACTCACTACGGGGCCAAGAGAATCGAGCCGGCTTCTGCGCCTCGATCCGCACCGCACCTGCGGTTCGCTCTGCCGGCGGAACTGGACGGTGGCTTCCAGTTGCAGGATTCCTACGAACTCCGGTTCGGCAACGCCCCTGGAATCGCAGCTCGGTACCTTCGAGGCCAGGAACCGCTCTTCGTGTTCTTCCATCCTCCTGTCGATCAAGAGCGGCTCGGGGTCCACCGCGAGTCCCATTGCGAGGTGGCCGGGCGCTCCGGGTACTGCATCGAGTCCGGCTTCTGGCGCCTGATCCACTTCACGGATCCGACGACCTGCCACTGCGTGCTGAGCAGATTGACCTCGGAAGCGGATCTGTATGCGGTGATGGCCGCCGTATCGCCGCAGTTCAGCGATTATGCGGACCGCCCTGATTCGCACCATGATCGGAGGTCAAATCCATGAAACCGCTGTCTTGCCTCATCGGCCTGGCCATGGGGCTCGCTGGAATCCCGTTGCTCGGTGGCTGCGAGAGCACCGGAGGCCACCGCATCAAGGGCAATTCGGAAGGTCACGTCATGGCCTGCCAGATGTGTTACGATGAGGCCAAAGTCACTCAAGAGGAGTTTGTCAAAGGGGTGTTCAGGGATCGGGTCATCAAGGAGCACATGTGCCCCGGCTGCAAGGCCGAGGTCAGCACCCGCATCCAGGATGGCCGGCCGGTGATCAAGTGCGAGAAGTGCGCACCCGCCGGGGTGGAGTGCGACCGGTGCCTTCCGCCTCGCGAGAAATCCTGATTCGGCCAAGATATGCCTCCCGACAAGATTTGCTGACGGGCGTGCAAGAACTGGGCGGCTCTCGGCATCCAACCTGATAGAGCCCGCAATGCTGAAGGGCCATCGGCCAGGCCTCGCTCGCGCAGGAGTTCAACCATGGGGAAACGTGCGCTCCACGTATTGCTTTTCGCCGGCCTCTCGATCTTGTCGTTGCTGGCACTTCCTGCCTGTCAGAGCATGCGCAGCAACAATCTCAACCCGTCTGCCGGTCGGCTACCTCAAGGGGACGGAACCCGACGCAAGCAATCTCACTCGCAAGGTCCAGCGTGGGACCGATTCGTTTCCGAACGGGATCGACTGGTCATGGCCCCATAGGGTCCGGGGCTGGCTACCGCCCGGTCTGGGCGGGCCGTCTCGGCACCATTCGTGACGCCGCTGAAAAGCGCCGGCTCACGTTTCTTCGGATCGGCACCATGATTCATGGTCGGTGCCAACCAGCTCATCGTCGATGCATCACGGACGATCGCGATGGTGCTCCAGCAGGTACCGGCGGTAATGGATGTCTTTCAAGCGGGCCCGCGCCTCCGAATGCGTATGCAGCAACCCGGCCTCGCGGGCGGCGGAAAGCTGGCCCATGAAATGCTTCAGCAGGAACGCCTGGTTGAGCAGTTCCTGGTCCCGTGTTTCGAGGGCATGCCGGCGAGCCCGCTCGTAGAGGCGATCGAACAGCTCGGCAGTTTTGTGGAAGCGCTCGGCGTCCAGGCCCAGCAGTGCCTCCTCCGACTTCTCCAGCGCGTCGCGCACCCCGGCGCACAACGTCACGGTCTCGTTGCGGCTTCCTTCAACTTGCCCGGCGTCTGCGGCGTATGCCGCCTCCATCGCGATTTCACGCGCCAGCCGCGTGCCGCTCTTCGGATCATCCGCCGTCAACCGGATCAGTGCTCCCGCAGTCGCGCCGAGGTCCCGCCTCTCGGGCGTGATGTCGAGCATGAGCATGCTCCGCTCGCCTTGCCGCATGTCGCCGAGGTTAAACGAGTAGGATGCGACGGGGCGCTCGATCAGGCGCCCGTACACGCGCGAGATCACCGTTGCGCCGCTTGCCTTGACCTCGACTCTGACGTTCTGGGCGACCACCTCCAGCAAACCGCCCAGTTCCGCCGCCATTGCGCCGGGCAACTGCTCGGATGAACGGACGAAGGTGTAGCGGCCTCCGCCAGCCTCCGCCAGGGCGGCCAGCAACTTCTCATCGAACTGCGAACCGCAGCCTAGGGTTGAGAGCCGGGTCCCGCGCTGGTAAGCGGCCTCAGCAAGCTTCCGCAGTCCCCCGGGGTCCGTGACGCCCCGGTTGGCCAGACCGTCGGTCAACAGAATGACCTGGTTGATCCGCCCCTCCGTTTCCTGGGAAGAGATCTGCGCGAACCCCTCCAAGAGGCCCGCGCTCAGGTTGGTCCATCCCTGCGGGCCGACCTCCGCGAGCCGCCGCATGAGGAACTCTTTGTTGACCGCCCGCCCCGCGGGCGAGAGCACCGTCGCCCGCTCGTTGAAGACGATCAGGGAGACCACATCGCGTTCCGTGAGGTTCTCGACAACCAGCCGCGCTGCCTGAGAGGCGTGCATGAATTTCTCGTTTTCCGCCATCGAGCCGGAGGAATCGATCACCAGTGCCAGATTCAGCGGCAGGCGCTCTGGCGGCGCGTCGGCGTAGCCCAACAAATCGACCTGTGCGACTAACCGGTCCGGCTCCGAGCGTCCGTAGAACCCATGGCTCAGCGCCGCCCGCAGTCGCACCGGGCTGCCGAGTTCTGCGGGAAGCGTCGCAGGGTGTCGTGCGAAATCCTGCCCCGGATCTGGTGAGCGTGACGCCTCCGCAGTGGTCGGCCCAACACTCAAGCCGTCCGGCGTCGGCTGGCGTGGCTCAGCGGAGCCGGGCGTGGGCAGGACAGCCGCCAGCAGGAGGATTCGGCCAGCAGAAAGCGCGACCATTAGTGTACCTCCCTATGGTGAGGCGCAGACGGTTTCGACGCGGGCAACTTCACTTGGTCCTCATCAGCCTGGGGCAAAGCCGCCGGCGGCTCTTCAGCGGGCAAGACGAGCCTTGGTAACCGGGCGCCCTGGGGGACCGATCGATCGTCATCCGCAGGAGCTCCGCGTTCCTCCGGGCGGTCAGCCGCGGATGCGGCGTTGGAGTCGTCGTAGGCGTCCCCGGCGGTTGCCGCCGCGGCAGGAACAGGATCATCGACGTACGAGCTGTAGTAGCCAGGGAAGTAGCCGTGGGTGGGCCTGTAGTAGTAGTCGTAGCCATAGCTCGGGTAGAGCAAATAGCCGCCATAGCCCCAGTAAGGGTAATAGTGGTACGGGTAATAGTGGCCGGCGTAGTAAGCATGGGACGCGGCGTACCCATAACCATGCCCAAAGGTCGTCCCGTGGCCATAGCTGTAGGATCGATGGCCGTAGCCCAGATAACCATGTCCTGAATTCCAGGTGCCCAAGCTGTGTGCGCCGGCCCGACCCGCGGAGTGAAGCCCACCGTACCCGTGCGAGAGGCGCCCCGTCGCCCCGTGCGTCAACCCGCCCGAGACGTGGCCGCGACCGTACCCCAGCGACCCGAGGTGGCCACGGCCAAGCCCCGCGTGCCCGACCGAGCCCAAGCTATGTCCACGGGCCAGGCCACCAGAATGACCAACTCCCCCGAAGTGTCCGCCGCCACCAAAATGCCCGCCGCTGCCAAGATGTCCACCGCCCCCGAAATGGCCGCCACTGCCGTGCTGTGCATACGAGGACGGAACGAACAGCAAGAGCATGCTGACCGCAGCGACCACCAGCACAGCATGGCGCGCCGCACAGCCCAGCCGCGGGAAGTCCGTCAGCAACAGGACATGTTTCCGAGACATAATTGCTGCTCTCTCGCTACTTGCCTCCACAATATTGGATGCACGGGGCGAATGTCCTCTTCGGACCTGTCGGCGGCGAGCAGAACGACCATCCGGCCATACGCTGGGCCGCGATGCATCCGGATCGGGTTTCATGCTCCATCCCGCCCTGGTGCAGGGTGCGAATGCGCTGGCGATGACGACCGGAACAGCCCCCAGGGCATCGCAAGTGAAGCTCCTGACTCTTCAGGCAACAGCCTCTAACAAAACCAGCCTGATCAGGCAGGACGCCTCGCCCCGCCGGCGGGACGCCGGTGCTACACCAGTCGTGCTGGAGGGCCAAGTCAAAGGGCCCCCCGCCTCGGAGGTATCCTCCCTATCCCGGCTGGCGCCTTGCGTGAGTTCGCCGGTACCAGTCGCGAGGTTTCCTGCGTCTTCTCGCTCCCGGCTCGACCATGCATCGCCTCTTCCGGGCCAACCTCGAAGAAAATGCCGGCGTCACGCATCTAACTTTACAGAAAGACTTCGCGGGAGTGCACTACGAAGCCCGTTACCTTGGGCAAGTTTCTGTGGTTAAGGAGCCGCGTCGTGTTCAAGCACATGTTGCCAAAGCTCGTTTTGGGCAGCCTGCTCGGCGTCTCCCTGCCGACTATTCCCGCCTGCAAGAGCACGGATGGCGGGAAACCGGAGGCCTTGACCGGGCAGGTTGAAAGGGAGGGCCGGGGAACGCCGCGCTTTGAGGCGCACGGCAAGGGCGGACAGTGGGGCCGGATCGTTTACGACCGGGACCGGGATCACTGAGCCGACATCACATCTCAGAACTCGTGGGCGGGCCTGCCGGTGAACCAGGCTCCGCCTGAGATACGTCGCTGTCCATCGAAAAGGAGGACCTAATGACCAGATGGGCATTCCCTGCGTTCGCGCTTCCGACCTTACTGTTCGGCCCTTCCGGATGCGTGCCTGGCAGCGGCACGCCAGGTGGAGCCGATCCGGCCGCGGTCGCGGCCAAGGCCACCGCCGTCGCCAGCCGCATTGGCGGAGCGGACGGCTTCGGCGGCACCCGCATGAACGGCTACATGCAGCACGTCGAACCGCAGATGGGCTTCATGACCGCGACGGATCTGGCAGACCCGGACGGCTCGATGACCATGCGGATGCACAATCAGGCTGGCCAGGAGTGCACGTTCCATGTCTCGTACTTCTCCAGCCCCGACGGTTCACAAGACCAGACGCTGGACGTGACCGTGCCGGCGGGCGGGGAGCAGGCTGTCCAGATTTCATGTTCCGAGATCGTCGGACTGGGGCCACTTGAGACACCTGGCGGCGTCGGCTGCCACCTGGCGACTGGCGAGGCGGTGGAGAACACCATGGCCGTTCCTGGCTTCCTCGGGATGGACTATGGCTGCGGAGCGACCTACCACATGTATCTGACGCCGGACGCGAACGACCTCGACGGCGACGGCGACACCCAGGAACTGGTCCTGACCAGCGAGGCCATGCAGACCCACATGGCGTCGGGTGGTCCGATGGGCCACATGCACGGTGGACAGATGATGCGGTGACCTGGGCACTCGGTCGATCCCGGGCAGCAGCGCCTCCGCCTCTCCCGAGCCTGGTCTCGCCAGTGTTCAGGGGGGCTGGTCCCGACCGAAAGCGCTTTTTCCGTCCAGCCCTTTGACGCCCGTTCGTCGAAGAAATCGGCCTTCTCGGGCATCCAAATTGATGAGGATCCCGGCCTTTACGGGGGCGGGTCCTTGATGCGACTGCCTCGCCGAAAGAGGACTGGCTCGTATGGAAACCGACAGGGACGAAGGAGCCCTTGGATTCCCTGGCTCGAGCGAGGCGGTTGCGGAGTTGGGGGTGGGTCGGCGCGCTGGGAGTGGTGCCTTCGCCGACCCACCCGCTATAATATGGTTGGCTTGCAGCGTCGATAAACCCGGATCAACGTGGCCAATTGTCCCAGGCGGGTAGCGAGACGGATGGGACGATACGCACGATTTCTGGCCGTCGCGACCCTGGTGTTGACCAGCCCTGTGCTGGCCGTGCCGGTTCCCGCTTGGCACGATCACGATGCGGGACATCCTGGCCCGGACGGGTGCTGGGTCTGCGCGTCGGCTCATTCTCTGTTCATCGCCGAGCTGGCGACTTCGATACTGCCCCCGCCGCAGGAGGCGCGAGCCTGGCTCGAGCCAATCCCTCGACGAGTCGATTCTGAGAAGCACCTCTCCGCGCGCAGTCGCGGCCCTCCGGCCTGAGACGGATTCCTCCCCTATCAACATCAACCCTGTTCGTCTCGGTTGCCGTGTCATGAAACCGCAAGCGGAGTG
>BTUC01000312.1:0-8344 GCA_045863575.1 Phycisphaerae bacterium
AGGCATCGAGCAGAGAAATCCGATGAGCGACTTCGCCGCGCATGGAACGGTAAACACCCGTCCAGGTCATCGCGCACTCCGCCATCTCCCAGAGGCCGTCCAGCCGGATCTCCGGCAGTTCGCGCACATGAATGGCGATAAGGTTTTCGCCAGCGGATCGAACCTGGCGGGTGACATCCACGCGCTGAGGCGTCCGTGAACTCTTCGTGTACCCGATGGATTTGCCATTGACGTAAACATCCGCGGCCGGCGATATGCCGCCGATGCGCAGCCAGAGTCGTTGGTCCGGCCCTATTGCCGGGGCCTGGAAGCGGCGTCGAACCCAGAACGGTTCCATGAAAAAGCTGCGCTGCCGTTCGTTCGGCTCGCCGACGCCCTGGGCCTGGGGCGCCCCCGGCAGGCGGATGCTGCGCGGGAATTCCCCGCGCCCGGCGTGCCAGCCCTGAGAAACGCCGATCCCGTTGGGATCACGACGGAACTCCCATTCGCCATCCAGATCGATCTGAGGCCGGTCGGCGAATTCAAAGGAAAACACGTCTGTCTTGAAGCCGGCCTTGCCATGGCTCGCGCCCGGCGAACTGGCGGGCCGTGACTGCGACCAGCCTGGCGGGACGAAGAGGGCCATGATCAGCAGGGGTGCGTATCGGTAAACGTGCATGCGAGGCTCCGTGTTGGTCAGAAATTCATGCTGGTCGCACCGCGAAGCGTGAAAACGTGCGAATGTGAGCAGGTGCGAAAGTGAGAAAGCAGGAGCGCTCCGTGTGCCTGGCGAGCATCGTGTACCTGTTGGTCTGCCCACGATTCGAGCTCAGCGTCCCCCTGAAGAGCCTGTCCCAGCAGGGTGTGGCACCGGTTTTCAACTGGTGTACACAGGTGGAAAACCTGTGACCCAGAGGGGTCTCTGCGCTTGACTCGTGTCCCTCACTTTTTTCCGACTTTCGCACTTTCTCCCGTTCGCACACCCGTGGAGAATGCCCTTTCTGGCCTGCCGGGGCAGTCGCGTTATTTCGTCTGTTCCAGCAGCCGCAGCAGGTTGCCCCCTTCGATCCGTTCGCGGTCAACGGCGCTGAGGAAGGTCATCTCCGAGAACATGCCGACCGTCTGCGGAAACGTCAGGTTGTCCAGGCATGGCGTGAAGTCGGAACCCCACAGCAGACGCTCGGGCCCAAACGCCGCCAGCAATGCTTCCACGTAGGGCCAGGCGCTGCGGTGGGGAGACGCATGCCCGGGTCGGGTGATGGCGTAGAACCCACTGAGCTTGACATGCACGCCCGCGAACCGGGCCAGCTCCAGCAGCTCGCCGAGTGCCATCCGCGCCTCGCCGGCCCCGGGCGGCTCGCTGACGGCAGGGGGCAGGCCCAGGTGCGATACGATCAGCCGGAGTTGCGGATGCCGCTTCAAGATCGGCGTCCAACCGGCCAAATCTTTCCCACGCGAGTTCAGGCTGACCAGCCAGTGGTGTTGAGCGATGTATTCCCAGAAATCATCGCCCAGTCGATGCAGCGCGCGGACCTTCTCGTCGCCGAACACGTACAGACTCACGCCGACGAACCGCTGGCGGTGCCATTCTTCGAGCGTGGCGGTCCGACCCGGCTTCTCCAGATGCACAAAACCAACCGGCCTGCACCACGCGTGCTGCTCGGCCATTTTCGCGATATGCGCGTTGTTGCCTCTTGCCCAGTCGTCACCTTCATAGCCGACGATCAGCGCCTGCTTGACGCCGTGATCGCGGGCCAGGGAGGCGTAAAGCGCGGTCTCATCGATGCGAACACCATCGCGCCCGGTGAACGAGCCGCGATAACCCTTCTCAAAAAGGTGAATGTGTGCGTCGGCCCGGTCAGGCATGGTTCAGCGCCTCCTGCAAGTTGGACAGGAACTTCTCGACGTCCTGAGAGGTATTGTACCCGTGGACGGCCACACGCAGGCGCCCCGCATGGCACATGATGTGGATGTCGCGCTCATGCAGATGCGCCGCGATCTGATCGGCACGCTGATGGCGGAAGGCCAGAATTCCGGCCATCGATCCCGGCTCATCGGGCGTGAGCATCTCCACCGGCAGCTTGCGCAGTTCCTCCAGGCAGGACTGCACCAGCGGCCGGGCATGGGTCTCGATGGCGGCCACGCCCAGGTTGAGGATGTACCCTAATGCTGCGTTTACTGCATAGACCGCCGGGTAGTTGGGCATGCCCACCGAGAAGCCTGCTGCCCCCGGTTTGCTGACCGCCCGGTCGAAGCGATGCTCGTCAAACGGATTCTCCAGGTGGAACCAGCCACCGGCCGGCACCGTCCATTCACGGGCTCGATGAGAGGGGACGCCCACCAAGCCGCCTCCATGCGTGCCGAGAATCCATTTGTGCGTGGAACTGACGACCAGATCGACGCCGGACAGATCCAGTGGCATCCTGCCGGCCGCCTGGGTCACATCGACGGCGATCCGAGCCGACGAATGGCGCCGGACGGCATCGATAACCGCCGGCAGGTCCACGGTGTACCCGTTGAAAAAGCTGACCAGCGACAGCACGACGAGCCGAGTTCGCGCATTCAGCAGCCCGACCAGGTCCTCCGTCCGCAAGGCCCCCTCACGCGACCGCCACAGCCGCGCGCTGGCTGGATACCTGGATTGAAGCCAGGGTGTGGCCCCGGCTGGAAAATCGAGATCATTGATCACGACCTCGTCACCCTCCGCGGCATGCAGAGCCAGGGCAGCCAGATTGAATGCCTCCGACGCGCACGAACAGATGCCGATCTCGTCCGCCGACAGCCCGAACAAGCGGCCGGCCCGTTCGCGAAGACTCTGCCAGTGCTGCTGATGTCGCTGCCGACCGTCCATGCCCAGCAGCTTATCCCGGTAGTACTGCTCGAGCGCATCCCCAACACAGCCGGGCGGAATGCCTTCCGCAGCCGTGTTGAGATAGGTCAGCCCGCGCAAGACAGGAAAGTCCGCCAACCTCGATTCAGGTGTGAGCATGGGTCGTCTGATTTCTCCGTGTGTTGTGGGCGTCTGCTGCCACTCACCACAGACGTTGAGCGGCGACGATTTTCACTTCCCACTTCCTCAGCCTCACCCACGCGACTTTTCCGCCGCCACCAGACGATCCAGCCAGCGCTGCACCTGCATGGCATCCTCGTACGTGGCGCCTGCGGGAACGGGCTCCAGCCCGCGCACCACCCGGCAGAAGCAACGTAACTCCTCGGCCATCATGCCTGACGGCGCGAGTGCGTCGGCTCGGATCTCCAGTGCCATCGGCCAGCGGGCCTGCTCGTCCCAGAGCTCCATGGGGCGCGGATTGGGCAGCAACCGGGCGGCCCAGCCCTCCCCGAACACCTCCATGCGGTCAAAGCCGTCGGCCGCCATCCCCGCGGGGGTCATAAACGACGCCGTGAAGTTGGCCAGCGTACCGCCCGGCCACCGCAATTGGGCTACGACCAGATCCACCGCGCCGCTGGCATGCCGATGCGCCCGGCAGTGGAAACTTCCCGGTTCCGCCCGGTTCACGAGCACCTGCACAGCATACAGGTCGTGCACCATGAGCAGTTCGAGCGGGCTCTCGCCCGGCAATGCCTCCATCGTGCCCACCGGCCGGTGCCGGACGCAGTCCAGATACGCCAGCGGACCGCGCCGGCGAACCTCCGCCACGAGCTGCCGGTACTCGCTGTTGAACAACAGGATATGACCCATCATGAGCTTGTCCGGGTCTTTTGCGACTAAGGGCCGGAGCTCCTCGGCCTCCGCCAGTGTCTCGGCCATCGGCTTCTCCAGCAGCACGGGCTTGCCCGCGCGGAGCAGCGCTCGGGTCATGGGCACGTGTGCGGCGGAGCTCGCGGCCACCACCCACGCTTCGGCCTCGGATTCCTCAATCGCCTGTTCCAGGTCCGTCCACCCCGGCACGCCCGGCAGCCGATCGGCCACTTCGTCCAGGCGGTTCTTTCGCCGATGCACGACGGCCACCAGTTCCGCCTCAGCCAGGCCCCGCAGCGTCAGCGCATGCAGCAGCCCGAAGCCGCCCACGCCGGCCACGCCGACACGCACCGGTTCAAATGCTCGCTTACTCATACCGAACCCTCCCAGGGACGGCTCATCAGTTCGTAATAGAGCTCCGTCGCGCGTTGAAGCTGGTCCAGCGCGATCCATTCGTCGCTGGTGTGTGCCTGGCGAATACTGCCCGGCCCGAGCACGACTGCGGGGACGCCCGCCGCGCTGAAGGTACTGGCGTTGGTGGCGTAGGCAACGCCGATACCGTCGTTGGGAATGCTCATGTCGGCCAGCACGGTCTGGACGAAACGGATGAACGGCTCATGCCCTGCCGGGTCCAGCGGCGGATCGATGAATGCGTCGTGCTGCGTGAACTCCAGCCGAGGGTAGGTCTCGAGAAGTCCGACGAGCAACCGCTCCACCGTGGGCAGAACGGCATCGGCTTCTTCGCCGGGTACCACGCGGCGATCGATGCGGATCTCGCATTGCTCGGGAATGACATTGACCTGGTTGCCGCCGCGGATCATGTTCACACTGCACTGGGCGTTGCCGGTCAGCGCGTGGCTGGCGGAGAGGCTGGGGATGTATTGGCCCTCCAGTGCATCGACCACTCTGACCATCATGCTGATGGCCGATCGGCCGCGCGAGGGATCGGACGAGTGCGCCGGCACACCGTGGGTGCGGATGGTCCAGCGGACAACGCCATTGTGGGCGATCACCGGGCGCAGTTCGGTCGGTTCGCCGCAGATCACGCCCGCCGGCATCCAGCCCAGTGTGTCCCGTTGCCGCCCGACGAACGCCGTGACGCCCGTCTTGCCGATCTCCTCATCGAGCGAGAACAGCACGGCGACGTTGTTGCGGCAGTTGTCAGACTGGCGGTAGCGGTTCAGCGCCCAGAGCATGGCCGCGCCGGAGCCCTTGGTGTCGCAGGCTCCGCGGCCATAGAGCCGCCCCTGGCGAACGTCGCCAGCGAAAGGATCGATGCTCATGTGCTCGACGCTGACCGTATCAAGGTGGCTGTCGAACAGCAGCCAGGGCGCACCGATCACGGTGGGGCAGGTCACGAGCAGATTGGAGGACTGCCCGCCGATCGGCAACCGGGTCACGGTCAGGCCCATCTCCAGGGCCACGCCCGCCAGGTACTCGGCCAGGGGCGCTTCGGCATCGGGACGGCCGGAGATGGCGGAATTCACGGTGTCGAATTCGACCATCCGCCGCAGCAGTTCCTCGCATGATTCCGGCACGGACATGGGTTGATATCCTCTGGCGGCCCGAAGGGCTTGCCTCAACTCGATGTGGCAATATATGCCGCAGCCTGTCTCTTCTGGCCTTTGATGCTGCGCCCTCCAGTTGGCGAGTTACTTGCTTTGTAGCGGCCGGCCTCCGTGCCGGCCGTTCGACTCGATCAACGGCCGGCACTCCAGGCCGGCCGCTACGAACGGGCGAGCCGGAAGGGGTACTACTCCAGCGCCGCGATGCAGTCCACCTCGACCAGGATGGGCGCGAGCGCGAAGCTCGCCTGGATGGCCGACCGCGCCGGCCGGTGCGCACCGAGCCATGTGGCGTAGCACTCGTTGAAGGCCGCGAAGTCCCGTTCTATGTGCTTCAGGTAGACCCCACAGCGGATGATCCTTTCCTTCGAGCTGCCGGCCGCGGACAGGATTTCATCGATGTGCTGAAACGTCTGCCGGCACTGGTCGGCGAGGTCATCCGAAACCACCTGCGTGGTTCCCGGTTTGAAGCCCACTTGGCCGGACACGTAGACCAGCCCGTTGTGCACCGTCGCGTGCGAGGCCGGGAAGTGATCCGATGGCCTGACGGTCTTGATATCGCTCATGCACTGGTCTCCTGACCGGGTCTACTGAGCCGCCTGCCGCGGCAGCCAGGTGTGGAGGATGTACTCACAGTTGATGATCTTTTCCACGAAGTCGAGCGGGTAGTAGTTGTAGTGGTTGGTGGCTTCAAATCCGATCCGTGCATCCTGGCGCGTGAGATCGAAGAGGCGCCGGGCCTGCTGGATCTCCGATTCCGCCGCTGCCCTCATGCGAATGAGGTGTTGCCGCCGCAGGTCGGGTGCAAGAGATCCGGAAGCCAGCAGGTTGCGCGATTCGGTGAAGCGAGTCTGGTTGGCGGTGGACTGGAAGTGCGTATATGCCGCCTGGGCGATGCGCAGGTCTTCCTGGGCATTGCGCCGCCAGTTCGCCTGCTCGGCCTGAAACATCGCCTGCTCGAGCAACTCCACGCCCGAGTACCAGCCTCTGGCCAGCTTCTCGAACTGCGCAGCGAACACCTCCGCGGGGTAGACTGCCCGCCAATGGTCCAGATCGTCATATGGGAAGCCCACCATCGTGGACTGGTAGCCGGTGGCCCTGGGAAACAGCGGATTGGCGGGACCCATCTGGACCGGGCTGTTGTACAACTGAACGATATGAAAAGGGTATTCGCTGAACGCATTGCTGAAGGCCCGCCACGCACCGCGTGCAGCGGGGGCGGCGCGTGGACCGAATCGCTCCTCGGCCAGTTGCCGCAGCACCAGCTCCTCATCGAGGGGGTCCGCTGCGCCGAGCCGCTCCACCAGCTCCAGATTGGGGGAAGGGTACCCCCCGAGCGTCCAGCTCAGCATGAAGCCGCTTACCCCCGCGTCGCGCAGGAGAACGAGGTGCTTGCTCACCAGGTCCATCACCGGCAGATAGGGGAGTACGGAGAGCTCCCAACTGCAGTTGACCTGGATCTTGGCCACGGTCTTAAGCCCGCGCTGGCGGGCGATTTTCCAGTTACGCGTGGCCCGCGGCCCCGGCCCGACCGCGGACAGAGAATACTCGCCGGCGACGGTTTCCACGCCGCCGCGCCGGATGGGCAGGTCCCACTCGCTGACGCTCATCAGATACACGTTGTCGGGAAGGGCGTTGATGATCTCTTCGGCCCAGGCGTTCTCCCAGACCCAGTCCCAGATCAGCACCTTGGCACTGGGATCTCCCGCGTGGATGCCTTCAGCGATCGTGCGATTCACCTCGGCGATGACCTGCTGCGGCGTGCGGGCCGCGCAACGGGGGCAGTTGGGCGGCTGCCCGTGGGCCCGGCTGTAGCAGTTGGTGAGGTTCTCCACCATGGTGATGTTGAAGGCGCCGCCCAGGCCGGGCACCTCCCGGAAAACGTGGGCCAGCGCGTCGTGCATGAACTCGCGCACCACCGGCACGCTCGTGCACATGGCCGTGCTGCCCTGGATCTCGTCCCGGTGTCCGGCGATCTCCGGGTACTTCTTGAAGAAGGCATCCGGCATGGAGCGCGGCTCGTTCATGTACAGGTAGACCTTGATGCCATACCGGGCGCAGCGTCGCACGAGTCCCCGCAGGTTCTCCAGCCGGCGCTTGTGGCCCTCGCCGAACTCTGGAAACCGGGATGAAGGGGCCAGCTCGCGAAGGATGGTGTGCAGCCAGACGCCGTTCACGCCCGCGGCTGCGAGCCGCTGGAGCAGCCCGTCGGGATAGGGATCCAGCGTCGGATCTGATAGCGGATCGCCGTACAGGGCGAAGTAGGAGTAGAGGAAGCGGATCGGCTCATCGGCCGGCCGCGGCTTGATCTCTACGCCCTCCAGGGGACGCGAGAGCTCATCGACGAAGGCGAACCGCGGCTGCATGGGAGCGGTGAGCGCGCCCCTGCCGAAATGCCGCTCCACGATTTCGCGGATGGGCCGAGCACGCTGCTCCTGCTCGGTCGTGGGTTCAGTGTAGCGCAGCGGCGGGCACTTGGGCTTGAGCATGCCCAGCTTGAACCAGAGGAAATCCTCTTCCTTGAGTACGTGGGCCAGCCGGTCGGCGTCCCAGCCGAGCAGCGTGAGCATCTGGTTGTACGGCAGCAGGTGCCAGTTGCGGCGGATGAGCGAAACATAGCCGCGCCGTTGCTGGTGCTCGCTGATGGGGCGATGAGGCGGCAGACCCATGGAGTCGGCGATCTTCTGGATTTGTTCGGGGCTGGCCCCCAGCACTTCGGCCATCCGCGGCAGTTCAACCGATTCCCAGTTACGCCAGATGAAGGTGTGCAGACGGCTGGGGAAGTGCTCGGCCTCGATCGGCGCCGGTGCGCTGCCCTCCAGCAGCACGGCGTCGGCCATAACGGGCGCCGCAGCGCCGAACAGGGCGGTAATGGCACAGGTCAGCACGGCGTTACGGGTCCGGATGGAGGGCTCACGATGCATCACGCCTTCGCTCCCGTCGATGTTCCAGGTGACTTTTGACGATGGAAGCAGTGTACCGGGTCAGGCCAGGGCCCGCCATTGGAGACCGCGCACCGTCGTCTGGAGCTGGCCCGGGTGTCCCACTGCTGTGCTCGCCACGCCGAAGCCCTGCTCGCGGAGGCGGGTCAGCAGTGGTT
>BTUC01000313.1:0-8341 GCA_045863575.1 Phycisphaerae bacterium
GGCGTGGTGAAGTCAAACGGCGTACCTTCCACCGGCCGCAGTTCGCCTGTCGGGATCAGGGTGTCGTCCACTGGCAGGATGCGGTCGGCGTTCAGCATCATCACGTGGCCGAGGACGTCGCCGCTTCCCTCGCCGGCCAGGTTAAAGTAGCTGTGGTTGGTCAGGTTAACCGGCGTGGCCTTGTCTGTGGTGGCTTCGTAGTCAATTCTCAGCTCGTTGTCGTTGGTGAGCGAGTACCAAACCGTCGTTTCGAGATTACCGGGGTAACCTTCTTCACCGTCCTTGCTGCGGTAGGTGAGCTTGAGCCCCACGTCTGATGCCTCACCCGCCCAGGAAGACTCACCCGCCGGCAAAACATCGCGGATTCGAGACGTGTCTCCAGCCCGCATGGCATCCTGCGCGCGGCTTGCGAAGGGCTGCGCTTTCCAGACCACCTTGTCGAAGCCGACCAGACCGCCGTGCAGGTGGTTGCCCATGTTGTTCTGGGCGAGCGTGTATTCCTTGCCGTCGAGCGCGAACTTGCCCTTGGCGATGCGGTTGCCGTAGCGGCCGACCAGCGATCCGAAGTAGGGTGAGGACTTGATGTAGCCATCGAGTTCGTCATACCCGAGCACGACGTCGGCCATCCGGCCGGCGCGGTCCGGCGTGCGCAACGCCACCACGATGCCGCCGTAGTTGGTAATCTCGGCCTGCATACCATTCGCATTGGTCAGCGTGTACAGCTCCACCGCCTGCCCGTGTTTGGTCTGGCCAAAAGGCCTCGATTCGATCTTCATGGGTGCATTGACTCCCGTCGTGTCGCGATCGATTCCACCCGTGCTGGAGCAGCCGCCCAGGGCGAGACCCAGAAACGCCAGGGGGACAGCTCGGCAGCAACGAACCCATACGCTCATCATAACAGTCCCCTTTCTTGCGGTTGTGTAGTCGCCGCGTCCAGCAAGGCGGGGAAACGCCGTCGCCCGCATTCCTGCTGAGATCGTGGATTCTAACCCCATGTCTGTAAAGGGCACAATAGAGCCTGCGCGCGCCCGGTCATCCTGGAGAGCGGCCGCCCCGATACCGGAGGAGCTGAAACTTTTCATTTGAGAGCGCATGCCTGATCGGATATACTGGTGATCAGTTCTGACGGGCCGTTCGGGCTTATAAACACAGTGGCCGGAGTTGACCATGCAAGCGTGTCGGCGCCCCCGTCGTTGGCGCATTCGCCCCCGTTGTGCGTTTGATCACGGCGCACCTCAGTCCGTCGCCTGGGTCGGCGCCGTGGCCGCCCTGATGCTGGCCACGGTGGCTTCTGCGCCGGCTCAGGAGACCCGCTCGGCCCAGGGGGCCATGCTGCTGCGGGACGCCGGCCTTCCTGGCGATGTGGATCCGATGTTGGCCGGGCCTCAGGCGGTGGCGCCCGGCGTCGCCCGCGCCCGGCAGGTGCAGGTGGATCAGAACGTGCTCGACACGCTGGCCCTCGAGGTGAACGGTGTGCTGCGGATGCAGCTCTTCGACGACGTCGGCTTCGACGTCAAGCTCGAGCCCCAGGGAAGGCTTTCCCCCGACGCGACCGTCTGGAGCGGCCGGATCATTGGCCTCCCCGCAAGCCTGGTGACATTGGTACAAAGCGGTGGCGTCTATGCGGGCAGCGTCTACGCCCCCGGCCGGGGCCGTTTCGATCTGCGGCCGTTGGCGGGCGGCGCCCACATCGTTCGAGAATTGAACGATCACCCCCTGCGCCAATGCGGCGGAGGACATGCGCCCGCGGCCCTCGAGCCTCAACCAGGCCCATTGGGCATCACAGCGCCGCGCCCCGCGGGGGCACCAGCCTTTGGCGGTTCCGCGGCTGCGCAATCCGGACCGGCGGCGGCCTACGCGTGCGACGATGGAACCGTCATCGACCTGATGGTTGTATACACGGCGGCCGCCCGCACGGCCGCCGGCGGTCAGAGTGCAATTCACGCCCTGATCGATCTGGCCATCGCCGACACCAACGCCGCGTTTGTCCGCAGCGAGATCGACACCAGTATCCGGCTGGTCCACCGGCAGGAAGTCGACTACACCGAGACGGGTAACTGGACCATCGATGGTCCTCGACTCGTCGGAACGGACGACGGCCATCTTGACGAAGTTCATCCCTGGCGCGATATCCACGGCGCTGACTGCGTCAGCCTGTGGGTCAACAACCTCAATGCCGGCGGCATCGGGTACTTTCCACATCCTTCCCATGAGGGCGTTGGGGCCAGCGGATTCACGATCATGCGTCAGGATAACGCGGCCGGGCTTACGTTGGCCCATGAACTCGGTCACAATCTGTGGTGCGCGCATGACCGGGCCAACGCCCCTGATCCACCCTTTGACGACCGCTACTCGTACGGCTACCGCGAGCCGGGAGCGGCCTGGCACACCATCATGGCGTATCCACCCGGCGAGCTGATCCCGTACTTCGCCAACCCCAACGTGAACTGGCCGGGACCCGTACCTCCTAATCCTGGTCCGACCGGTAAGAGCCTTCCTGCCCCCGATGCATGCGATATCGCGCTCACCATTCAGCAGACGCGGCACATCGTCGCCAACTTCCGTCCTGCGTTGATCCCCGGGCTGCCCACCCGGCTATACGTCAAAGCAACGGCTTCTCCCGGTGGTGACGGCCTGAGTTGGGCGACGGCGTTCCAGGATTTGCAGGACGCTCTGTGCCGGGCGGCAGGTTCAGGAGGGGCGGTGCAGGAGATCTGGGTGGCTGCCGGGACCTATAGACCCGACCGCGGCGGCGGCGATCGGTGGGCATCTTTCCGCCTCCAGGAAGGGCTGGCGCTCTATGGAGGGTTTCCCGCCAGCGGCAATCCTGAACTTCCGGACCGCGACCCCGGCGTACAAATCACCATCCTCAGCGGCGATATCGGCGCCGGCGGCGATCCGTCGGACAACTCCTATCACGTGGTCAAGGCGACAGGCGTTGATCACACGGCCATACTGGACGGGTTCCGCATCACCGGCGGGATTGCCAACGGCGCTTTCCCTGAAAACGGCGGAGGCGGGGCGAGCATCGATGCGGCCAGCCCTACGTTCAACCAGTGCCACCTGGTCGATAACCGCGCCGATTATGGCGCTGCCCTGGAAATCGTGGATGGCAGTGAGCCCGCATTCACTGAGTGTACCATCGAAAGCAACGTGGCCGTCATCCTCGGGGGGGGAGCCCAGCTCCACGCCAGTTCGCCAGCCTTCACCGGATGCCAGTTCATTGGCAACTCGGCCGACGTCGGTGGAGCCATGCATATTGAATCGGGTAGCGAACCCTTCCTGAACGGCTGCACGTTTCTGAATAACTCTGCGAACTGGTCGGGGGCGGTCAAGAACTATGTTGTCAGTCCGGTCTTCACCGATTGTCATTTCGAGAGCAACACGTCCGTCAACGGCGGCGGCGCCATGGAGAACGGGGAAGGCAGCAGTCCAACCTTGATCGGCTGCACTTTCCTGGACAACGCCGCAGCCTTCGGCGGAGGGGTCTACAACTACAACCACAGCAACCCGATTCTGGTGGATTGCGACTTCATCAGCAACGCTGCGTACGGCGGGGGCATGTACAACTACAACGCGTCTCCGACCCTGTGGCAGTGCACTTTTGTCGAGAATGACGCCGGTGAAGGCGGCTCCGGCGGGGCCCTGTGGAATGCGCTCGGCAGTTCTCCGTTGATCAGCGACTGCACTTTTGAAGGCAATACGGCCGGGTTCGGAGCCGCTGCCGTGGGAAACGACGCCAGCACGCCTCGTATCCGACGCTGTACCTTCATTGACAACACCGCGTACACGGCCGCCGGGGTATGGAATACCAATGGCAGCCCGGCCGTGCTGGTCAGTTGTCGCTTCCTGGGCAATACCGTCGAAGACGCCGGCGGGGCCGTGCGCAATGACGCCAGCTCGCCACTGTTGGTCAACTGTGGTTTCAGCGGTAACCAGGCGACGAACGGCCACGGCGGGGCTTTCGCCAACTACGGCGGCAGCGACACGACTCGGATCATCAACTGCACCTTCGCCCTCAACAGTGCTTCGGGGGCGGGCGGAGGCATGTCCAATGACTCCGCGGCTCCGGTTATTACCAACACCATCTTCTGGGGTAATACGGACGGTTGGTCGGCCAATGCCCAGTCGGAGCAGATCTATCTATGGGCGGGATCGCCGGTGGTCGATTACTGCGTAGTTCAGGGACTGACCGGCTCACTGGGTGGCATGGGCAACTCGGGCGCCAACCCGAACCTGGCCGATGCGAATGGGCTGGATGATATCGCCGGAACACTGGACGACGACCTGCGGCCTGCCGCGGGGCCACCGGTGCTGGATGCCGGCGATACCGCTGCCGTGCCGGCCGATACGGCTGATCTGGACGCCGACAACGACACCGGCGAGCCCACCCCGCACGACCTCGACGGCCATCCGCGCGTGCTCGCTGCCGCGGTGGAAATCGGGGCCTACGAGATCGTGCCGGCACACCCGGTGGACTTCGACGGTGATGGCGATGTCGACCAGGATGATTTCGGCCATTTTCAGGTGTGTGCGACCGGCCCCGAGTTGGGCCCGCCTGGAACCGGTTGTGATAATGCGGATCTCGACGGCGACGACGACGTCGACCAGAGCGACTTTGGCGTATTCCAGCGGTGCATCAGCGGCCCCGCGCAGGCCGCCGATCCGGCCTGTGCGGACTGATGCACAGTCAGGCCATCACCTGCGCGTCCCTTCGAGCGATCTATGGGTGAAACTCGGCTGCCGCTTGCAGGTGGTGAGCTGCGGGTTGTGCACACAGCGTGGGCAGCGGGATGGTGAACGCCGGGGAAGTGGGCACCTTGTGGTCATCCCTGACCCGGCCGACGGCGTCTGGTGCGCATTTCAGCCGGCCAGCCGGCACTGGCACTCGACTTGCCATGTCCTTGTGCGACAGAGAAGTGCGGGCCTGTCTGTCGCCCGCCTCCCAAATCGTGTGGTGGGCCCGAGCCGGGAGTCACCAAGCGAGCTCCCGGCTCCCCATCACACCAGAGCTTGATTCACGCGCCTCGCCGACATAGAGTCAATCTGACCATGAGCAGGCGAGTCTCGGTACCGGTACGCTTCCTGACGGCCGGGCTGCTCGCGGCGACCGCGCTGGCCGGCTGCGTGCCTCCGGCCGCTGTCGTCGATGATGCCAACATTGGCGTTGATCCCAAGGATTTCCCCAGCCTTCGCGTCGGCGGCGAGCCCAACGACACCTTCGCTGAACCGGTCGACGTGATCTTCGACGATCAGGGCAGCGCCCGCCTGCAAGGGACCATCGCCTCCTCCGCTGATGTGGATATCTATGCGCTGGGGCCCATGACCGCCGGCGATCGCATCATCATCGACGTGGGCACGCCCTCCGGGCTTGATGCGGCCGTTGCCGTCTTCGATGAGGCCGGGCGGCTCGCTTTCGAGAACGATGATCGCAATCTGGATGTGGGCCTGCTGGACCCGTTTCTGAACGCGGTGATTCGCCGCGACAGTTCGGTCTACTTTCTGGCCATCGCGGCCGCTCCGCTGGGCGAACCCGGCCGTCGGGTCGGCGCTTACGAGATTCTGCTTCAGGTGGCCCGCGGGGGCGTTCCGCCGGCCACCGCCGGGCAGTTGTTCCTGCTCGACTTCGACGGCGGCACCATCGACATCCCGGGCGATCGGGTCTACACGGTTGGTGCGTTCAACGCCGGCGACATTGCCCGGGAATATGCGGGTCAGACGAGCGCCGTGCGGCAGCAGGTGCTCGCTACGGTACTGGAGAACTACGAGGGGCTTGAACTCGACGTCCGCATGGTGCCGGGCGACGCGTTACCGCCGGCGGGAACGTTCTCGCGCGTGTTGTTCGGCGGGCGGAACCCCTCGGCCTTCGGCATTTCGCAATCGGTCGATCCCTATAACGCCGACCCGGCTGACGGTTCGATCGTGTTCACCGACATGTTCACGCCCGCACGCTTCGGGCGGGTGCTCACGCCGCGCGAACTCGGCATCGCCATCGGCAACGTCGCCACCCATGAAATGGGGCACATTCTCGGGCTCAACCACGTGGCCGACATCTTCGACCTCATGGACACGACCGGCGGGCCGAGCACGCTGCTGATCGACCAGGAATTCCTCAGTTCACCCCTCGACGAGAGCATCTTCCCTCTGGGCGTGCAGGACAGCCTGCTCCTGCTCCTGGAGACGCTCGGCCCCGCCCGCTAAGAGGCTGGTTCGGCAGGGTGTGCGCCGGTTTTCAAGCGGTGTCCATGGCTGAAAAACCTGAGCTGCGATGATAGCGAGCCGGCCCGGTCGTGGTACGCGCTTCTTTCTGATGAGAGCAGGTGGTGGCGCTACTTATCGCTATCCGCCTTCCCGCACTCGGCCGCGAACTGCACGAATTCTCGCTCCACGTCGGCGTCGGTCAGCTTCTGCCCGGCGATCAGCCGGATCCGCGCCGAGCGGCGGTCGCCGCTCTTCACGTCCCAGCCGCCGATAATGAAGTTATGGCCGACGGCAAAGCGGTTAGGGGCGATGTGGGTGCACAATCCCGGCTCGATCATCTGCACGATCGTCCAGCCGGTGGCATCGTCGCGGCTGACCATGACCGGCAGATCGAACGTGTAGTCCGTCAGACGCGTGCGCCCCTTGAGGAAGTCCCACCGCCCATCGCCGTAGCGCGCGGCGATCTGTTCGTCGCGCGGGACGAGAAGCTGCTCGGACTTGCTGATTTCCGGCCGCATCCACTTGCCGTCCACGCGGATGCTCCGCTCGTATTGCGGAGCGAAGTAGGAGGTGAAATAGACCTCAAACTGTTTCATGGCGCCGGTGAAGTCGAACTCCAGCTTGGCATCTACCGCCGCCGGCCGTTCCCAGGTATAGGTGAGCTTCGATGTGACCGCCCACTGCTCAGGCTGCGGGAATGAGATGCTCAGGTGGCGGCGGTCCATGCATACCGAGTGGTCCAGCTTGCGCGGCAGGTACTCCGCCCAGCGGCCGGCCTCCAGATAGTGCTCCAGATTCAAAAAAGCCCGGCCGCCGGCAACCGGCGACAGCCCATTCTCACCCAGCTTCTCGATGACCAGCCCGTGCATATCCCCAACCGGCCGAAGCAGACCGGATACTCTCGGGCTCACCAGCTTCAGCGTGTTGGGATCGAACGTCCAGCCCTCGCGCTGACCGGCCGGCGGCTCCGCGGCCCACGCCAGCCCCAGCAACAGTCCCATGAATCCTGTCGGCATCGGTATCCAGCCTCCACTGCGCGTGTCATCAGATTTCGCCCGGCACCCTCGGCCACCACTCGGTTCGGCGGCGTGGCGGCGCCTTCATTTACGCTGTCGGCCGATCAAATGCAATCCCGCCACCTTCAGTTCGCCGGTTCTGTGGCGGGCAGCATCGATGCCGTAGCGGCCGGCCTCCGTGCCGGCCGTTGCGCGTGTGACGGAACGGTCGGCAGGGACGCGGGCTGCTACAGGCGCGAAAGTTGCCAACTGGAAGGGGGCGCTAGAATGGGTCGGAAGTCTCGACCCGCGGGCCCGGAGAAATCATGAACGTCCTGGTACTCAGCACATCACTCAACCCGAACAGTCGCAGCCGCAAGCTCGCCCGTGCCGCCTACGACGAGGCCCTCCGCCTGGAGAGCGTGGACGTCCGCTGGCTTGACCTGCGCGGCCTGAACATGGAGTTCTGCGACGGCCGACCGGGCGACGCCTATAACGACGATACGCGAAGGATCATTCGCGCGGTGGCCGAAGCCCGCGGCGTCCTTATCGCACTGCCGGTCTATAACTACAGCTTCAGCGCGGCGGCCAAGAACGTCGTCGAGGTGGCCGGTGAAGGCTTCGTCGGCAAGCGCGTGGGCCTACTGGCGGCGGCAGGGGGTCAAGGCAGCTACATGGCTCCCCACATGCTCGCCCAGTCGCTTATCCTGGACTTTCAGACGTGCGTGGTGCCGCGTTACGTGTATGCGACCAAAGCGCATTTCGACGAACAGGGGGAACCGGTGGAGGCGGTGCGCCAGCGGATAGGTCAACTGGTCAGGGCCGTGATTACTTGAGATAGCCGAGCATGGCGGTCGCCAGTTGCAGCACGAGGAAGAAGCCGCACATGTCCGTGATGGTGGTCAGGATGGGTGCGGCCGCGATGGCCGGGTCCATACCCACCCGTTTGAGCATTAGCGGCAGACCGCCGCCCAGCACAACGGCGATCAGCGTGTTGGCGCCCATCGCTCCCGCCAGAACCAGGCCCAGGTGCAGATTCTGGTGCCATAGACCGCCGATGGCCCCCAGCAGCAGACCCATGATGAGGGCATTAATCATGCCCGGCTGGAGCTCCTTCCAGATCACGTAGCGCAGATCTCGCGTCC
>BTUC01000314.1:0-8305 GCA_045863575.1 Phycisphaerae bacterium
CCGTCCGGTGAACCGACGATGCGCACGAGTTGGGTCAGGCGTGGCGCGACGATCACGGTGTCTTCCGGCGTCTCGCCGTCCATAGGCCAGTAGTAGAGTGTTCCGCTCGGCCGATCGAGGTACCATTCGCCCGGCGCGTCCAGAGCCTCGAACACGTTCTCCACGTAGTATCTTGCCAGTTGATTGCGATCGTGTGCTTCTGTCAGCCGGAAAACGCTCTTCGCTGCGAAGGTCGCGCGGTTGCTGGCTTCATCCACTCCGGCCAGCAGCAGGTGCGACTCGACCCAGAAATGCAGCGCAGTCAGCTCCACGTCCTTGAGGTTCGACCACTGTTTGATGTCACCCGGCCGGAACTTGGCCTCGGTCTGCCCTTCGTTCCAGGGTGTCTCGTTGGTCACGGTGGGCAAGCCGGCGAAAGTGTGGAAGCCCTCCCTGGGCAGACGGGTGCGCAGTCGGCGCTTCCCATCGGCAAAGAGCTGTCGGAAGTACCACTGACCTTCCTTAACCTCCGGCAACTGTGCGGCCCACAGCTTTCTGCCGTCCTTCTCTACGGCCTTGAAGCCTTGTATGCGGGTCCCGCCGCTGATCACCGCTGCTCCATCCCCGGCCGTAGTGTACGTGACCGGCGCGTCGGCGGCGCCGCCGTCTTCAGGCCCGAACTCGAGTGTTTCGCTCAATGTGTGAGTTCCGGCGCGGATGACCACGGTCACGGGCTGTGGCCTGTAATCCGGCTTCGCGCGGAGGGCGCGAAGCGCATCCCGGGCTGCGGCTATTGACGGCAGGGGTGAGGCCGTGTTGCCGTCGCCCTGGCCGCCCACGCCCACGTACAACTTCAGACCGCCGGTTTGAGCCGCATCGGCCCAGGCCCAGGCGCTGCCGATCAGCATCGATACCACAGCCAGTCCGATCGACCGCATGCACATCATGATTGCTCCTCTTGGGCTTCTGGTCTTCTGTTCAATCGACGCTTCCCGTGCTGCTTCCAGCCGAAGCCGGCCGCTACCGCACTGGCGCACTGGACACTGGGACTGTCCTGGTCATCCGCTGCACGTCAATCGGGTACGCCAGGAACCGCGGCGAACCGAAAAACAGATGGCAGTCGGGAGCACTCAGTGGCCTCGTGAACGTGAACTCCAACTCCCGGATGCCGCTTTCATCAACAACCGTCGGCAGTATAGTCAAGCCAGTCTCGTCGTTGTGGATGGGAACACCTGCGACCGGATAGCTCTCAAAGCTCATAGCGGTGATCAGCGATTTCCCGCTGACGCCCTCAAAGTACGCCCGCCCCTCGGGGGCGCGGACGCGGATCCGGTGCTCGTCGAGCACTTCCAGATGAGCCGGCGATTCCATGCGCATGAGATCCGGTGAGAACGTCAGCACGTGCCCGCGCAGGCCGCGCAGCCCCGTCCGGGCCTCGATCGCGGGAATCGCGTAGTAAGCCAGCATGGGGATGTTCAAGAAGTAAAGATCATCGCCATCCTTGAGGGGCCGGCCGCGCTTCAGCACGTCGGCGATCAGGATGTCTTCGGACCGGGTGCCTCCGCGGTAGGCAAAGCCGCAGGCCCAGGTGACCACCCCCAGACCCACCGCGTGCACGAGCAGGAGCACCGTCGTGGTCGCGCGTTGCCATCGCGGCAGCGGGATGCCAGAGAGGTCCTTGAACAGGCCGCCGATGAAGGCCAGCCCCGCGGTCAACAGCAGCACCGCGCCCACGCTGGGCAAATACAGGTGATGACTGGAGGCAAATACTGCCATCGTGGGGGCGACCAGCAGCGCGCTCCACACGGCCGGCCACACCAGCGCCTTCCGCCACCGGTAACCAACCCAGGCGGCGATCAGCAGCCCGATCACCGCTGCGAACAAAGCGATGAACCAGCCTGTCCGTTCGCCGAAGAAGGACTGGCCGGCCATGGGCACGACCGGCACGTAAGCAAACAGGCCGATGGTGTAGTAGAGCACCTTCTGGGCGACAAACAGTGGGAACTCGGGGTCCGATACACGCATCAGATAGGGCGGGCCGGGGAGCACGAAACCGGCCAGCAGATACAGACGGGTGAAAATGTAGGCAACGAGTACGGCCGCCAGTGCCAGGTGTTCTGCGCGCACGCGACGCCGCCGGGGCGTACCAATGAGCCAGTCGCCCGCGAAACAAACCAGCGGAAAAAATACCGCGTTTTCCCGGCAGCCCAGTGCCAGAGCGAAGCAGATGGCGGCAACGACTGCGTAGAACCCGCGCGCCGGCATGCCTGGATCCGGCCCGAAAGGCATGCCTGGAGGCCGCGTGAGCCACGGCCGGGCATACTCCCCGACGCCGCCCCAGCAGGCATGCCGCGCATAGGCCAGCAGGCCCACCAACAGGTACACGCTGACCATCAGTTCCGTCTGGCAGGCGACCCAGTAGACCGTGGCCACGTGTGCAGGGTGTACAGCCATGAGGCAGGCGGCCACGGTGGCCCACTCGCGACGTCCGAAGCAGCGGAAGGCCAGGGCCCCGACGAGCATGCACACGCCAAAGTGCCAGGCCAGGGAGAACACGTGCATCGGCCAGGCCTGCCAACCACCCAGCGTGTACTCCAGCTTCATGGTCCAGAAGGCGATTGGCCGGAAGAAATGCAGTCCCTGATGAATCCGGCCCCACAGGTCCATGATGTCACCGACGATGCCCAGCGTGGCCGAGTCGATCGCCGATCGCAGCGACCAGTCATAGTCGCGCAGGTGGGCGAAATGAGCGTGATCATCCAGGAAAAGCCCGGTATCCAGCGACCATCCGTGCCCCACCAGCACAAAGACCGCGACCGTGAGGGCCATCCCCAGCCGTCCGATCCGCTGTGGACGTGCGCCGGCCGGGCCGGGCACCGGCTTCACTTCGCATTTCATGTTCCGTGTATGGACGGCCACATTCAAACCTGAAGACTCCGTTGCGCGCCAAGGACCGGTCGGGAGTGTGATAAGGGCGTCACGTGACGGCGTCAAGAGTGGGAGCGGGGAGACGGAGACAGAGAGATGGAGAGATGGAGCGAAGGAGAGAGGGGGAGAAGGCGATAAGGAGACACGGGGACCGGGGGACATGGAGCCGGTTCGATCAGCAGTGAGTTCCAACCAACAACCCACTACCTACAACCCACAATCGACCCACAATGAAGAGAGGAGGGGACGCGTGCAGCCTGGCGGTTAAAGCTCTGGAGGCTGTTTTGTTGCGGTTGTTTCGGGTACAACTCCTGACCGGTGGGCCCTGCCGGGGCCCTGGCCGGGAGATTTGTCTGCGCATGGAACCATTGATGACTCAAGAGCCGTCTGCCGCAGCCGAGGAGAGTCCCCAGAAGGTGAGTGGTGGGGGGTGGCGCCTGCACCGCCGCCTGTACGACTGGGTACTTCATTGGGCCGACACGCCCTACGGCGCACCGGCGCTGTTCATCCTTTCGTTCGCCGAGTCGAGCTTTTTTCCTGTACCGCCGGATGTGCTGCTGGTTGCCCTCGTGCTCGGGGCCCGGCAGCGTTGGCTTCGCTACGCGGCGATCTGCACGGTGGCCAGCGTACTGGGCGGCATCGCCGGCTACGGGATCGGGTTGGGGCTCATGGACACGGTGGGGCAGCGAATCATTGCCTTCTACCACGCTGAGAACTACTACCAGCAGGTGACGCAATGGTATGAGACCTACGACTATTGGATTGTGTTTATTGCGGCTTTTTCGCCTATCCCTTACAAGGTTTTCACCATCGCCTCGGGTGCGTTCCACATGAACCTGCTGGGCTTCTGCCTTGTTTCGGCGGTGGGGCGGGGCGGACGCTTTTTCATCGTTGCGGGGCTGCTGTACCTGTTCGGCCCGCCGATGAAACGGTTGATCGACAAGTACTTCGATCTGCTTTGCGTGCTCTTCGTGGTTCTGCTGATCGGAGGGTTCCTCGCGATCAAGTACATCGGATAAGATCAGGTTCGTCCGGGCCTCGGGCGAATCGGAGATCCGGCCCATGAACGATGCGCACAGATTCGCTCTCTTGAAGCTGGCACGCGAGACGATCCGCACACATCTGGCCGGCGAACCTTTGCCCGCACTGCCGGTTCTGGAGGGCCTGCCGGACACCTGCGGCGGCGTTTTTGTGACCCTTCGCCGGGGACGACAGCTCCGCGGCTGCATCGGCGAGTTTCAGTCCACCCACACACTGGCCGACGCTGTCCAGCAGATGGCTCTGGCCGTCCTGCGCGACCCCCGATTCCAGGATGAGCCCGTGCGGCTCGAGGAACTAACCGAACTCTCGGTGGAGATTTCCGTTCTCTCGCCTATGGAGCGGAGTCATAACCCGCTCGCCCTGGTACCGGGCATTCACGGCATCTGGATCCGCAAGGGCGGCCGCTCCGGGTGTTTCCTGCCCCAGGTGGCCGCGGAGCAGGGCTGGGACGCCGTTCAGCTTCTCACCTACTGCTGCACCCACAAGGCTGGTTTGCCACCCAATGCCTGGCAGGACCCATCTATGGAGGTGTACCTGTTCACGGCCGAAATCCTCGAGGAGCGACCCTCGCCCCCCGAGCACACCGAGTGCGGATGATCACCGCAGCGGGGCGCAGCCCTGCGGGGCCGTGATGTTTTCGCCCGAGAGGCAGGTGCGGAAAAGCAGCACGTCTGCCTGATCCACGTCGGTGTCCGGGTCGATGGACAGGCAGCCCTCGGGCGGAGCAATGCCGGGGGCGCCCAGGCAAAGCTGGTACGCTCCGAAGTCCGACATGTCCACGTCGCCGTCGCGGTTTGCGTCGGGAATCACTGCCTTGACCTGAACCGTGAAAGTGACGGTCTGCGGGCTGTTGTATGCATTGCCCGCGACGCTGATCGTGGCCGTATGCGTGCCGTAGTCCAGGTCCGAGGTGTCACAGAGGATGGCAATCGTATCGGTTTCGCCGGCCAAATCTCCCTTCGCGGAATCCACCTGGAGCCACGTCTGATCGGAGGTGATGGTATAGGTCAGCGTATCCGCTCCGATGTTGCGCACGGTGAACGTGTCTCCCTGCTCGATATTGTAGTCGACCTGGCCTTCCCGATCGAAAGTCGTCGGCGAGACCTCGATCACCGGCACGTTGAGGAACTGGAACCGGGTCGTATTGAAGTAGTGGTCCTGGGCGACGCCGTATATGTTGCCCAGCGGCCCGGTGACCGTGGCGGTGTAGTCGTTGCCGCTCTTACCCAGACGGACCACCTGGGGAGCCCCCGTGCCGTCGTCGCCGTAATAGACGAAGGCGACGTGGCCATCGGTGACATGGGCCTGGATCTGCCACTCGTCGCTGCCGAGCTCCTGCACAGTAGCGGCGTTTACGGTGGGTGGCGTGAGGTCGTTGATCACCGTCGCATTGAAGTCGGGCCAGCTCATGCTGCTGTTGAGCCGGGTATCGAAGAGAAACGCGTGGGCATAGCTGGCATTGATGGGCGTGTCACCCACGATCCGCACCTTCGCCGGGTCGGCGGTGCCGAACGCCCAGTTCGAGCCGATGGATACGGCGTGCGCGTTGTTCACAATGGGAATCCGCCGGAAATCAAAACGCTGGAGTCGCCCGCCCACCGCGTCCAGGGAGATCGGGTCAACGCCGGCCAGCACCGTGTCCAGCCGCCGGGGCTGCGGCGGCTCGGGACCGTCGACATGCCACTTCTCCGCGCAGACGATCGCGTCCAGGATGCAGAGGTAAGCCCGCTGGGGTGTCGAGTGCGTCACGCCGTCGCGCCAGTACAACGCACCGCGATGTGAATCAGCGATTTCGCGCCAGAGGATGTCGTTGCCGAAGCTCTGCGTGTAATTGTCGTACGTGCTCGCCTGGTGCGACATGCGGCACCAGTACTGCGGCTCGCTGTTGAACGTCGAGAACATGCTGATCCCGACCCAGTTCTTGACGGCCGCGGTGTTGATGCCCAGGTAGTGCACCTTCAGCTTGGCCAGATCGATGATGACGTCGGCCTCAAGGACGTAGTCGCTGATAGCCAGCCACCCCATGCAGTTGAACTTGCTCGGTCCGGGCCGCCCGTGTGAGTCGTTGGCTGAGAAGTACGCGCTGCTGGCGTCCTGGGTTGACTTGAGCAGGTTGCTCGAGTTGTATCCGCTGTCGGCATACACGCTGCCCCCGCCGGCCTGCGTGCCCAAACCGACCCAACTCCAGTGGCCGCGATTCGCCAGGTCCACATACTGGAGCGTCACGCCGGGGTGAAGCGCCCTGAGCTGGTCCAGATACGCCTGCGTATAGCCCATGGGATTGATGTGGGTGAGAAATGTCCCGCTGGCATTGGAGCCGTCGCCAATGTGGATCTGTTGGGCTCCCGCTTGAACGGCCATGTCGATGAGCGGGCGGATGGTGGCCGGATGTGAATAGACCGGTGAACGATCGCCGCCAATGTCGGGGTAGTATTGCACCGTATTGGGCTTGATCAGCACTTCGACGACACCGTCGCCATCCCGGTCCTGCACCAGATTCGCCAGGGGATTGTCGGCAGTTCCCAGGTGCAGATCACGGACCGTTTGTTCGATCAAGTTGTAGGCCGTGTTTTCACCGGGTCCATACGGCTGCGTACCGTAGGTCACACCGGTGTGACGGTTGACCGCGACCACGGCCTCGTCGTCGTTGGGTAGCAGGACGCGGGAGCTCAAGTCCAGCGGTGAGGTAGGGGTTTCCGGTGTCCAGGGCAGCAGCGCCGGCGTGGAGGCCTCCGAGGTATAGTTCGAATAGGCGGTAATGCCGGCGGAAACCAGGACAAACAGCAGTCCGGACAGGACCACCGAGCCGGCGGCCAGTTCCCAGCGCCGATAACGTCGACCGGTCCGCTGGTTGCGGCGTTTGGCCAACGCGGGGACCAGCAGAACGGCCAAGGCGCCCAGATTGGCGGAAGCGGCCTGCTGACAGGGGTAGGCGAGCCGGCGCGGCTGTGATCCGCTGCGCCAGATGAGCCAGACGAGAGAGGCGATGGCAATGGCGAATCGGTTCCGGGCGATCAGGCCACAGAGCCCGCGCCATGCGCGTGCGATCCGGCCTTCATCCGGAAGATCCGAAGCCCCAACAGAGCGGTCTTCCAGATGACCGTCCCGACCATGTCCTTCGGACGAGTGCCCGCATTGCTGATGAATAGCCACGTTGCACCTCACGATGACCAGCCAAGGAGAGAATTCCGCGATGCTTTTCAGACTACCTCCACACTGAAAGATAGTCAAGCATTACGAGCCGGTCTTAGAAGGGGTGCATAACAGAATCTGCCGAATGAGGGTGGGCCTGAGGTAAGTGCATTGCGCTCAGCGGCGCCGGTCGTGCCGAGCCCTGTTTTTACGGGGCTTTCCGCCGAAGGTGGCTTCAGGCCAGCCCTTTAAGAGCTGGTCCGGCTTCCCCGTATACAGCCGCGGGCCTGAGCAGAACGCGCGGCAAACCTGATCGGCCGCTACGGGACTGGGACCTCGACGCACTATTGGCCCATGCTCCCGCCCAGTGCTTTTCGGATGGCGTAGTTCCCGTCCTTGCGCCACTTGAGGGCATCGGCCAGATCGGCGTGGCCATCCCAATACATGATGCTGCCCCGTTTCCTGTGTCTTGGACTCAGCGGATCTGACGTGTCTCCGAGGTTTTCAATCATATCGCTGTGACCGTCATTCAGCGCCAACGTGTTCGTACCCAAGAGGGAGTCCCCGAAGCCCTGATATTCCTCGAAGAGCAAGACCACCCGGCTGGGTACAGTGAAAAAGGTCTCAATTGGCCACGTGCTGTGCTTCAGACACCGTGGCTTGAGGTTGTCGGGGCTCAGGAAGTCTGCCGGGCCGACTTTGCTGCTGTCCCACTTGGTGTTCTGGTTGTATCTGTGCGCATCCCGCAGGCGCACGTAACTGTGGATGGGTTTCTTGCCCTGACCTGGCTGCCCACCGCCGAGCGACTTGGCCGTGCGCTCCTTGTCGTCGCGCGGGCAGAAATAAACTTCCTTTTCCTTGATGTAACGGTAGATGTCACCGTACTCTACCCAGCGATTCGACTGCTCGTCCGGCCAGCGTACGCCACCGCTGATGTTGTAGGCTGCGGCGGCGCCGAGGATTTGCTCCTTCGACTTGTCATGGCCTTTGCCGTCGTAAAGCCACCAGCTCCACATGGGGAATCGGTTCGCCTTCGTGTCCGCACCGTAGAACGCGTGGCCCCTGTAGAGCTGGCCCATGCGCTGCTTGCAGACGACGACATACGCCTGTTCACGCGCGGCCGCCAGCGAGGGCAGCAGTATCGCCACGAGGAGGGCGATGATGGCGACCACCACCAGGATCTCGATCAGTGTAAAGCCGTCCCTGTTGAGAACAACCCCTCTTC
>BTUC01000315.1:0-7906 GCA_045863575.1 Phycisphaerae bacterium
AACGGCGGATATTGCCGCGAGCCCATGCTGGACGGCAAGGGTAAGCCCGTCAAGGGCAAGGCTCGCCGTTGGACAGTGGAGTACACGGACGATGCCGGCAAGCGCCGTCGCAAAGTGGGCTATGTGGACAAGTCAGCGACAGAGCAACTTGCCGCCGATCTGGAGAAGCGCGCTGCCCGGAAGGCTATCGGATGGATTGATGACACGGTGGAACAGGCAGTAAGCGAGATCGGCCCACACCTGGACGACTACCGCGGCCACCTTCGAGCCAAGGGCGTCACCGAAGAGCACCTGGAGGAAACGACCGGCCGGATACAGCGTATGCTGAACGCTTGTGGATTCGCTCGGCTGGTCGATATCAAGCCCACTCCGGTTGAACGCTTCCTCTGCGCGCTGGTCGATGGCAGTAAGGACCAGCCCAGTCGCTCCGCTCGCACCCGGAACACCTACCTCATATCTCTCAGGGCGTTCGTTCACTGGGCGGTAAAGACCAAGCGGCTTGAGTACAGCACGCTGGAAGGCATCGACCTGTTGAATGAAGAGGTGGACCAGCGTCGGCCGCGACGGGCATTCACGCCGGAGGAGCTGGTCCGGCTGGTCCGGGCGGCAATGGACCGTCCGCGCGTGGTCGCCAAGTTCCTTCATCACATGTACGGTCGGAAGCTGGACGACGCGGACCGCGAGCACGTGGGGCGGGAACGCGCCCTGATCTACAAGACGCTGGCCCTTACCGGCATGAGGGAGAATGAACTGCGGGAGCTACGCTGGTCGGATTTGGACCTGGACGCCGGATGGGTGGATATCAGGGCAGAGACGGCCAAGAGCAGCGTTGCGGAGAGCATCCCCCTACGTGACGATCTCGTAGCCGATCTGCGGGACTGGTGGGTCCGGTGCGGCCGGCCGGCGCCCAGTGCCGCAGTCTTCCGTGTCCCCAGGCTGCTGTGTCGGCTCATGAGGAAGGACCTGGCACACGCCGGGATTCCCTACAAGACCGCCGACGGCTACGTCGATGTGCACGCGTTGCGGCATACGACCGGGACGTGCCTTACCACCCATGCCGCAGTCCCTACCCGAGTGGCTCAAGACTTCATGAGGCATTCAGACATCCGTTTGACGGCTCACACCTACACGGACGGGCGGCTGGTGGATAAACGCCGGGCACTGGTGGCCCTGCCGGACGTGCCGCTGGACCCCCCAGCCACCCCCAACACCGCGAGCGCGTAGAACCATTTAGTGTTGTGCAAGGCGTGATGCAAGGCGTTCCATTTGGCAATCGCTTGGTATCTGCTGGCATCGTCCGGCACCGTCGGGAGCCGGGAGAAGCCGCTTTCGGCGCAGGTAGAGACGCCTGCAAGTCTTTTGCCCGTCGTCACTTCGGCATTGCTTGGCATCGTGTTGGTAGCTACTGGCATCGGTAGGCGAGAGAATGACCCCAACGGGATTCGAACCCGTGTTGCCGGCGTGAAAAGCCGGTGTCCTAAACCGCTAGACGATGGGGCCGGATGGTACCCCGCGGGGGCCGACGGCTGGGGTCGGCGGGGGCGGGTCCAGTTCGGCGCAAGTATAGTAACTCACGTGCCCGAGGGCAATGCAGGGCGTTCCGGTGTCAGCAGGCGGGGCTTTGGCTGCCGTCGATGCCGCCGGAGGGGACAACTTCGCCGTCCTGCCGGCGGCGGGTGAAGCCGATCAGACGGGAGACCGTCCAGTCTACGGAAAACGCCTGTCCGGAGGTATCCACGTACTCGCCCGTGGCTTTGCCCGCGTGGTCGTCGGAGACCAGGCGTTCGGTGTTGGCCTCGTCGCAGATATATGTTTTCTTATCCTTGGTCTGTGGGTTGTAGACCAGCAGGTCACACGGCATCTGGGACTCCTCCTCTCGGCCCATGCGGGTCTTCGTGTTCTTCGGCTGATATTAAGCCCTGTAGCCGAGAGCGGCAACTGGTGCAGCGGGTTCAAGGGGGAGCTCCTGCGGGGGGGGGGGACTCTTGGGGAGCCTTGTGCAGAAGGCTCAGCCTGATGTCAGGGCCGCCAGCAGCCGCTCGGAGCGCGGCCCGCCGGCATGAGCCTGGAATCGCCGGCTCTCTTCACTGAGGGATTCCAGCTCGAGCGTGAGGCGGTCTGGGGGCAGGAACTCGCTCACCCGATCCGCCCACTCAATGAGCACCGCTCCGCCGGCCACCATCTCATCGAAGCCCAGCGCGTCCAGATCGCCTGCATGGCGCAGCCGGTAAGTATCGATGTGGTAAAGGCGAAGCTTCAGGGGCGAGCTGGCCGTCTCGTATTCGTTCACGATGACGAACGTCGGGCTGTTCACGCCTTTTGGATCGGGCACGCCGGCACCGTCGGCGATGCCTTTCACCAGCGTCGTCTTGCCCGAGCCAAGCGGTCCGATGAGGGCGATGACGTCGCCGGCCGTCAGTACGGCGCCCAGCCGTTGGCCGATCTCGTGTGTGGCTGCCGGGTTGGGACTCTCCAGGGTCATGCGGGGGATTGTAGCCGATCGGTGCAGCACGAGGCGTGGGGCAGCTTGGGTCACAAGTCGAAATGCAGGCGTCCAGCCTCGTTATTTGAAGTGCTCGTAGCCGCGTGGTTCGACGGGGCTGAGATGGCCGTCGGGGTGCCGGAGCCGCATGCGCGTGGGTCCGGCGGGGGCCGCTTCCGTGATCCGGCCAACCGGGATCAGGCCCAGGCTTTGGGCCGGCAGGCCGGGTCCGGCCGTCAGGAGTAGCTCGAAGTCCTCGCCGTCATTGAGGGCGTGGTCGAGGGGGGCTCGGCCGGTGACGGCCGAGCGCTGCCTGGCCGCGTCGCTGATCGCCGCCTCCAACAGGGTCGTCTCCAGCTCGGCACCGAAACCTGAAGCCTGGCACAATCGGTGGAGATCCATGGACAAGCCGTCGGACAGATCCATCATGGCGTTCAACTCCGGTTCATCCACCAGACGACGGGCCAGGTCCAGTCGCGGCGTGAAACTCAGATGCCGGCCGAGAATGCTGCCGCCCAGCGGGCCACTGACGTAGATCGTGTCGCCGGGGCTTGCGCCGCTGCGGAGAATGGGCCCGCGGGTCGACATGGGCTCGCCGAACAGGGCCACGTCAATGGCCAGCCGCCCTGGCCAACTGGTCGTGTCACCGCCGACGAGCGGGCAGTCGAAACGATCAGCCATCTGCCCCATGCCCTCGTACAGCCGTTGAACCTCGGACAGGGACATGACGGCCGGGAGGGCGATGCTGGTGGTCGCGGCCACCGGCGTGCAGCCCATGGCCGCACAGTCGCTGAGCGAACAGGCGATGGCCTTGCGGCCGATCTGTTCGAGCGAATGTTCGCGCGTGTCGAAATGCACGCCATCGAGGAGCATGTCGGTGGTGATGGCGATCAGCGCATTCCCGAATCGCACAACGGCCGCATCATCGCCGATGCCCACCGGCACCCGCGCCGCGTCCGCCGGGAAGCGTTGCCGCAGCCACGCGATCAGAGCGTTCTCGCCTCGCTGGGACATGCCGCGAGCATAGCGGCGGACGGCTATGCGGGGAAGTCTGAAGAGACGCAGAGAAGGAGCGGCAGAGAGACGAAGCGACACGGAGACCAGGGGACAAGGAGACAAGGTCAGAGCCCGGGGGGATTGGCGTTTCAAGTCATTGTGGCCGTGCCGCTGGCACCTTGCTTACATCTGATTTGTTCTGATACATCGCTTCGGTTATACCTTGGCCTCTCGCGGAGCGAACACCCGGCGGTCCTGCTGGACGCGGGTCAAGTTAGCTGTCCAAGGAGATCTTTGATGAGACGAGCGGCGATGCTGGTGGTGTTGGTGATGCAGGTTGCGGTGGCGCTTCCTGCGCTGGGCCAGGTGGTCATGTCGGGGCGTCTGGTACACGAGCGGGTGGCCGGCGGGAACGACATGATGCCGTTGACGGCCGTGTTGTTCACGGCCAGCCTGGACGGGCCCGGCAGCGAGGCGCGGGCGTTCCGCACGTTTGAGATGGAACCGGCCGGCTGGTACTTCCTGCCCGGCAGCCCCGGCAACTACACGATGATGATCACCACACCCGCCGGGTTTGTCCGACCCACCATTCTGACCAATATCTACATGGCCGATGGGCAGAAAGTGGACCGGCCGCTCTCTCCTTCGTTTGATTTTGCTCATTTCTCGCAGTCGGCGTGGGACAGCAAAGCTGCGTCGCATTACTTCCAGACGTTCGTGGCCAAAGGGACGAGCGTGACCCACGTGGGCTTCAAGGTGGTCCACGATGGCGTCGACGGCATCGGGCCGGGCGCGCAGAATTTGCTGGTCTCGATTCACCGGAAGGGCGACGGCACGCCGGATAACTGGGAGCAGGTCGGCCCGACCATGCCGGTGTTGCAGGTGGACTCGGGCGGGCCCAAGGACTACACGTGGTCGGCCGGGTGGAACTCCGGCGAGGTGCCCACGAAGCCGGGCGAGACGTATGCCGTGCACCTGCGGGCGGAGAACCCGGATGGCAAGTTCCAGGCCTGGTGGCGTCCCGATGAGGATCAGACCACCGACTGCTATCGGATCGGCGAAGCCGGCAAGACGGGCTGGCAGAATGCAGATCTGTGGATGGCCGTCGACGGTGATGGCGACGGTCTGAAGATTCCGTACAACAAGCGCGTGCACCGCCACTTCGTCGAGTTGACGCACCTGCGCAAGGTATGGTCGCAAACGTATGTGGCCCAGGGGCGCGGGCTGGCGGGTGTCGTGCTGTACATGGCCACGTCCGGCATTCAACCGGGCATTACGCGGCAACGGGCGATCGTGCGTGTCCGCCAGGGTGGCCCCGAGGGCAAGGTGGTGGGCATCGAGAAGATCGCCATCGGCAACGGCAATTTCACGGGCGATGCGAGCTGGGGCATGTTCTGCGTGGCCTACGCGCCGGGTGAGGTGTCCTTGACGCCCGGCCAGACCTACTGCCTCGAGTTCGAATCCCTGGAGAACATCGAGACGCTGCACGGTTACGTGAACATCAAGGGCATGGTCAGCGACGATCGGCCCGGCTTCAATCCGTACAAGAAGGCCGCCCCGGACGTCTACGAGAATGGCCAGGCATTCATGGATGGCAGTGAGCCGCAGGACTTCGATCTGGACATGCAGATCGTCGAGTACGAACGGCCGGTGGAGAACTGGGCGCGGGCCGTGCATGAGAAGAACCTGCTGGTCAACGGCGACATGGAGAGAGGGGAGCTGGATGACGGCAAGGAGAAGCCCGGCCGTGCGGAGGGCTGGGGCACGTTTGCCGTGGAGCCGGCTACGCGGCATACCGTGGTGACCGATCTGACCAACGAGAAGAGCCGCGTGCTACGCGTACTGGGAGGTAGTGCGACGGGCAAGCCGGCCGATGGCGGATTTGTGCAACGCGTCGAAGGCTTGAGCCGCTTCGAGACCTACCGGGTTTCGGGACAGGTGCGTTGCTCATGGCCCATGACGCATGAGACCCGCTGCCGGGTAGGGCTCGACCCAACCGGTCAGACGGACGATCCCAATGCGTCCACCATTCAATGGACGAAGCTGCCGGCGGTGCATGGCATTTTTGTGCCGTACGGAAGCGAGCCCGTCCGGCCCGAGAAAGAATCGATCAGCGTCTGGCTGCGTGGTGAGACGAAGATGGCCGGCGATTATCCATTCAGGGCCGACTTCGACGACTTCGCGTTGCAGCGCGTGCGTACGGACGTGCCAGAAGTTGTCCGGTGAGGGCCGACCGCCGGTCGGGATGCAGCCCCTGAAACCAAAGAGCGGGCGCGGACCATCGTGTCCACACCCGCTCTGGCTGTTTAGTGCCTCTCCGGTCAGCTCCCACGCCGCGCAGGTTGCCAGCCTGTGTGCGCCGGTTGGAAACCGGTGCCACACCGGCCGGATAGGTCCTTAGGCTGGCGGACGAGCCTCCCGGCGACTCCGGATCGGCGGCTATTCACAGTCCGGCGCCGGGGGGATTTCCGGCCCCCGCGCGCAGGCTTCGAAAGCCGCCAGATCTCCCAGATCGATGTCGCCGTCGGGGAGGTTCTCGCCCTCCGGCCTGTCCAGGCATCGGCAGTACTCGAGTTCGGCGGGCCAGCCCTGGCCGTCTCCGCCGAAGCACTTCTGGAGCAGGCCAAAATCCTCCTGGTCCACGTCGCCGTCTTCATCCACGTCGGCGAAAGGCTGCGGGCAGGGCGGACTGGCCGTGTAGACGCCCACGTCATCGATGGCGATGACCCCTCTCAGTCGAGGCGTCCACCCCTGCGTGCCGTCCGCCAACAGGTCGAACCTGACGGTGATGTCGGCAGTAGCCATCCCCTTCCAGTCGAGCGTGAACAGGTCATATCCCAGCGTTTCCTGATTGGGCCAGCCGCTCAGGGCAATCGTCTTCGTGGCCACCTCGTTCTCGTCTACGATGATGTTCATCACGACATGGGTCGGATTATGCAGCACATCATGCAGCCTGATCCATGCGGCAAACACGATGTCGTATTCCCCCGGTCCGTTGGGCAGGCCCAGCGATTGTGTCGCCGTACCCGTCGTGACGACGCCCTCTGCCTCCATTCCGAGGAAATAAGATCCCTCATGAGCGCTGGTGCCGGCCAGCAACGGCCCGCTGGTGATAACCGCGTCGCCTTCGACGACCCAAGGCTCCGAGCCCTGCTCGAAGCCGCCGTTCACGACGTAGTTGTCGCCGTCGGGCAGCTGCAACTCGAAGACATCGTATACCGGCTCGATGGGGCCGCAGGCACCGGGACGCGAGCCGGAAACCTGGTACAGACCGGCTGGCCGATTGGTAAGGTCAAAGGAGGCCACGATCTGGTCGCTCTGGGACGAGTCGATGATCGTGCCCGGGATGATGGTGTCCGGCGCGGGCGTGTCGCTCTGATAATAGCAGGTGGGGCAGGTCGGTGCGACCGGCCGTATCAGTGACACGCCGTCCAGAAGATTCACGTTCGTGCCGGAAATGGTGAGTTCGACCGTGCCCTGCGGCTTCTTGAGCGAGGCGGGCGATACCGGGTTGGCGTCGAAGGACGTGGCATCGGTGCAGAACGCGGTATAGTCACCGTCGGTCGGCACGTATTCGGCGCTGTTGGCCAGCACGATGACATCGACGCGCGCGTTGCGCTTGTAGGCCTCACGCTCGTAGATGCGGAAGGAAAGCTTGTCTCCCAGGATGGCGACGGTTTTGGGCCGCAATGCAGCGGGGCCGTGGCTGGCGCCCACCCACCTCCAGTTAGGGCTGATCGCGTCGGGAGCGAGGTTGTTGAGGAAGACGTCGTCGGCGTCGGCACGCGCGGCGATGGCGGCTTCCCAGTCCGGTTCGGTGGGTTCGGCCACCACCAGGTCAGTGGGGTGTCCGTTCACGAGGAGGTAATCCGAGTCGGCGTAGGTGTCAGACTCGGAGCCGGCCGGCATCTGTGTGCGCGCCCAGAAAGACCAGGTGCCGCTGACGTCAAACTCCGCGGGGATCAGGGCAGCGGGGACTTCGTACTGGGCCCACCAAGGGAACTGGTTGGCAGGCCCGTCCGTCGGCCCGTAAGGAAAGTAGTAGGATTCACCGCTCAGCGTGCCGAAGGCGTAGTAATCGAGGACATAATTGGGTGCTCCGCCGTCCAGGCTGCGTGAAACGAAGCTGTTGGAACTGATCCAGATCTGCTGGCCGCCGCCGTATTGGGAAAACTGAATCTCCGCGAAGGCGGCCGAGCCCAGCGAGACGGCCAGCCAGGCGGCTACGCCCAGGTTTCGAGAACAGGGAACTGCATGCATGACTCACTCCTCCAGAAAACAGAAATGCCTTCAATGCTCCAGGGCAATCCCCCTTGTCGCCGCGTGAGAAGAAACGACGCGCATGCGGATGGGGATCTGGCTCGAAACTCCTGATCGAACCTCGAACACTTGCGCCCAACTCGACAGAGATACGGCCCTGGAGTAACC
>BTUC01000315.1:7916-8278 GCA_045863575.1 Phycisphaerae bacterium
GATACGCGCAGTATGCCCAACGGCACTGCGAGAATCAATGAAAAAGATGCTGTTGTTTGAACCGCATGCGGATCAGTGGAGAGACGTTGGTAATGAAATTAAAGTGCTTGCGCTTTGTCTCCTGTTGCATCGTGCTGACCGTGTCGACTGCGTCGGCGCAGACCGTCTTTCGCGGACGGGTACAGGTGGACGGGGCCGGCAAAACGGAGCACCGGATACCACTGACGAATATTCTGAGCATCGCTCACATCACTGGTCCTGACCGCCAGGCGCTGATCAGCCGCACACTCTGGGATCACCACCCCTGGGACAGCGAGCCGATCGGTGGATACCGCGTCGCCGGCCTGGAAGGCACGTACACA
>BTUC01000316.1:0-8258 GCA_045863575.1 Phycisphaerae bacterium
CAAGGGGGGGATTGCCCATCCGTGTGGGGTGCGACCAGGCATGTTTGATGGCCAAGGCTCCCGCGTCGGTGCCCTCGGCTGATGCATACAATCGGGTGCGGGGTGGTAACTTCCCTAACGCCCTTATTCATTATCACGCTTTCAGCGGGCTGTCAACGGACTTTTTCGAATCCCACCCAAATCTCTCCAGTGGGGCGGTTAAAAAGCGTTCACGTCAGATCCGCCCGGCCAGCGCAAGCAAAAGCGGCGGACGACAAACCGTCGCCCGCCGCTGTGTAGATCAGAGCCGCTGGGCCAGCCGCCAGGCCGGTCCAGGCGTTTCCGTCAGCTTACGGGAAAATCAGCGAATCGGTATTGGAAGCGGGGGTGAGCTTCTCCTTCCCGGTGGCGGAGATGCCGGTGCCGTTCCGCACCTCCTGCGGTCCCGGATTCACTGAACCCCACTGCGTGTAAATGTTGTCCGAGGCGACGCCTACGTTGGGCTTGTTGAAGAACTCGACGTGGCTGTCCGCAATGAGCGCGTTCTGGCCTTCGCCCGCGCCCACGCCGCCGTGGTTGGGCGAGTTCCACTTGAGCCAGTCATCCGGGCTGTCGACGCCGGCCGCCAGGTTGGGGTTACCCGGGTGGGACTTTTTGCCCTCAGTGTTGTTACCGGTGCTGTAGGGGCCTTTATCTGCCGCCAGCGGCATACGGCCGTCACAATCGGAGTTGGGCTTGCCGTTAATGCCGTAGGGTACCTGGTAGCCGTAGCTGACCTGGCCCCAGCCCTCGAAGTCCCAGTAATCCTGGGGGTTGTCCCAGTTATTCTTCTGGTCATCACTGGACGGGCAGATGAAGGAGGCCGGGGTGGCCCCGCCGCTCCGCACGAGCGTCCACAGGTTGCGCGTGTTGGTCATCTTATTCGGGTAGGGATTCTGTTCGGCCGTATTACCGGCGGGGCCGGGGCCGATGAATGAGCCGTAGGCTCCCACGTACTCCACTTCGCCCGTCATCGGGTCCACGTTCGTATCCCGCAGATGGGCGGCGATCGGCCAATCATCCGCGTTTTCCGAACCGTACGTGTAGAAGCCCTTGCCCATACCGTTCAGGTTGGCGGCGCAGGTGGTGCGCTTGGCCAACTCGCGGGCCCTGGCCAGACTCGGCAGCAGGATCGAGATCAGCAGGGCGATGATCGCGACCACGACCAGCAGTTCGATCAGCGTAAACGCCGGCCGACGCTGCGTTCGACTATGCCTCAACATGGTGAACCTCCTTGTGCCTTCAGGCACACGCTTTGCAAGCGGCCTGCTCGACGGCCTGTAAGGTCAGGACCAGAAAACGCCGGCCGGACGACTTGGCTGAACGAATGAGCGAATGAGAACAGATCTCGACTCGTTCGCACCGGCATCCCGCGATCCTGTAACCTGCCCTTCCGCCGAGCTCACCCTTGCGGCCCGCGCCGGTCGAGGCAACCGAACCGGTCGCAGGCGCCTGTTGACTCGCGGTCCTGCGGGCGGACACCCGCCGGAAACCAGGACCGCTTCTCCTGATGGGTACTGCACCCTCCGCGACTCTAACCTTCCATCAGTCCTTATCGGACGGCCTGCGGGTCGGGTCAACCCCAAGCCGTCCCATCGCGTTCCTCGCCTCACTCGTCGGGGCGAACTGAGGCTCGAAACGGCTTGTCCAAGGATAACTGAGCTGTCAAGATCGCCAACCGCACGCGCCGAATACCCTCACTCGCCCGTCGACCAAACAGGATCGAACTCCATGGGCGGCTGAGCAGTATCAACAGCGGTCAGGCCGCCGTCGGGTTGGCTACGGGAAGGTTTATGGATCGGGCTTCGGCATTGGGTACTGAAGGCCGCTGCTCGGGCGGACCTGTCATGCGATGAATCGAAGATAACGGTTTTTGACCAACCCGCTGACCGAAGCAGATGAATGTTTCTCCGTAACCACTGTCCTCATAAATCTAACTCGATTTTCAGGGACGTGTCAACCGGAAAACCGCATAATCGGGTGCGGTCTGCAAAAAGCGCCTGCGTCGCTTCCATCGATGTTGTATTAACTTAAAGCCGAATGAAGAACTGCTGATCAGCCTGCCGCTGAGGTGCTGAGCCGGCCGGCGCGGCGGGGAGGTTCACGTCCGAAAAAGCATGGAAAAGTAAGCGATGATCCATGAAAGGTGCTTGACCCTCGGGCGGACTGAGGCCATATTTAAAGGATGGATGCGACATGCCAGTTCTGGTGGACGGCTTCAATCTGCTGCACGCCGCTCGGGATGCCGGGCCGGATGAAGCCGTTGGCCAGCTCCGGTTGTGCGAGTGGCTCGCGGCGTGGTCGCAGGCGCGGAGGGAGCTGGTAACCGTCGTCTTTGACGGTGCCCAGCCACCGCGGGGGTACGCCCAGCAGCTTCGTCAGACCGGTATTCACGTGCTTCACAGCGGGGCCGGACGCCCTGCTGATGATCTCATCATCGAAGAGATTCGACGTTCGACCGCCCCCCGGCGCTTGCGCGTGGTCAGCAGTGACCGCCAGATCCGCAAGGCCGCGCGGGCGCGCGGATGTCGGGACAGTGACTCGCTGACGTTCTTTCGTCAGATGTGGCGGGGTTTGCATCGCAAGGCTCCCTCGGCGGAGCGGTCCGATGAGCCCCCGTCCGGGCTGGAGCGTCTGAGTCGGGAGGAGCGGGATTCCTGGCTGCGGGAGTTCGGATTTGCGCCCGAGCGGCTGCCGGAAGCTCATCGTCAGGAGCCAGGCTCCGCCCGGTGAATATAACCGTGGCGTATCGTGCGGGGAGAAGAAGCAGGGAGGAACTGATGTCAGCGACCTCGCAAGCTCAGTGGAGTGGAATGCCGTTCGGGCCCTGCGCGGCTCCGGACCTGAGTCAGTTGGAATCAGACGGGGACGTCTTTGCGACGGAATGGTCGAGCGGCGTGTTTCTGGCCGAGGGCCGCGAGTCCGGCCGGCGGAACGTCCACTGCGAGCTGCTGATGATCGACCCGGTCGCAGGAGAGGTGGATAACCCGCTGCCCATCCGCGGCGAGTGTGTCAATGCCAGCGCGAAGGGCATCTACGCCACCGTACCGATCGGCTACGGACTGGCTGTCGGCCAGCGCTACCTGTTCCAAGTTCAGCTTCGCGGCCCGGATCTTGAGCCGCGCCCTATTCGGCAGTACGGCACGATCGTCCGCACGGAGTTGCTCTTCTCTGATGCGGAAGATCGGCTGGGCATCGGCGTACGCATGGCCGGGCCGATACTCAGTGCTGAGTGCTGAGTGCTGAGTGCTGAGTGATGAGTGCTGAGTGCTGAGTGATGAGTGATGGGTGCTGAGTGCTGAGTGATGAGGGATGGGTGAATGGGTGCTGAGGGATGAGTGATGAGTTCTCCCCCCCTTGCGAAGGGGGGGTTGGGGGGGTGGCGGACACCACCGTATTCTCCTGCGAGTATCGACTGGCGCGCCTGGATGATGAGCCTCCCCTCAATCCCCTCCGGGACGAGTCGCGGGCGGCGGCTGACCATCGTGCGGTCCACGCGATCAGGTCCAATCCGTGGCCTGCCAAGCCCCCACCCCGGCCCTCCCCCGGAGTACCGGGGGAGGGAGACGGAGAGACAGAGAGAAGGAGTTGCATAGAGGGTAAAAGAGGTAAGGATAGAGTAGCCGACCACCGACCACCGACAACCCACAACCCACAACCCACTTCCTGCAACTGACCAAAGGACTACTGACCCAACAACTGACCACTGACGACTGACCACTGACGTATGTCCTGGATTCGCTTGCTGCCGATTCACCGGACGTTCCACGATTTGTGCATCTGGATCGACAGGCGCCAGTCCGGGTTTTCTTTCACCAGCCGGATGCACCAATCCAGGGCGCGCGGGTCGATGTGCGGGCCGTCGAAGGCGGGCGAGATCAGCTTGTGCTCGGCCTGGACCACGGTCCGGGGAATGGCCTGGCCATGGCCGCGGACGTACTTCACCTCGTGGGCCGTGCGTTGACGGATGGCGTGTTCGGCCACCTTGGGACTGACTGTGATCCAGTCGGCGCCGGGGGGTAGTTCGACGCTGCCATTCGTCTCGATGGCCAACAGGTATCCCTCGGCGTGCAGCCGTTCAATGAGCGGGAGGTCCACCTGCAGCGCGGGCTCTCCCCCGGTGAGGACCACCCAGCGGCACGCGGGAGCGATCTGTCGGAACTCCGCAACGATCTCGTCCAGATTGAGCTTGCGGCCGCTGGTGAATTCGGTGTCGCAGTCGAAGCCGTGCGTCTCCTGCCGGCACGTCTGGTTGCATCCGGTGAAGCGCAGAAACAGATTCGCCGTGCCGGCCCGCATGCCTTCCCCCTGGAGGGAGTAGAAGATTTCGTTGATGAGGTACATGGTCGGTGGTCAGTGGTCAGTTGTCAGTTGTTGTGTTCTGGTCTCCGTCTTGTCGCCCTCACTGGTCCTTTGGTCAGCTGTAAGCATGTGGGTTGTGGGCTGTTGGCAGTGGTTTGTTCTTCTCACCGTCTCTCCATCGCTCCTTCTCTCATTCGCTCCGTCTCCCTCCCCCGGTATTCCAGGGGAGGTCCGGGGTGGGGGCTGGGCTGGCAACGGACCGAACGTCAGTGGTCCGCACTCTCGCCCTTAATCCGTTGTCGCTTCCGCGCAGCAGTTTTCCGTTTCCCACAAGACCACCCGGGTCAGCCGGACGCCGGTGCCCGTGAGCATCCTGGGGCCGACCACGCGGAGCAGGTAGGCGGCCATGTTCTCGACGGTCGGATTGCTGTCCAGGAGGAACAGCTTCTGGCCGGGGATCTGCGAAAGGGCTCGGCGGGCCTCCTCGTCATCGCCGTGACAGATGAAGCCGTGATCCCAGTGCTCTTCGATCCAGCCGCCGAGGCGCTCCTTGAGCACATTGAAGTCGATCACACGGCCGACCTCGTCGAGTTCATGGGCGGTGGCGTGGAAGTGCACGACGTAGTTGTGGCCGTGGAAGTGGGCGCACTTGTCCTCGTGCTTCCACAGGCGGTGGCCCGCGCAGAACTGAATGCGACGGGAAATGGTCATGGCGTTCTGTCTTTCGCTCCTCTGAAACTCAGAACCATCTGTCTCCCTCCCCAATCCGGCGCCTTGTTTTCTCCCTCCCCCGGTACTCCGGGGGAAAGCCGGGGTGGGGGCTTGGCAGGCAACGGGTGCCTCGCATTTCGGTGCATCGCCGTTCGCGCAACCATCGGTCGATTCCGACTCTGTCGCCCTTACAGGGGTAGGCAAAGCCCATTATCCGGAGGGGCCAAGCCCATTCCCCAGGGGGCAAAGGCCTGTTACCCGGCGGGGCGGTTCTGCGCGTCGCCGTGCTCGGCCGTGGCCGTGACGCTGATCCCGCCGCGGGGATGAAACCTTCCAGTGACCCGCAGCCATCTGGGCTGAATCTGACGGTACAGGTCGCGGGCAATGGTGTCGACCACTGCCTCGTTAAAGGCCGCCTCGTTGCGGTATCGCCAGAGGTACAGCTTGACGGACTTGGTTTCCGCCAGGTGCCGGTGCGGGACGTACTCGATGAGCAGCGTTCCGAAGTCGGGCTGGCCGGTGACCGGGCAAAGCGACGTGAAATCCGCACACTCCAGACGGACCGTGACCGCGTCGCCGGTCCAGTCGATCAGGTCGATCTGGTCCACCGGCTGGTTGGAGGGTTTACCGAGATGCTTCAGCTCAGCCATAACTGGTACCCATTCCTCATCCTCGATCTCCTCGAACAGCGAGGGAGACGGAGAGAATGAGCGACGGAGAGAAAGCGGGCCGAAGCCCTGATGAGGCCTGCCGGGGCGCTCCGCTCCGTCCGAATCATGCTGAGTATAGCGTAGGATCGGGGATTCCGGCGAGGCGGAAGGCTTCACGGCGCTCGGTGCACGTGCCGCACTTGCCGCAGTGCTGGTCGCCGCCCTGGTAGCAGGACCAGGTCAGCTCGAAAGGCACGCCCAGTTCGTGGCCTCGCCGGACGATGTCGGTTTTGCTGAGCGCGACGAACGGGCGCAGCAGCCGGATAGGGCGCCAGTCGCAGAGGGCGGCTGCCGCGTCCATGGCTTCGGCGAACTCCGGCCGGCAGTCGGGATAGATCGCGTGGTCACCGGCATGAGCGGCATAGGCCACGGCCTCGGCGGAAACGCTGACCGCCCAGCCGATGGCGACCGACAGCATGATCATGTTGCGGTTGGGCACGACGGTGACTTTCATGCTCTCGGCCGTGTAGTGGCCGGCGGGTACCGGGATGTCGCCGGTCAGGGCGCTGCCCGCCAGGAAGGGTCGAAGGGCGGCCAGGTCGGCGACGCGATGCTCGATGCCCAGGTTTGTGCAGATCTGCCCGGCGGCGATAAGTTCACGGCGATGTCGCTGGCCGTAGTCAAAGCTGATCCCGCGGACGGCGTGTCCCTGGGCGCGGAGGGTATACAGCAGGGTGGTCGAATCGATTCCGCCGCTGTGGAGCACGATCACGTTCACGGTACCCTCGTGCGGCGGTCGTCCGGCCCCGGTTCCGGCCGCCGGGTTACATGCGCAGAAAATTGGCCAGCAGCTTGGGGCCCTCGGCCGTCAGGAAGCTCTCGGGGTGGAACTGCACGCCCTCGATGGGCAGCGTTTTGTGGCGGATGCCCATGATCTCGTCGTCGGGAGAATCGACGGTCCGGGCGGTGACCTCGAAGTCCGGGTGCAGGGTGTCGGGCTTGATGACGAGCGAATGGTAGCGCGTGGCCACAAAAGGATTGCCCAATCCCACGAACAGCGCCCGGCCGTCGTGGCTGATTTCACTCGTCTTGCCATGCATGAGGCGGGCGGCACGAATGATTTCGCCGCCGTAGGCGAAGCCGATGGACTGATGACCGAGGCACACGCCCAGGATGGGGATTTTGCCGGCGAAATGCTTGACCACGTCCACGCTGATGCCGGCTTCGCGCGGCGTGCACGGGCCGGGGGAGATGATGATGTGCGTGGGCTGATCGTCCTCGATCTGATCGAGCGTCACCTGGTCGTTGCGGTGGACTTTCATCTCATAGCCGCGGTCCAGCTCGCCGATCCGTTGGACCAGGTTGTAGGTGAACGAATCGTAGTTATCGATCAGAACGATCATGGCAGGGGAAGGGTAGAAGCAGGGGAGCAACATGTCAATGCGGCCGTTGAAGGGGCGGCAGGCGTGTGGGGAATGATAACACGCCGCTTGACGATTGAGAACTGACGGACGGTTTGTTGCCTGCCCAGCCCCCACCCCAGCCCTCCCCCCGGGTAACGGGGGGGGGGGGCCGAGAGAAGGGGAGACCGAGGGACGGAGAGACCGGGGGACGGGGAGAGTTTCGAACCCCCACCCTACCACCCGCCACCCCACCACCCGCCACCCCACCACCCACCACCCCACCACCCACCACCCACCTTCCTACAACTGACCACAGGACAACTGACCCAACCACTGACTACTGACCACTGACAACTGACCTGTTCCCCTTTACACTGCTCGGCACTGCTGACCTTTCTGGAGGCAGCGCGCGGATGAGACGGGCATGTTGGCCATTACCGGCCGGGAGATTGCGATGCGACGGACAGCCATGTCGGTGAGCGGCGGAGTGGGTACGTGGATGATGGCCCTGGGTGGGTGCCTGGTGATCTTCTCCGCTGAAGGATGCTCGACCGCGGGCGGTAAGGAAGTTCGCGAGCCTGTCACCGTGGAGTACCTGACGGTGGTGCCGCCGGCCACGCAACCGGCGGGCCCGGCGTTTCAGATGTCCGCCCAGCGGGCCAACGATCCGGCGCTCGAGCCGCTGGCCTGGCTCCAGCAGGTCGACCGGGAGCTCAAGCCCGCTTACGCGTTCGACGCTTCGTCACGGGCCCAGTGGCAGCGTTGGCATGACGGTTTCCGCCAAGAGTTGGCCCGCGTGATCGGGTTGCAGTTCATCCGCCGCGCGCCGTTGCGCGTCACACCGGGCCCCGTCGACGAGCTCGACGGATACACCCGGCATGCGTTCACCATCGAGACTTCGCCCGGGCTGTTCGCGCCCGCATTTCTGCTCGTGCCGCAGGGGCTGACTGGTCGGCGAGCGGCCATTCTATGCAGTCACGGCCATGGGCTGGGCATGAACGATCTGGTCGCGGTCGATGCCGAAGGCAAGCCGCGCGAAGAGGGCAAGGAGTACCAGCACGACTTCGCGCTCCAGGCCGTCCGCGCCGGCTTCGTGACGCTGGCCTTCGATCAGTTCGCCTTCGGCCGTCGCCGGGACATCGACTTTAACAAGAAGAACAACCTCTGGAACGCC
>BTUC01000317.1:0-8247 GCA_045863575.1 Phycisphaerae bacterium
CCCTCGCCAGCCGCGCTCGCTCCGGGCAGTGGAAATCCTGCGCCTGCTACCCCCCATCCGGCCGGGGGCCAGGCCGCGCCGGCGTCACCTGCTCCCCCCGGCGGGGCCGCCCGTCCGCAACCTATGCCGCTTTCCAGCGACGGCCCGTGACCGAAGCCCCGGAGGACAGGCGAACGGTTGTTCCAGGCGAAGGTCAGGTCAGCCTCGCAGGAACCACAGGCAGCAGTCGAAGGCAGATCAGCCCCCGAGAACCACAAGCAGCAGTCCAAGACAGATCAGCCCCGGTAGGAACCACGGTGGCGTCAGCCGAGAACGGACCAGCCCCGGAGGGGCGATAGACGGTAGCCCGGGGCGAAGGCGGGCGGAAGCCGCCGCAGCCCCGGGAAAACCCGGGCCCCAATCCTCCTCACAGAGCCCCGTAGGGGCGATAGAACCTTGCTGCCGCCAGCCACCCATCTACCGGATGAGACAGATTGGACGGATCAGACGTATCAGAGAGAGCGATTCGCCCACTGTCAGGCGAAGAGGCGAGACGCACATGGCATGCGACGGGGTGCAGCCCCCATCAGGCGCCGGAGTATAACCATCCGCTGGAGTTCTCAGTTTTCAGTTCTCAGTTCTGACTTCTCATTCATTTGCGTTGCATCGCCCGATTCTGCGGGCACGACCCGTGACCCTCACGGCCGGCTCACGGGCCGAACCGTGATCTCATCCACGTACAGGTGGTTCGACTGAAGCGCCCACCATTGCAGAAACTCGACGCCGATGGTGACGTGATCCTTCGCCGCCTTGAAGTGCAGGGAAACCGGGAGCCACTGATCGCGGGTGGCGAACCACTGGGTGAGCTCGGCCGTCTCGACGGTGTCCAGGTGCTTCAGGAGGCCTTCATCCTGGGCATCGACGGCCAGGCGGACGCGCGAGTCACGCCCCCAGCCGCTGCCGCGGTCGCCAGTAAGGAGCTGGGCAGTCAGCACGTACTCACGGCCGGGCTCGACGGCCACACGCTGGTAGATCAGCTCGCGGTTCCAATCCTCGCGCCCCTCTACCCAGGTCGGATCCTCCGGGCCGAAGTATGACCAACCGTAAAGCCGCTGGCCGCTGTGCGGCAGGTAGCCGTCCATGCCCTCGGTGGCCTTGCCGAACGGCTCGCAGTCGGGCCGGTAACTTTCCGGCGTTTTCGGGCGACCGGCCCGGGCCACGCGCGTCCAGCCGGTAGTTCCGTCTTCAAATCCAGGGTTGACCACCCGGACGCAGTCGGCGCATTCGGGTGGCGGCGACGTGGTTGCGGGGTGATCGTACTGCGGGCGGTCCTCGCCGGCCGGCAGGGTCATGAACGTGTACAGTCGCGAGTACATTCGCCGCGCCGATTTCTTGTACGTGTGCGAGGAGACGCGGTAGAGATAGAGCATCCCTGGCCGTAGATCCTTGAGCTCGACCGAGTGCGATACCTGCCGCTCCTCGCGCGAACCGGCCACTTCCGCCACGTGTTGCGTGAGTCCGAAGTGCACCAGCCCGTCGCCGGCCGTGCCTGATTCCCAGGTGATGCGAGCCGTCGTCTGGCCGATGTCACGCACCTTCACGTCGTACGGATAGATGAGACCGCCGGGCTCCTCTTCGCCGTCTACGCTGAACCATTGATCGAACCGCTCCTCGAGCACCTTTCCGTCGCGATAAGCGCGCCCCTGGGCATACTCGTTCGAGGAGAGGTAAGAGAAGAACGGTTTGTCATCGGCGCGGCGATACTGGAGATAGTACTGTTTCCCCGGCGTGGTGGGCACGGCGTCGTGGAACCACATGACCTCCGCGCCCCAGTTCATCACCATGCGAATGCGGCAGGGGGGGCCGACCTGTTTGCCTCCGGGGCCTTCCTCATGGATGGTGAAGATGAAATCCTGCACCCCGTCATTGAAGCCGCAGTTGGCGTACGCCCGGACGATGTTCGGCGTCGTGGCGATGAAAGTCTGGCCCGCCACCTGGCACCAGCCGGAACCCGGACCCTCCTTGATGTAATGCAGGTCGTCGTCGGCGACGGCGATGCGCCGCAGGCCGGGAATCCGCTCATTGATGGCGATGCCCAGGTCGCACTCCGGATGTGGCACGCCATCGAAGTAGGCGATGCCGTCGGGGTAGACGTCTCCACGCCTCGGCGAAGAGTGGTTCCAGGGCTTGCCGTCGGCGGCCGCCACTTCCAGTGCATACGTCTTGCCCGGCGTGGTCACGAATTCGTCGGGGGGCAGATCGTCCCAGGAGATCCAGGTCTTCTTCTCCGTTTCCAGCGGCCCGGCCACGCGACGACCCGCGGGAGAATCCTCATACAGTGAAATGCGCAGCGGCCCGTCGCCGGTAGCCCGCCATAGGGAAAAGCCGGTCAGGCCCGTGCCGCTGGCCACGAAGCTCTGGGCGAAACTCACCCGTGCCGGCGTCCATAATTCCTGTTCGAACGAGAGTCCTGGCTGGTTGGCCTGATCGACAACCGTAGTCTGCCCGTCGCGAACGCGAACCTGTGGCGCGATCGTGCCGTTGATGAGCACCAGGTATTCGCCCGCCTCCAACCCGCTGAACTCATAAAGGCCGCTCGGGCCGGTGACGGTCCACCCGCGCAGCGTGCCATCGCGCGAGATCACGCTGGCGCCGCGCTCATTGCCGCCGGTGCTGCCCTTGATCTTGCCGGCCGCCAGACAGAAGGGCGCGCCGGCCAGCAGGGCGGCCAGGCATCCGGCGATGAAGTGTCGTCGATCATGCATATCTCTGGTGCTCCTCAAGCACAACAGCTTCCGCACTCTATAGCGTCCGGCGTTTATAGTGTGGGACTGGCATCTTGCCGGTCAACCAAGGGATAAAAGCCCGTCCCACACTGCAAGAGACTCTGCGGTTCGACTTAAAGCCTATCCCAGTAGGAAGTGTGCCACTGCTCTGCGAGCAGTGCTGACCGCAGGAGGAGCGTCTGCGGTGTCCAACCACTGCTGACACAGCAGTGACACACCCGCGGCCGACGATCTCCGGGCCAAGTGGGATAGGCTCTTCAGTCACCGATGACTTCCAACTGCGCGCCGTCCACATACAGCCGGCTCGCTTTCAGATTCCAACGTTGCTCGAGCTCGAATCCCACGGTCACCGATTCGGCGGTGGCTTGGAATTCGAGCGACCCGCGCCGCCACTGACCCTCGGTGGCATACCACTGGGACGACGTCATCTGTGCCGCGTCGCGCACGGCCGTACCGCCGCCGGGCAGGGCAATGAGCCGCACCTTGACGTCGCTGCTCCGCCCGCCCTCGTGGTCGGTGAACACCGTGCCGCTGAAGCTGTAGCCGGCTCCTCGCTTCGCGGCGACCTGCTGGTAAACAGTGGTTCGCGAGCCTTCGCCCTCGTCGAGATTCGTCCAGCCGAACATGGCGTTGCCCCACGCCGGAGCCAGGCCGTGATCACAGCCGACGACCGCGCCCGTCGGCCCTTCGCGCAGCCAGCCGTCGATGCCCTCTTCGAAGGACGCATTCACCAGCGGCGCCAATGCCAGCCGTCTCGGGTGGGCGTGCAGTCGGGCGAAGTCCTGCGCGCTGATCTGCCCGGCCACGCAGGCGCCCAGATCACGGCCGGCATCCGCCTGCCCGTTGAACACCGCTTGTCCCGAAGGGTAGCTATCCGACTGGTACTTGATCAGAAACTCGCCGCCGCTCAGGCTCTCGAGGTGCAGGTAGTAGCGCTTTCCCGGCGTGACCGGCAGTTCGCCCGGCCCCCACGCGACGGCCGAGTCCGCATGCGGCGCGACCGCTTTGCTCGGGCCGATCTGCCGCCCACCCGGACCCGCCTCGTGGATGCTGAAGCGGACATGGCTGGCCCCAACCCCGACCCCGGCCAGTTGCGCGGATGCGAACGTGATGTTGCGACTCAGCGCCATGAACGTCTGGCCGGCGGAGATGGCCCGGAAGTCGCGGTGGCCGCCGATCATTGAATAATCAGTGCGCAGGCCGTCGTTGTCCTCACACAGCAGCAGCCCCAAGTCCGTGAGCGGCCGGGGCGAATTGTCAAACCAGGCCGTTCCACCAGGATACACATCGCCCAGTCCGGCTATACTTGAAACCCAGACCTGTCCTTCCGGGGCGGACATTCGGATGGTGTAGGAGCGACCCGGCTCGGTTTGGACCTCACCACCCGCCCAGCAGACGCAGGCCGTGCCCTCGCCGCCTACCGGCTCGGTTGTACGTGCGGGCCCCGCGCTTTCGCCAGCCGGGTCCTCTCCTTGCAGCACCTGGAGCGTCACCCGGCGGCCAGGGCCGAACGCCTTGACCTGGGCCATGGTCAGTCCCAGCCCGGTGGCCGTGAATGACTGCGAGAACGTTCGGAACGCCTGAACCCAGGAGTCGCCTTCGATAACCAGCGACTGCCGGACGCGCAAATCCACGCGCGTCGTCGCGTCGGCTCGCACCTCGACGTCGGGCACAGCCGCCGGGCGATGCGTCTCGCCAGCGGCCACACAGACCGCATACCGCCCGGGCGGCAGATCGCTGATCAGGTAGCCGCCGTCTCCCTCGCTGGAAGCCCCGACGACCACGCTACGTCCATGGGCAAAGGCCCGCACCGGGATACGCTTGATCGGTGCGCCGCTGATGGCATCCATCACTCTGCCGGAAAGACTGCCGGTCTGGCTCCAGCCCTCGCCGGCCGCAACGCACAGCAGACAAGCGGCCATCATGGCCAGCGAAGCGGGGCAGCGGCAAGTGTGCAAACCGGTATGATCGCGAGAGTTCGTCAAGGTCTCCTCCTGGCAACGCGTCTCCGCAAGGTGGCTGCATCAGTCGCCATGTGTGAGTCAAGTTCAGCCGCCGCGCCTCAAGATGTTTCGAGGGACGATGCTATCGTACTGGCGGGGGGGCGTCCAGAAACCAGTCGGCGGCCACACGGCTAACCGCGCGTCAGGGGGCACGCGGCGGCGTCAGTGGCTCAGTTCCACCCGAGGGCGTGGGAGCCGGTACAATAGACTCCAGGGCCGGCCCGACGCGACGGGTCAGGTCAGCGCGCAAATCACGGTGCAGGGCAAAAGTCTTATGATCGCCAGCGCAATCGAATCGCTGTTGATAGGTGCGGTCGTGGTCTGTTTTCTGGCCCTCGTGTTCCTCATCGCCAGTCCGGAGGCGGATTTATCTACCAGTGTTCTACGCCGGTATCCCGAGCTGACTCGTTTCGCATTCGCTGATCAGGCTCGCCGTGCCCTGCGGGGAGCGTCGAAGCGTCTGTCTGACCTGCGGCTATAGCCTGACCGGCAACCTGTCTGGCATCTGCCCCGAATGTGGGACGGCGGTGCCTGGCCGAACTCCCGAACGGGCGGGTCCAGACTGATACTCTGGTGTTATGCTCCTGACGAGCCAAATCGGACCATTTTGGTCCTATTCGCCTTGACGCCTGCCGCCGCAATGGTTAACGTATGGACACAAAGGATGCTGCAATGGGCCGGGCTCCTTGTCCGCGCGGCGTGGCCGGACGGGGTGGACTGCCGTGGCCCCTGGCCTCACCAGATGCGAACGGGCTTACCGCGGTTGATCGAGCTGAGCCCGTCAGATGCCCGGAAGCTGGCTGCTGAAAGCCGATGGCTGACCGCTGATTGCTGAAAGCTGTTTCCCCCCGAGGACTTTCGTTCATGCGTGTATTGTTCGTCTATCCCAATCTGAACGCGGAAGAGGGCTTCAACCACGGCATCGCCGATCTGTCGGGGTGCCTGAAGGCTCGAGGGCACACGACCGGGCTCGTCAACATCAACGAGGCCCTCTACGACGTGCCCTCCGACGAGCAGATCGTGGAGCAGGTACGCGCGTGGCGGCCGGATTTCGTGGCCTTCAGCGTCATGACCCAGCAGTACAAGTACTCGCTTCGCCTCGGCCGTCGGATCAAGGAAGCCATGCCCGAGCTGCCGGTTGGCATTGGCGGCGTGCACACCATCATGTGCACGGAGGAGGTCAAGAACGACCGCTTCTGGGACTTCATCGGCGTGGGCGAGTGCGATGAGGCCTTCCCGGATTTGATCGATAAGCTGGAGGCCGGCGACCCGGACTACTGGAACGTCCCCAACTTCTGCATCCGACGGCCGGACGGCACTTACCACGTCAACGCCCTCGGCCGTTATCCCGAGCTCGACGGCCTGGCCCCCAAGGATTACGAGATCTTCGACTTGCCGCACATGCTCGGCCGTAAGAACGGCTGGCAGAGCGTGCTCACCTCGCGGGGCTGCCCATATCGCTGCACGTACTGCTTCAACCACGAGGTCACTGACCGCTACCTCGAAGACGGCGGACATGCCCGCAAAAGCTTCCTGCGGCACTACTCGATGGAGCGCATGATCCGCGAGCTCAAGGAGCTCAAGGCCCGCCACCCCTACATCGAGACGTTCATCTTCGACGACGACCTGTTCACGCTGAACAAGGGCTACTGCTGCGATTTTGCCAAGGCGTATGCGGACTCCGGCCTCAACGTGCCGTTCGTGCTCAACGCCCACGTGCAGAGCTTCAGCGAGCCGATCGCCAAGGCTCTCTCCGAGTCGCCCTGCATGATCCTCAAGTTCGGCGTCGAGTCGGGCTCGCACGAGCTGCGCAAGAAGGTGCTCGAGCGGCACATGTCCAACCAGCAGATCATCGATGCCTTCGATCTCTGCCATCAGTACGGGCTGCACACGTCGGCGTTCCTCATGTTCGGCCTGCCGTATGAGACGCGGGCGATGATGGAGGAGACCATCGACCTGATGGCCCGGATCAAGCCCGGGCGCATGCGCTGGGCGATCTTCTTCCCCTTCCCGGGGACCAAGAGTTACCAGATCTGCAAGCTGGGCGACCTCATCGACTATCGCAAGATGGACGCGATGGACAACTACTTCTGCGCGTCCTGCCTCAAGTTCGACGACGCCACCGACTTGTTCATCCGGAAGCTCCAGCGCACTTTCCACTGGTACGTGAATGCCCGCACGGGGCTGCCGGTCTCTACCGAGTACCAGCAACTTCTCGACGAGGTCGAGCCGCTGGATCTGGCCGGCTGGCAGGCGATCAGCGAGAAGATCCTGGCCCGCGACCGCGAGATATCCAACGGGTACCTGGCCCGCGTGGCGCCGGGCGATGCGAGCGCCATGGCCGCCAACAAGCACTACTCCATCCGCTACACCGAGGTCATGGCCGTCGACAGCGACTTCGTCCTGGCGGAAAAAGGTGACTACAAGAACCTGGGCGCCCGCCGCTGGAAGGCCTTCCGCGAGAACATCGCCGAATCCCGGGCGGCGGCCGCGGCCCTCAAGAAGGACGGCACGGGAGGCGGCAGTGGGGCCATCCTCAACAGCGCTGTCGGCTCAGTCGACGTGCCCGATCTTCACATCATCCAATCCGAAGGCTCGGCCATCGGCGCCGGCGAATGGCGCTCCATCCCGGCCGACGGCAGTGGCATCAGCGCCCGCGGCGTCAAGCAGATGGCCGGCGCCGATCCCGACGAGGCCGTTCGAAAGGGCCAGGTCCAGGTCGGCGGCGGTGTGTGCATGTGAAGCGGATGTCCGTCGACCACCGGCACAAGCGGCAAAAGCGACCGGGGTGACCGCGTGATCACGCTGGCCATACCGTGTGCACTGCGGATAAAATCGGGGGAGGAGGCAGGCACCGATGAAAACCAAGTCCGTGACTGTTGTCGTTGAGCGCGACCCCGAATCCGGCTGGCTCGTCGGCGAAGTGGTGGAACTGCCTGGCTGCTACACGCAGGCGCCCGACCTCGCGTCGCTGGAAAACAACATTGCCGAGGCCATCCAAGCCTACCTGGCCACTGGGCCACAGGAGACCGTCGGCGCTGAGTTCGTTGGCACCTGGAAGATTGAGATCCCAGCGTGAGCAAACTTCGCGTTGTCCCCTATCGTGAGCTCCGGCGAGTGGCCGAGCAGGTGGGGTTCGTTTGGGCCCGGTGCGAAGGCAGCCATAATACCTTCATCCGGATGGCAGGAGAATTGTCATACCGGATCACGGCGCTCACGAGATCGTTCGGCCACTCGTTCGAAAGATCATCCGCGACATGGGGATCGCGCCTGAAGAGTACCACAGGCTTCTTGAGCAGTAAGGCAACCCATAAGTTTTGGATCAGCACTTTCGCGACGGTAGAATGCTGGCTGTTGACAGTGGAACCCGCCAGGTTGTTCGGCCAGGCACCTTGAGTCAGAGCGTGCGTGAAAAGGCGCTCTTCTTGTAGCGGCCGGGCCTCCGTGCCGGCCGTTTGCTTCACCGGAACGGCCGGCAC
>BTUC01000318.1:0-8247 GCA_045863575.1 Phycisphaerae bacterium
CCTGCAAGTCATCCGCGAGGAACTCGGCCAGGCGGGGATCGAGCTCTCGCAAAGCAACGCCATGGTCCCGGGAGTGGCCGTTCCGCCGCGAAGCGAGGTCTATGGCCAGGACTGGATCACGGGCAAGACGAGTACGAGAACGATAGAGGACACCTCCCGCGCGCCGAATCCGCTGGTGGTGGATTTGAAGGACCCCCAGCGCAACATCGCAGTGGAGTTCATCTCCCATAATGATTATTTCCAGATGGGCGGCGTCAACTCGCAGAGCACGGTGCAGGGCTACGACTTCAAGGACGTCGCCGGCTACGTGACCGGGCACGCCCGAAAAGCCAGCCAGGGCGGCTACCTGGGCATTTTCTACGAGCCGCTCGCGTCCGCCCCGCTCGAGGAGGAAGCCAAAGACGCCAGCGCCGGCGCAAGCGACTGGCAGAAGCGATGGGAGCAGCGGCACGCCCGAGGCAAGGCTGAGGGCAAGCGTCTCCTGCGGATGCAGGTGAAAGACTTCGTGGACTGGCTGAAGGGCCAGGGGGTGATCTGACGTGCATCTCACGCTGCACCTTACCACCGCCTGCAACATGCGCTGCTCGTACTGCTATGCCCCGCCGTACGAAGGGACGGCCATGTCCGAAGAGGTGGGCCGAGCCGCCATTGATCTGGGCGGGCGGCTCGCCGACGGCTCGTGCGGGATCATCTTTTTCGGGGGCGAGCCGCTGTTGTGCCGCGACCGGATCATCTCGCTGGTCGAATACGCGCGCGAGCAGGAGCGCCGCCGCGCGGGCCGGTTCCATTTCAAGATCACCACCAACGGCGTGCTTCTCGATGAGCCTTTTCTCGAATTTGCCATCCGCCACGACATCCTGGTGGCCATGAGTTTCGACGGCGCGCGCGAGACGCACGATCGGCACCGACGATTGGCCGGCGGCGGCCCTTCGTTCGACCTGCTGCTGGAGCGCCTGCGCATGCTGCTGGCCGTCCGGCCGTACGCCAGCGTGCTCATGGTGGTCAACCCCGATACCGCCGGCCTGCTCGCGGAGTCGGTGGCCCTCCTGCTGGATCTGGGCTGCCGATACCTGATCGTCTCGCTCAACTACGCGGCAGCCTGGACGGGGGCGGATTTCAGCGTGCTGGCCAGGCAGTTTAAGCGGCTGGGCTCCCTGTACGTGAAGTGGACGCGGGCCGGGCGCAAGTTCTACCTCAGCCCTCTGGAGGTAAAGCTCTCCAGCCACATCAACCGGCACTGCTACCAGAAGGAGCGCTGCGAGCTGGCCGAGCGGCAGCTCTCGGTGGATCCCGAAGGATATCTCTTTCCCTGCGTGCAGTTCCCCCGGGCCGGCCGAAAAAGTGCCTGGTGCATCGGGCACGTGTCGCAGGGCGTCGACGAGGAGGCACGCCGGAAAATCCGGGAGCAGTCGCTGGCCGAGAAGCCGTTCTGCGCTTCGTGCGCTATCCGCCAGCGGTGCAATCATACCTGCGGCTGCCTGAACTGGCAGACCACGGGCACGATCAACCGCGTGTCGCCCGTGCTGTGCCGGTACGAGCAGATGCTGGTGCCGATCGCTGACCGCGTCGGCAGGATCCTGTATCGCCGGCGTGATCCACACTTCCTGCACAAGCACTACAACGCGGCGTATCCGGTTCTCTCGCTGCTCGAAGACGCAGGGCGCAAGTGAGAAGCCATGAGAGGCATCACAGTTTTGAGCAGCATTCATCGGCTCATTTTGATGGGGATGCTCGCGGGTATGCTGGGCATCCTGGCCGTCGGCGCGGTGACTTACTGGCGTGGTATCCCCGAAAATGAGATCTGGATCAGTGACACAACGCCGAGCCGACCGTGGCGGGCCGCCATGATAAGGGGTACGCTGCATGTAGTCGTCATGGGACCGGGGGGGAAGCCGGCGCCGCCGACCGGTATCCGGAAAAGCGCCCAGTGGGGGCCATTCTACGTCCGCAGCTTGAACATCGGATCGATACAATCCCGCGGCTTCGGTGTACCTTTCTGGGCGCTCGGCCTCCTGTTTGCGTTTTATCCCAGTCTGGCTCTGATCACGGGGCCCATCCGGCGCCGCCGCAGACGGAGGCGCGGCCTGTGTCTTCGCTGTGGCTACAATCTGACCGGCCTGCCCGAGCCCAGATGTCCCGAATGCGGGACGGCATTTCAAACCTGATGATCGGGTTAGGCCCATTTCTGCGAGTCTCTACCGAAAGGGATGAAGTGAATACCGTTCACCTGCGGCCGCGTCGATGTTGAGCGCAGGAAACTGCTCTTGGCCTCGGACCAAGCGTGCAGTATAAGAGCCGCTCGTTCAATTCGGCATAAAGGCCAAGGAGTGATCCATGCACGGTACGCTAATCTTGATGTGGGCGGTGATCGGTCTGATGTTGCTCTTGAGCGGGTGTCAGGCGACCGATCCTCATACCGGAGCGCAGTGGACCGGATCGACTGCATCCCCCAGCGGGGGCGGCGGGAGCAAGCTCGTTCATGCGGTGTTCTTCACCATGAGGCCGGGCACGCCCGACAGCGAGGTGGACGCACTCATCGCCGACGCGCAGCAGCTTCTGTCGCGGATTCCGACCGTTCGCAGGGTGGACAGCGGCCGGCGCGATCCGAGCTTCACGCGCGATGTCAACGACAAGGATTTCACGGTCGGGCTCGTCGTGTACTTCGACGACAAGGCCGGCCACGACGTGTACCAGGACCACGACCTGCACCAGCAGTACGTGAGCAAGCACAAGGACCACTGGGCCACGGTGCGCGTGTTCGACTTCGTCGCGCCGTAGGTCGTCCTCAACAGAGGCTTGGGATGGCGGGTTCAAAGTTCATGGCGTGGGCTTGTGTCCGCTAACCCCCCCTGCCCCCCCTTTACACGGGGGGGGAGAGGCTCGATCATTCCGGCCGTGTCGTCGGCCCGAGTCGCTCCGCCAGGCTGGAGGCCATGCGGCGCACCCATTCGTCGGCGTCGCTTGAAGCCGCACGTTCCAGCACAGGCCGAAAGCGGTCGCTGTGCTGATCGGCGAGCATCCGCAGGGCCAGCCCGCGAACCAGCCAGTGCGGATCGCTGAGCAGCCGCGTGGCCGCCTGGGTGGCCGAGGCATCCAGAATGAACCAGCGCATGGTCTCGGCCAGCCGAACGCGAACCTGCCAATCCGGGTCGCTCACCCGGGCGAGAACGGCCGTCTGCACCGGCGCGGGATCGATCCTCCGGGCGCTGTAGCGCAGGCGCCCGGCGGTGAGGTGCTGGCTCTCGGCCAGCAGCATGGCCAGCAACTCCGTGGCGGCAATCCGCCCGGACACGTCGGCGGATTGCGATTGTCCGATCAGTTCGCGGATTTTCTCCGGCGTGGCCACCACGCCGACGCGCCGGAAGCGCAGCGGCTTCGGCTTGAGCCCACCCACCTGCGGCAGCCAGGCTTCCCGTCCGTCGTCCAGCAGCAGCCGGATCGGCGAAAGCACCCCTTCCACCTCCACCTGATGCGTGATCTGCGGCGTTCCGATCATGCTCGCGCGGATCGGGCCGACGTCCAGCGTCTGCGTCAGCGCCACCGACTCGCCGGGCATCAGACGCAGCCGCCCGGTGAGCACCAGGTGAAGCACCGGCCCGCTCGAACGGCTCTGATCCCCCGTGGTGCTCACCGAGCAGAGCAGTTCGGGGATCAAAGCCCCATCTTCGCCCAAGGTAATGGGGAAGGGGCCCGTATTCTCCAGCCTCACGCTGCATCGCCAGGGTTCGCCGGCAGGCAGCTCCTGGGCGGGCATGCTCCAGCTCAGCGCCAGGTACTTCTCGGGATGGAAGGGGTAGTCCAGCACTGCCTCAGGGAATGCCTTCAGCATGGCCGTCACCTGCTCGGGCACGGCCGGCTGCGTGGCCGGAGCCGAGACCTGCCACTCGGTGGCTAGCCGAGCCAGCTCGTTGCGCAAATCCTGATTGGTGGGACGCGCGGCGAGCGAGCGCAGCCGATCGGCCGCGATTTGCTTGTGTCCGGCCGCGTGCAGCAGACGGACCAGCTCCAACGCAGCCCAGGGGTCTTCATCCACGATCGGCGTCAGCGCCTCGCGAGCCTCCTCAGGCCGGTTGAGATGCCGCAACGCCGCACCCAGTGCTCGCCGGGCCAACGCCAACTTCGGCGCCTCGGTGAGGGCCTGCCGAGCCAGCCGTTCGGCGTCCTTGGGGGCATTGGCCTCCGAAGCAAAGAACCAGGCGATCTGCGCCGCGGCCTCGGGGGGCAACGGCTCGTCTGACTGCGCCAGAATGGAGGTCAATACTTCGGCCGCCGCGTCCTGATGCTTACGGGCTTCGTCAGGGCGATCGAGTTGTTGCGCCAGGCGGGCGAGAACGCGATGGGCCTGAACGGTACGGCCGTCCAGCTCGACTGCTTTGCGGGCCAGCTCGCGAGCTTCGTCAAAACGCTTCTGAGCCAACAACACCTCGGCCCGCGCGGTCAGCAGATCAGGCGGAACCCCTCGACCCGGGAGGACCTCGTAAATGCGGATGCTCAGATCGTACCAGCGGTCGGCATCCGCGGTCAAACCCCATGAGGCCAGCAGATCCCCTACGCGCCAGATCCGGCTTGGGTCGGTGGGGTCCATCAACACACCGGCCAGCGCCCATTCCAGCCTCCGTTGCGGCGTCAGTTCGGTCTGCTGAACGGTCTCGAGCAGGGCCCGGGCGGCGAAGTTGTAGCGGTACGCCTGGAGGGCAGCCTGGGCTTCGCGCGCGGCCTGGTCGCGCTCGCTTCGGTTGTAGTGGAAATCGGCCAGGCGGCGGTGGAGATCGCTGGTCACTTCCTCGGGCAGCGAAGTATGGCGGGTGAGCAGCTCCCGGAAGAAAGAGGCCCGGTCTTCAGCCGATTGCAGCACCTGAATGGAGAGTTCAATCCAACGTAGCCAGACGGCGCCATCCTCGGGCCGTAGCCGCAGGTATCCGGCCATGGCTTCCAAGGCATCAGCGGGACGCTCCAGGGCAGTGAGCAGGTCCGCCTGCCAGTAGATTCCCTCGGCCAGCTCCGGCTGCACACGTGTGGCGGCCTCCATGAACAGCAGGGTGATGCGTGCATCCGCGTTCGAGAGCCCCGACTGGGGTGAAAGCGGGTAGTCGCGTCCGAGATCCACCAGCCACTCACCGGCGGCCAGCGGCTCGGCCGGCGACCGCCCAGAGGCCGCCAGAAACGCGGCCAGGCAGCAGCAGATGCGGATCATGGCAACTCCTTTCTACTTGGCAGGTTCCCATAACAGAAGCCGGCGGCTCGCACCGCGCCGCTCCACCACGCGCCGGGAGCACACATTATGGGCCGTGGGCCGGTCTCTTCGCCAGTCCTGCTCCGGTGACGGTCAGCGATTGAAAGCAGCAAACCACTCGGACCGATATGGGCCTTATGATTGCCCATCAGCCCAAGCCGATGGCCCAGGCGGTCCCGATCGCTTCGATTAAGATGACGCGAGAGCAGTTAACCCTCCTGCTGGACGAGCTGGACAAACGCGAAGTCGTCCCAGCCAACCAGCAGCGCCGCGAAGAACGAATCCCCTGCCGCTGCACCGGCATGATTCTGACCGTCGAGCAGCAGGGGCATGAGTCGGTATTCGCCATTCCGGTTCGCAACGTTTCCCGCCAGGGCGTGGCCTTCCTGCACCGATCCATGCTGCACCCGGGCTCACGCTGCCGGGTCGAGATCCGCACGCAAGACCGCCAGTGGGTCTGTACCGCGGGCAAGGTCGTGCGCTCGCGACACATCCGAGGCATGATCTACGAGATCGGCCTCAAATTCGACCAACGCATCGATGTGAAGCCTTTCCAATCCCGGCACCTCTCGCCGGATTCTCCAAGCCACTAAGAGCTATCGCGCCAGCCCGCATGTGGCACAGGTATTCAACCTGTGTGCACCGGTTGGAAACCGGTACTACACGCCAATGGGATAAACTCCCAACGAAAAAGGGAGCGGTATGGCACCGCTCCCCGTGGAGGACACTCGCATCTTATCCTGCCGGAGGTCTTCGCCCCCAGGGCATCCATCAGTGGCCGTTGGTGCCGGCCAGCGCCCGCATCCGCCGGCCAGGAGCCGAGGCTGCGCCCTTGAGCCACTTAGCCGCCGCCTTCTTCAGCGCCGGGGCCAGGTCGGTCTTCTCCCAGGTGAAACCGTTGCCCGTACGGCCGAAGTGGCCGTTACGCGCCGTCTCGCGATAAACCGGCCGCAGCAGCTTCAGGTGGCTGATGATGCCCGCCGGCTTGAGCGGGAAGTGCTCGCGCACCAGCTCAGACAGGAGCCCCTCATCGGTCTTCCCGGTGCCGTGCGTGTCCACGCACACACTGACCGGCTCGGCCACACCAATGGCGTAGGCCAACTGAACCTCGCACTCGTCGGCCAGGCCGGCCGCCACGATGTTCTTGGCCACGTAGCGGGCCATGTAAGCGGCGGAACGATCGACTTTTGACGGGTCCTTGCCACTGAAAGCCCCACCGCCGTGCCGACCACGGCCGCCATAGGTGTCCACGATGATCTTGCGTCCGGTCAGGCCGGAATCACCGTGCGGGCCGCCAATGATGAACCGGCCCGTGGGGTTAATGTGGAATCGGATGCTGCTCTCGCGCCACAGATCCGCCCGCTCTTTCTGCACGACCGGACGAACGACCTTGCTGATGAGCTCCTTGCGGGCCGCATCGGACATGTTGCCCGTGCGGTCGACGACCTCTTCGGTATGCTGGGTCGAGACGACGATGGTGTCGATCCGTACCGGCTTGTTGTCCGCGTACTCGACGGTGACCTGGCTCTTGCTGTCCGGCCGGAGCCATTTGATCTGTCCAGATTCCCGCGCCTCCGTCAGCCGCTCGATGAGCCGGTGGGCCAGATGGATGGGCAGCGGCATCAATGCGCGCGTCTCGTTGCATGCAAAGCCGAACATCAGGCCCTGATCGCCGGCGCCCTGCTCCTTGTGCAGGCCCTTGCCCTTGGTGACGCCCTGGCTGATGTCGGCCGACTGCGAGTGGATGGCCCGGACCACCGCGCAGCTCCGGTAGTCGAAGCCGGTAGCCGGGTCGTCGTAGCCGATCTCCTTGATCGTTCGGCGGGCAGTGCCTTCGGCGTCCGCAAGCGCCCGCTCGGCCTCGATGTTATGAACCGTCACTTCGCCGGCGAGCACGACCAGCCCGGTGGTGACCAGCGTCTCGAGCGCCACCCGGGCGTGGGGGTCGTGGCGCAGCAGACTGTCCAGGACGGCGTCGGAGATCTGATCGCAGACCTTGTCCGGGTGGCCCTGGGAAACCGACTCTGATGTAAATAAGAAGCTCCGATTGCGTCCGTTGGTGCTCACCGAAATATCACCCTTTCTGTTCAGCGAAAATAGCCCGCGCCCTCGTCGGCGGTTAGACTCTTGACAAGGGGGATTATGATAAAAAAACGAGCCCCTGAAGACAAGTGGCCTGCCAGGAACCCGCTATGGACGCAGAATTCGCCTTCACTGTAAACGGGCAGCCGGTCCGTGTCACCACGGACCCTACGCGCACGCTGCTGGACGTCCTCCGAGAAGATCTGCACCTGACGGGGACGAAATACGGCTGCGGAGAGGGTGCGTGCGGCGCGTGCGCGGTCCTGATCGATGGTGAACGGACCCTGTCGTGCCGCACTCCGATCGGTAAGGTCCAAGGCCGGGAGGTTCTCACCATCGAGGGGCTGGCCAACGGAGACGCCCTCCATCCGGTTCAGGAGGCGTTTCTGGCCGCCGGAGCCTTCCAGTGCGGATATTGCACCCCAGGCATGGTGCTGACGGTCGTGGCCCTGCTGCGGGAGAAGCCCACGCCTACCGATGCGGAGATCCTGGCGTCGCTGGACGGGAACCTCTGCCGCTGCTGCGGCTACCCCAAGATTCGGCAGGCCGTGAAACAAGTGGCCGCTGAGGGGAGGCAGTAATCGATGCACGATCTGAATCCACTCGCCCCTGAATTGTTCCCCTCTCAGCCGGAGGAGGCGATCGAGACAGTCGGCTATGACTTCGGGATCAGCCGGCGCGACTTCGTCCAAGGGCTGGGGGCCGGACTCGTCATCACCGTGCTGGCCAGCCCTGCGGCGGCTCAGCAGCGGCGCGGTCGTCGGGGCGGAGGACCGCGCCCGGTCGCCGCGCGCGTTCACGTCGGGCAGGATGGCACACTCACGGTGATGACCGGCAAGGTGGAGGCCGGCCAAGGGGCCCGGGCCGAGCTGAGCCAGGCGGCCGCCGAGGAGCTGCGCGTCGGCGTCGAGCGCATCCGGCTGATCATGGCC
>BTUC01000319.1:0-8242 GCA_045863575.1 Phycisphaerae bacterium
TCGGCTCAACGACGCTGGCCGCTGGCAACCTGCCGTATACGCTGCCGAACAATGCGGCGTTGCTCACCTATACCGCCGCTACCAGCGATCACGCCGCCAATACCATCAAGTTCAAAGCGACCGACGGCACGGATGAATCTGCGGTGGCGACCATCACGGTGCAGGTCAATCAGCCGCCGACGATCTCGAGCGACCCGTTCTTCACGGAGCCCAGCACGGATCTCAAGATCAGTCTGCCGGTTCAGGACCCGGACAAGGACAAGCTCACCTACTCCATCCTGACACTCCCCGGGCATGGTCGACTCAAGAGCGGCACGACCACGCTGACCGATTCGTCGCTGCCCTTCAGCACCGAGAAGGCCGATGTGACCTACACGCCGGACGCTGAATTCCACGGCCCGGACAGCTTCACCCTGACCGCCACGGATGGCTTTGTGACCACGTCCACGGTGACGGTGAGCATTCAGGTCAACACGACGCCCGTGCCGGAAAACCTCAGCGCCACGGTCGTGCCCGGCGGAACACGGACGATTGCCCTGGTCGGCGTTGATGTCGACAAAGACGCCCTGCAATACGAAATTGTCAGCCTGCCGGCACATGGCTCCCTGGCCGTCGCAGGTAAAACCATAGCGGCCGAGGCACTGCCGTTCGCGCTCTCGGCGGGCAAGACCGAAGTAGTCTACAAAGTGGAAGCCGGATACTCGGGTACAGATTCGTTCCATTTCCGAGTAACTGATGGTGTTTCGACGTCCGATCGGGCGGTAGTGACCATCGCGGTGAACACCGCGCCGTTGGCGCCGTCCATGTCCCTGGTGACGAAAAAGGACACCGCCATCGAAAGTGCGTTAGAAGCTTCCGATGCCGATGGGGACGTTCTTACCGTGCGCATCACGCGACTGCCAGCCAGTGGAACACTGAAGCTGGACGGAAAAGCCGTGACCAAGACGGACGCCGAATACGAGCTGCCGGCAGACGGTCTGACCTTCTCGTATACGCCGGCCAAAGGCCTGGTGGGGTCCGATTCCTTCGGGTGGGTGGCCAACGACGGCCGTGAGGACTCCGCGTCAGCGGAGGTCGAGGTCATCATCGAGGCGCCCACGGAAACAAACCCGACTCCGCCGCCGACCGATACCGCTCCTCCGCCTGCCACTTCGCCCTCCGATGATTCTGGCGGTGACGGCTTCATCACCGACCCCTTTGAGGAGCATTCGGATGACGAGGTGCTGGGTACGCCGCCCGAAGACGAGGAGGTGGCGCCTGCCTGCGGCCCGGCGGGGGCCGCGGAACTCGTGATCCTGGCGGTCTCGCTCTGGATAGCGACTGGCCGGAATCGCGGTGGAAGGCGCCCGGTGCCATGAGGAAGCTCGCGGCTGGTGAAGGCCACCAGGCCTGAACAGGACTGGCGTAGACCTGGCATGAAGGACAGCATCCGGCAGGATTGTGCGTCTGCGGTCACGCGGGCGTCGCGCGCCTCATCAGCGCGCGGGCGGCTACGTAGGCACTGGACCACGCCCATTGGAAGTTGAAGCCGCCAATCCGGCCGTCCACGTCGAGGATTTCACCGACCAGATAGAGGCCGGGGGACTTGCGGGATTGCATGGTCGAGGGGTCGATTTCGTCCAACGGAACGCCGCCGGCGGTGACCTCGGCGTAGTTGTAGCCGCGGCTGTCGCGCACCGGTAACGGCCAAGCAAGGAGTGCGTGCAGCAGCCGCCGCCGTAAGTCGCGGGCGAGGTGTGCCAGGGGGATCTGGCGGTCGATGCCCAGGTGGTCGAGGACTGCGTCGGCCACGCGGGCGGGGAGCCGTTCGGCGAGGGCATGGCGCAGGGACGCCTTCGGCTTCTGCGCGGCTGCGGAAAGCAACGCGGCCTCGGCCGACTCGAACGACTCGCCTGGCAGCAGATTCACCGTCACGCGAACATCGCGTCCTTGCAGTCGGGCCCGGTGCCAGTGGCGCGAGGCGTCGAGTACAACCGGCCCGCTGACGCCGAAATGCGTCCATAGGAGAGCCCCGGAGAGCCGAATCGGCTTATCTCCGGCCGGTGCTGCGGGAACCGGTCCTCCCGTCTGAACCATCACCTCGACATCCTGGGCCACACCGGTCAACGCACTGTGGAAGTTTCCATCCAGCAGCAGGGGAGCGAGCGCAGGCGTGGTCGGCACGATGGAATGGCCCAAGTGCTGGGCGAGTCGGTAGCCGGTTCCGTCGCTGCCCGTCTTGGGCAGTGACAGGCCGCCGGTGGCCAGGACCACCTGCCGGGCCGTGTATGGGCCTTTGGGGGTGTGCAGGTTGTAGCCGGCTTCGGTTCGCTCGACATCGAGGACGCGGTGCTCGGCCAGGATCTCGACTCGCAGCCGCTGCGCCTCCGCCAGCAGTGCGTTGATCACCGTTCGTGCCGAATGGCTGTTCGGGAAAAGCTTGCCCTCGGGCTCTTCGTGCAGGGAGACGCCGATCTCTTCAAAGAAGGCAATGGTTGGCTCGACGGGGAAGGCCGACAAGACCCGGCGCACGGTATTGCTGCTGCCGCCCCAGAAATCCGAGGGGCGAACGGCGGCGTGGGTCACGTTGCATCGTCCGCCGCCGCTGACCAGGATTTTGGCGCCGAGCTTGCGGGCACCGTCCAGGACCGCGACGGACGTCCCGGACGACCGCCTGGCCGTGAAGATGGCGGTGGCCAGCCCGGCCGCTCCTCCGCCCACAATGATGACATCGCGTCGAGCCATGGTCATGACCGGGGTCATTATACGATGCCGGGACGGGCGCTCGTCGCTGGGCCCGCTGTCCAGCGCAACAGCGGCCGGCGGCCCTGCGGCCGTTCTGCCACACCCAAACGGCCGGCGGGAAGCCGGCCCCACATCATCGTGGGCGGGAGGGGCAACGGGACAGTCGGAGCACGCGCGGACGGTACAGACGGAACAGGCGGAAGCAGGCGCGGGCTATGAGCGTTTTCTCCATCGCCGGACAGTGGCTACAATGCGGCCGGTACATTTACGCCGGAGTTGGCATGGCCGGACCGGGAGCTTCGCGCACACCATCAATCAACTATCCAACCCTCACCGGCCCGGCCGTCTCACGCCTGCGCCGGCGACTGGTGAGCTGGTACGCCCGCCATCGGCGCGACCTCCCCTGGAGGCACCGAGTGGGCGACGGATACGCGCAGCTCGTGGCCGAGTTCATGCTCCAGCAGACGCAGGTCGCGACGGTCATTCCCTACTACGAGCGATTCCTGACCCGCTTCCCGACCATTGAGCATCTGGTCGCCGCCCCCCTCGACGAGGTACTGGCTCTCTGGTCCGGCCTGGGCTACTACAGCCGGGCCAGGAATCTCCACGCGGCGGCGCAGAAGGTCGTGGCCGACCACGGCGGGCGCGTTCCCGCGGCGGTTGAGACGCTGATGGAGCTTCCCGGCGTGGGGCGCTACACGGCCGGTGCGATTGCTTCGATCGCCTATGACGTTCGCGCGCCTGTTCTGGACGGCAACGTGGGGCGCGTGCTGATGCGGGTGCTGGCGATCGATGCCGATCCCAAGGCGCCGGCCACTCGCGCACTGCTGTGGGAAACGGCCGAGGCGCTGCTGCCGCGGGCCCGGTGCGGTGACTTCAACCAGGCGCTGATGGAACTCGGGGCGACGGTGTGTTCTCCGAAAGCGCCCAACTGTCTGCTTTGCCCGCTTCAGGGGATCTGCCGTGCGGCGCTCGAGGATCTCACCGATCGCATTCCGCCGCCCGTCCGGCGGTCGAAGGTGAAGCCGGTGCAGGTGTTGGTGGCGGCCATTGAATGGAATGGACGGTTGCTGTTCGTTCAGCGTCCATCGGAAGGGCTCTGGGCCGGATTGTGGGAGCTGCCCAGCGAAGTGGTAGAAGAAGGCGAGCCCGTGACGGCAGCCCTCCAGAGGCTGCACCGCCGGGTTCCCTCCGGGCAACACCTTTCGCGCCAGCCGGTCGGGAAAGTCACGCGCTTGCTCACGCATCGCGAGATGACTTTTCACATTTACAGGACGGCGGTCGAAGCGGATGCGCCCGCGCGCATCCCAATCGACTCCCGGTGGGTCCGGCCGGGCGACTGGAACGGCCTGGCGATCAGTCGGGCTTGCCAGGCGGTGGTCGAATTTCTGCGGATTCCGAGAGGATAAACGAGGCGTCATCGATCCGGTAGTAGGCCAACTCCGTGCTGTTCTGGTGATCGAAGATGCCGATCCACAGCGTGAGACGGGCGTTCAGCTCCGATTGGTCAATCCGGACGGGGATCTTGGCCAGCGTCCAGTCGCCGACGGCGGTCTGTGTGTCGGGCAGTTGCTGGGACACGCGGAAGAACGGCCGCGACCAGATGCCCGGTCTGATCTGGTCGACATCTGCCAGGAATTGCGCGGGAAAGCGCAGATGGCCGGGGTTGTCGTTGTTGATGCTGTACGCGAGGCGGATGGCAGAAGTGTGCGAGAGGGCCGTGGAGCCGAGGTCATTGTAGTAAATGGAGAATTCGCCGCGGCAACGGCCCGGAACGGTGAGGGTCTGATAAAGGGCGGACCGGGGAATGTGATATTCCCGGCCGTTCGTATCGACACTCATGGCATCGGTGGCCAGGCCGACCATGAAACGGCCGGAGCGGGGAAGGACGTCGCCCAGCCGGCGCTCCACGCGGGGCGCGATCCAGCCGAAGTATTCGAAGTTCTCATCTACGGCCTGCCAGTTGTGGGGAAGGGTGCCCGTTCCATCATGCTGCTCGAAGCCCCCGTTGGCCAGCAGATTCGTGAGAGGGTCACCAGCGGGCGCAGTGGTCGTCGGAGGTACCGCTGCGCTCGCCAGCAGGGGCACCGCCAGGGCAAGAATCAGCGAAGCGGCGGGTCGCGGACCCTGAACAGGAACAACACGATCAGTCGACGATGAACGCGGCATGGGCAAAATCTCCCAGGCAGGCCGTATGGTCGTCAGCCGCCGACTCGACCATCAACGTGACTTCACGGGCACCGTTGACTTTAACCGCCGCGTATCTGGGCGGCTGGCCCGGCGCGGCCGCATCGAGCTTCCACGCCGACTGACCGTCCACCTGGATCTCGGCCTTGACCCGGGCGAACGGAGCTGCGTCCGCGTCTGCACCTGCCAGCGCGACGAACCAAAGTGCCTGCGGCGGCACCGGCAGAGTGACCCGGGCCGGAGCGTGCAGACCGATGCCGTTCTTGAACGAGCGCCCGCCCAGGCGCAGTGGCAGGCCGAGCGCGTCGGAGTTGATCCGCCATGCCGGACGTAGCGTGTCCTCGGGCGGCGGCGAAGCGGGTTGGGCCGATACGAGTCGAGCCGCCCGCAGGGCAACAAGTTCACGGCGGGGGATCACGCGTGGGCCGGCGGGTGTTTGCATCTCCAGAGCCTGACCATCCAAGCGCGTCACCCGCGCCACAAACACCTCGCCACTGCGGAGCTCGACCCGGGCGACGCCCCGGTTTTCCGAGGCAGGATCATTCTTGCGGGCGGACCAGACGATGGCGCTGAGTCGATCGATCGGCAGGTGAATGGGATCGACATTGGGGTTGATGTCAATGAAAACACCTTCGGCGTCGACGTCGGCCAGGGGCGCATCCAGCACATCACCGGTCGCCGAAATGATGCGGATGCCGTCAGTGGGGGCCTCAAAGGACGGTCGAGCGGCACGGAAAAAAATGGCAGCGATCTGGCCGTATGGGGCGCTGAAGGGATCACCAGAGCCGGTGGTGAGCGTTGCGCCGTCGACACTCAACTGGAGCTGCCGGCCGCTGATCCGTGTGCCGTCATGCAAACAGACCCACGGGCGCGGCGCGAGCAACCGCGGTGACGGACTGAACTGTATCAGCAGCACGCTGTCGAGGGGAATGGGATCGGCGTCGCCGACGATGCGAACCCGGCCGTCGTCAATGCTCAGATCGGCCGCCGCGGCGGCGTGGTCGCGGGTGATGACCAGCGGTGCTGGCTCCGTCGCCCCCGCAACGGTACCCAGGCACGCAGCCAGCCAGACTGTCTTCAGAGCACGATGCACGGCCACCTCAGTGCTGGTAGATGGGCAGATACCGGTAGGGCACGGACAAAGCCAGGATGGACATCGCTGTGCCGTAAAGCGGCCCCGCTTCGCCCTCCCAGCTTCCGTCGGCCTGCTGCCGGCCCAGCAGGTCCGCCCGGGCGACGGGAAACCATTGCGTCCACTGGGCCGGATCGGGGACCTGATACATCGCCTGGGCCGCATAGTACAAACCGTAATGCAGATGGTCGTCGCCGCGCTGTTCGGGCTGCTTGCGCTCTTGGAGATACGCGATCGCTCGAAGCACTTCCGGCGATTCGTAGTCACCGCACGCGAGCAACGAGCATACACCTGCGGCGGTCCGGGCGTAACCATCGCCGCCGACTCCCGGCTGGTACATGAAGCCGCCGCTGGCGGACGCGCAGCTCTTGACGTACTCGATGGCGCTGTCGAAGGTGCGGCGCGGCACGCTCAGGCCTGCATTCTTGGCCGCGCGCAGGGCGATCAATTGCATGACGGTCACAGAAACATCGGCGTCCGCCGGGCGGGGCTGGTAGCGCCAGCCGCCCTGATCGTTCTGGCAGGAAATGATGAGATTGATGGCCCGTTGCAGGGCATCCAGCAGGCCCGGGCGGTCGTACATGCCCCAGACCTCGGCGAGCATGAGCGTGCTCATGGCGTGCTCGTACATCGGGCCGTGGGCGGTGTCACGCGGGTTGGAGATCAGGCCGCTGAGCTGGGCGTGCTGTAGGACATAGTCGATGCTCCGGGCAACCAGCCGACCGCGGGGGCCGCGTTCCGGGATCACCCCGGTGGCCATGTGGCTGAGCACAATAAAGGAGACGATGCCGGTGTTTCGCCCATACGAGCCGTGAAAGGAGCCATTCTCGCTCTGATTGGAGGCCAGGTAATCCAGGCCGCGCTGGATGCGCTCGCGGGTCTCGGGGGTGATCTCCAGGTTGCGGTCCTCCATCTTCGGCAGCGCCGGCGCCTGCGCCGAGGTCATGCCCACCGGCAGCATACCGGCAACAATCGCGAGCACGGCTGCTTGTCGCATGCCGACAGGAATCCGGCGCCTGTGAACAGTTGTGTCTGCGGTCATCTCACTGCTCCGAGGAACGGCTCCGGCTGAGCCGTTCGTAGTAACGCTCGATCGCCGGCGCGTACCGGGGGGGCAGGCTCTCCGACAGCGACTGCATGACGGCGTCGCGGGCCTGGGGCGGCAGATCCCAGTACCACGGTTTCTTGTCACCGCCGGCCGAGTCGGTGACCGCCGCGGCGGTTTCGCCGCCGGAACGGCTTTCGGACGAATCGCCCGGTTCCGTGTTCTTCTCCGAGTCGTCGGCATCCTGGCCAGAGGTGAGCGTGGCCATTGAATGCGCGATGGTCTGCCAAGCGTTCTCGAGAAAGTCCATGGCCGTGTTCTGCCGGTCGCGCGTCTCCACGAAGTCCGGTTCATCCAGAGAGTCGGCGGCTCCTTCAAGAAACTGGGCTGCCTCCAGCACCGCCTCGGGCAGGGACATGACCACTTCTCCGGGCAGGACGGAGAGCTGCTTGACGATATCCAGGCCGGTCTTGCTCAGTTCACGGTGATGCGCGGCGGAGGTCTTGACTGCCTGCTCATCGGGGGTCGTATCGCCGGCGCTCCAGGCCTCCGCCCTGGCGATTTCAACGTCCAGCTCCTTCATGATCAGGCCGACACGCACGATCTCGCGAAGCATGGTGAGCAGGGCGGTCATCTTTGCTTTTTCCTCCTCGCCCTCGGCGCCATGGGGGGCGCCTTCCACGCTGGGGGCACTGAAGCGTTCCAGTGCTTCGAGGAGCCGCGCATAAAACTCGCGCATGCGAACTTCGGCCTCGGTCAACCGCTCGATGGCCACCTTCTGAAACGGGGCAGCGCCCCGCCGGTCGGCATTCTCCAAGCGCCCAGTGGCCTCCACCATCGCATGTCGAGCGCCCTCGAGGATGGGCGTGAGTCCGGGGTCGTACGCTTCGGCCCGCCGGGCGAGCTGCGGGAGCAGGGCGGCCAAGGCACGCTGTCGCCCTGCAGCCAACCGGCCCATGGCCTCGGAGACGGGCAGCTCACCGATGGACTCGCGATGGAGCAGGATCTGCCGGCGGCGGATCTTGACGACCAGGGCAATGTCGCCGGTGAGCTGAGCCAGTGCGCTCACGTCGATCCCGGCGCCGCTGTCACCGGGCATGGCCGGCATGCCGCCGAGTTTGTCGGGGCGCATCTGGTTGCGCGGGCCACTGGGC